>NZ_JAQQPR010000005.1:0-268265 GCF_036688705.1 Duganella sp. S19_KUP01_CR8 | reverse complement strand
GTACCACGCCAGGCCGCCCAGCCCCGCCATGGCGGCGACGGCGATGACGCTGCCGACGACCTTGGAACGGCGGCTGCGCTGCGGTGGGGTGGCGTTCAAACTCGGCTTGGCTTGCGATTCCATCTTGGTCCTTTTTTATGCGTGCGTGTCCATGGCAGATACACCATGGCGGTCAATGCGTGGACTCTAGCACAGGCCCCTGCCGCTGTCAGTCGCAGCCCGCCGGAGGTTACAAACTCGATACAAATCAAGGACTTTGCACGCTTTGCGTTAATGTGGCTTTACATATCTTTACCGGCGCGACATCGCCGCTTCACGCTGGCGGCGCACACTGGCCTCGTTGTCTCCCACATTCACCAAACGAGGATAAAACATGAGTATCTTTAACCGCCAAACCGTCGCTGCATTCCTGCTGGGCTCCACGCTGGTCGTGGGCGTCGGCGCCTTCGCTGTCGAACGCCACATGGGCACGGGCGGGCCGCACGCCGCCATCGACGCCAGCGCCCATATGGAGCGCATGCTCAAGCACCTGTACGTCGAAGTCGACGCCACCGATGCGCAGAAGGCCAAGATCGAGCCGCTGGTGAAGGCCGCCATGGCCGACATCAAGCCACTGCACGAGCAGCTGCACCAGATCCACAAGCAGGTGGTCGAGCAGATGTCCGCCGCCACTATCGACCGCTCGGCGCTGGAAACCACCCGCGCCTCAGGCCTGGCGCTGGCCGACCAGGCGTCGAAGCGCATCGTGCAGTTGCTGGCCGACGTAGGTGATACCCTTACGCCGGCACAGCGCCAGAAGCTGGCCGAGCACCTGGGCCAGATGCACGAACGCCACGGACGCCACGGCTAAGCCGTCTTGTGATGCGGGTCGCCTGTCCGTAGAATGGTCCGCGTGAACCTCATACATAAACCTAATGGCTGACCCGCATGGCTGATCACATTCTGTTGGTCGAAGACGACCCCCGCCTGGCCGAGATGCTCACCGAGTATCTGAGCCAGGCGGCTTTTCGCGTCACGCACGCGCCCAACGGCCGCGCGGCGCTGGAGCACATAACGGCCGGCGAAGTCGACGCCGTGATCCTGGACCTGATGCTGCCCGATATGGACGGTCTTGATGTCTGCCGCCAGCTGCGCGCCGTGTCCGACATTCCGGTGCTGATGCTGACCGCGCGCGGCGACGCCATCGACCGCATCATCGGCCTGGAAATCGGCGCCGACGATTACCTGCCCAAACCCTTCGAACCACGCGAGCTGCTGGCCCGCCTGCGCGCCATCCTGCGCCGCCGCGTCGAGCACCGCCACCAGCCCGACGGCGCGGCCCAGCGCGACGCCGAATTCCTGCGCTTCGGCCGGCTCGAGATCGACCCGGCCGCCCACGCCGCGCGGCTGGACGGCGTGTCCTGCGAGCTGACCTCCTACCAGTTCGACCTGCTGCTGGTGCTGGCCCGCCACGCCGGCCGCGTGCTGTCGCGCGAGAGCCTGATGGACCTGCTCAAGGGCGAGCCGCTGGAAGCCTTCGACCGCTCGATCGACGTCCACATGTCGCGCATCCGCGCCGCCGTCGAGGACGATCCCAAGAAACCGCGCCGCATCATCACCGTGCGCGGCGCCGGCTATCTGTTCGCCAAGGTGCAGGACTGATGGCCTCCTCGCGCTTCAGCTGGGGCCTGCCGCGCCTCTACTTCCGCTTTTACGTGGCCCTGCTTTTCAGCCTGCTGCTGTTCGCGCTGGCGGTGGTGCTGGTGTGGAACCGCAGCGGCGGGCCGCTGGAACGCTCCAACGCCACGCTGGCGACGGTGATCCAGAATTCGCTGGCGCCGGCCAACGCGCCGCCGGCCGAACAACAGGCCGCGCTGGAGCGCATGGCCGCCGGCCTGAATGCGCATATGACACTGTTCAGCCGCAACTGGGAGCCGCTGGCGGTGGTCGGCATGCCCCTCCCATCGCATCACTGGAAGCAGCACGGCATGGGCGGACCGCCACCCGAATCCTATGTGCACCTGCCGGACGGCCGCCGTTTGCTGTCCAGCGAACCGCTGGGTTTCACGCGGCCCAAGGCCATGCTGCACAACGCCCTGCTGCTGCTGGCGCTGGGCATAGGCATCGCCGCCTTCCCGCTGGTGCGGCGGTTGACCAAACGGTTGGAGCGCTTGCAGCAAGGCGTGGAATCGCTGGGCGCCGGCGACCTGACGGCGCGCGTGCCGGTCGAAGGCAAGGATGAAATCGCGCGACTGGCGCAAAGCTTCAACCGCGCCGCCGACCAGATCGAACAACTGGTGGGCGCGCACAAGACGCTGCTGGCCAACGCCTCGCACGAACTGCGCACGCCGCTGGCGCGCATCCGCCTGGCGCTGGAATTGATCAAGGACGGCGTCGATCCCAAGCGCCGCGCCGGATTGGAACAGGACATCGCCGAATTGAACGACCTGTTGGATGAGATCCTGCTGGCCAGCCGCCTCGGCGCCGTCTGCGACAACGCGGAACTGGAAGAACTGGATCTGTTGGCGCTGGCCGCCGAGGAATGCGCACGCTACGACGACGCGTTGCTCAACGGCGCCTCCGCCGTGATGCAGGGCGACCCGCGCCTGCTGCGCCGGCTGCTGCGCAACCTGCTGGAGAACGCGCACCGCCACGGCGTGCCGCCAGCGCACGTCAGCATCGCCTGCAACGAGGGACTGGCAACGCTGGCGGTTTGGGATAGCGGTCCGGGGATACCGGAAGAGGAATTCGAGCGGGTGTTCGAGCCGTTCTATCGCCGGCGCGGCACGCGCGACAACAGCGGCGCGGGCCTCGGCCTGGCGCTGGTGCGCCAGATCGCCCGCCGCCACGGCGGCGAGGCCCGTTGCGTGCTGCTGCCCGATGGCCGCAGCAGTTTCGAGATTACGCTGCCGCTAGCGACAAGGCCAGCATGATGTCGTCGTAGTCGGTATCGCCGACGCGGAAGGTGCGTTGGCCGATCCGTTCAAAGCCGCAGCGCTGGTAGAACGCCAACGCGTCGTGGTTCCCAGCATACACGCCCAGCAGCACGCGGCCCGCGCCGCGTGCGCGCGCCTCCGCCACCGCCGCATCCATCAAGCGCTTGCCGACGCGCTGGCCGTGAAAACGGTGCAGCAGGTAGATGCGCTTGATTTCCAGGTCGTCCGCGCGCGGATCGGCCACCGGCAGCTTGGCCGGCGCCAGCACCAGGTAACCTATCGGCGCCCTGCCCGGCGTGGCTTCCGCCAGCCAGATGCGCATGGCGTCGTCGGCCAGCCAGTCGCGGTAGACGGACGCCGCGTGCTGCAGTTCGCAATGCGCGATGATGTCGCCGCCGTCCAGGATGCCGGCAAACGCTTCGAGGAAGCTGGCCTTGCCCACTGCGGACAAGGCCTCCTCGTCGCCGCGCGCTGCGGCGCGGATGGCGATCTCGCCGCTCATATCAAGGCGACTCGCACAGGCAATGGGTGATCGCGGTGAACGGCTTGTGCGCCGCCGTGATCTCCGACAGCCAACCCAGGTCGTTGACGATACCTGTCGCCGCGTTAGGCGGCAGGCCGGTGCTGGCGGTCACGCCCAGCTTGACCTGCGCGCTGATGGCCTGCGCCACCGCCTGCGCCGCCGAACCGCCCACCATTTCGATCACGCGGTCAAATTTGCTGGCTTCGCGTTCGATATAGACCACGCGGTAGTCGGTCAGCTTGGCGCGCTTGGCGGCCGATTTGAGCGCGTCGGTGTAGCTGCCCAGCGTGTCGACCAGGCCGCGTTCCTTGGCTTGTGCGCCGGTCCATACGCGGCCCTGCGCCACGGCGTCGATTTTTTCCGGCGTGGTCTTGCGGGCCTTGGCGGCGCGGCCGGTGAACTCGGCGTAGATGTGGTTGATGCTGCCCTGGATTACCTGGCCGAAGCGCGGGTCGAGCGGACGCAATGGATTGCCAGCGTCGCCCAGCCAGGTGGTCGGCTGGCCGGCCGTATGGATGCCCAGCTTGTCGATCACCTTGTCGGCGGTCGGCAGGATGGCGAACACGCCGATCGAGCCGGTGATGGTGTTCGGATCGGCGATCACTTCGTCGGACGACATCGAGATCCAGTAGCCGCCGGATGCTGCGACGTTACCCATCGAGACCACCACCGGCTTGCCGGCGGCGCGGGTCAGTTCCAGCTCGCGGCGGATCAGTTCCGATGCGAAGGCGCTGCCGCCAGGCGAATCGACGCGCAGCACCACGGCCTTGATATGGTCGTCCTCGCGTGCGGCGCGTATCAGCTTGGAGGTGGAATCGCCGCCGATGGCGCCCGGGCCGGTAGTACCGTCGCTGATTTCGCCCTGCGCCACGATCACGCCGACGGCATCGCCGGTGAACTTGGTGTGCACGCGGGCCAGGTAGTCTTCAAAACTGATCTGGCGGAAGCTCTTGCCTTCGGTGTCGCGCGCGCCGCGCTTGATCATCATGTCGCGCACTTCATCCTTGGTTTTCAGGCCGTCGACCCATTTGGCCGACAGGGTCACCTTGGCCAGGTCGCCGTTGGCGGCGGCCACTTGCGCCGGCAGGTCGTTGATGGTCTTCATGACCTGGCCTTGCGGCAGTTTGCGCGCTTTCTCGACATCGCCGGTGTAGGAGGCCCACAGCGCGTTGTTCAGGTACGATTCCGCCTCGACCGCCGCCGGCGACGGGCCGTTGGCGATGTAGGGTTCGCCGAAGCTCTTGTAGGTGCCGACGCGCAGCAGGTTGACCGTCACGCCCACCTTGTCGAGCGCGTCGCGGTAGTAGTTGCGATAGCGGCCGAAGCCTTCCAGCAGCACCATGCCCATCGGGTGCAGATACACCTCGTTGGCATGCGCGGCCAGCAGGTACTGGCGCTGGTCGTAGCTGGCGCCCCAGGCCACCACCGGCTTGCCGGCAGCCTTGAAGCGGTCGATGCCGGCCGCCACTTCGCGCAGCATGGCCTGGCCGCCGCCTTCCATCTCGTCGGTCAGCAGCACGGCGCCGGTGATCTCGGGATCCTTGGCGGCCGTCTCCAGCACCGACAGCACGTCGCGCAGCTGCATCATCTTGTGGGTCTCGCCGCCGCGCACGCTGGTCAGCAGCGCGTCGCGCGCGTTGTTGTTGGACTGTTCGACCAACTGGCCCTTCAGGTTCAGCACCAGCGTGGTCTTGGGCGACAGCGGCTTGGCGCCGCCGCCGAAGATGGCGTAGGCGAGGATGATCAGCACCAGCAGGAACAACAGGTTCAGCAGCGCGCGGCGGCCGGTGTCCAGCGCGCGCCAGCAAAAGGCGAAGCCGCTACGAATGTAGGAAAACGGGGATCTGCTCATTTGTACTCCAGGTGATTGCGTAATTTGCAAGAATGATACTGCATGCCATCGTTACTGTCTCGGTTTGGAGATCAACAGCAGCCCGGTGAACACCAGCAATCCGTTCATGATAAGCAGCTCCAGGCCCAGCCGATAGCTGCCGAGCAGCAATTTTTGATTGTAATCAATAACATAGCACAGCGCCGGACCGGCCAGCGCCACCAGCGGCACCCAGCGGTCGCGCACGCTGCGGCGGGTCAGGATGCCGAAGGCGAACAGGCCAAGCAACGGACCATAGGTATAGCCGGTCAGCTTCAACACAAGGCCGATCATGCTGGCGTTGTCCACCCATTTGAACAGCAGCACCAGCAGCAGGAACAGCGCGCAGAAGCCCAGGTGGACGCGGTGGCGCAGGCGCACCTTGGCCGCTTCCGGCAGGTCGGCGCGGCGCTGCATGCCGAGGATGTCGATGCAGAAGGTCGAGGTCAGCGCGGTCATGGCGCCGTCCGCGCTGGGGAACAGCGCGGACACCAGGCCGATGAAGAAGATCAGCTGCACGGCGGCCGGCATGTGCTGCATCACCACGGCCGGGAACAATTTGTCGCCGCTCGCCGCCAGGCCCACCGTGGGCGCGTACAGGTATAGCAGGCCGCCAAGGAACATGAACAGCAGCAGCACGCCGGTCAGGATCGCCGTCAGCAACAGCATGTTTTTTTGCGAATCGCGCAGCGTCTGCACGGAGATATTTTTCTGCATGATCTCCTGGTCCATGCCGGTCATCGCCAGCACGATGAAGAAGCCGGCCAGCACCTGCTTCCAGAAATACGCGGGACTGTCGACCGAGGTGGTGACGACGTGGGTCAAGCCATGCGCCTCCATCGCCGCCAGGCTGGCGGGCAGGCTCAGGTCCAGTTGACCCAGCAGCCAGCCGGCGCAGATCACCAGGCCCAGCAGCATGCCGGTGGTTTGCAGCGTGTCGGTCCAGACGATGGTCTTGACGCCGCCTTCATAGGTGTAGAGCAGGATCATGGCCAGGATCACCAGCGTGGTCAGCCAGAACGGCACGCCCAGGCTGTCGAGGATGGTCGCTTGCAGGATGTTGACCACCAGGTACAACCGGGCCGACGCGCTCAAGGTGCGCGACAGGATGAAGAAGGCGGCGCCGCTCTGGTAGGAGCGATGGCCCAGCCGCTGGTCGAGATAGCTGTAGATCGAGGTCAGCTTGAGGCGGTAGTACAGCGGCAGCAGGATGTAAGCGACGGCGATGTAGCCGAGCACATAGCCGAGTATCACTTGCAGGTAGCCAAAGCCGTCGCGGCCGACGGCGCCCGGCACGCTGATGAAGGTGACCCCGCTCAGCGTGGTGCCGACCATGCCGAACGCGACCAGCATCCAGTTGCTCTGCTTGTTACCGATGAAGAAGCTGTCGTTGGTGGCGTTGCGGGAGGTGCGCCAGGCCACGGCCAGCAGCAAGGCGAAATAGGCGAAGACCAGGCAGAACAGGGAAACAGCAGACATGAGGGGGCGATCCAATGATTCAATTCGCCGCCAATATACACCTGCCGCAGCGACCGGTACAATGATTGGCCTCGCCATCTGGCTGCGCGCTCTTTTTCATTGATACGACACTATGAACCAACTGCGGTTTGATCTGAACGATTTGCAGGCCATGGTCGCCGTGGTCGAACAAGGCGGCTTCCGCGCCGCCGCCGCCACCATGAACCTGTCGCAGCCCGCGCTGTCGCGCCGCATCAGCAAGCTGGAGGAAGCGCTCAACGTCAAGCTGTTCGAACGCAGCACGCGGCGTGTGGCGCTGACCTTGATGGGCCGCGAATTCTTCACCAAGGCGGTCGAGATCCTGGATGGCGTGGAGCGCTCGCTGCACAAGATCAGCGACATCTCGCGCAGCCATTTCGGCCAGGTCACTGTGGCCTGCGTGCCATCGGTCGCGCACAACTTCCTGCCGCCCATCCTGCAGCGCTTCAACACCGAGCTGCCCGGCATCCGCCTGCGCGTAGCCGACGAAGGGGCGCATGAAGTGCTGAACATCGTCGCCCGCGGCGACGCGGATTTCGGCATCAACTTCCTGGGCGACGGCGAGCAAGGCATCGATTTCGAGCCGATACTGAAAGAACGCTTTGTGCTGGCCTGTCTTGCCGGCCATCCGTTGGCGCGCAAGCGCAGCGTCAGCTGGGACGAAATCGGCAAGTACCCCTACATGACCGTCGCCAAATCCAGCGGCAACCGCATGGTGCTGGACCAGGCGATGGCGCCGGCCGAGCAACGCCCCAGTTCCTTCATCGAGGCGCGCCACGTCTCCACCTTGCTGGAGCTGGTGCGCTCGGGTCTCGGCATAGCGGTCGTGCCGCAGCTGTCGATGCCGGCCGGGGCCGCCGGCGCCATGCTGCGCGCGGTACCGCTGGCGGGCCAGGGCATCGAGCGCACGCTGGGGGTGATACGCCGCTCCGGCCGCATCTTCGCACCCGCCACCCAGCGCCTATATGAATTGCTGAAAGAGGAGCTGACAGGCAAGCCCCATTGATGCATTTATCTGATCAATTGCAATAAATTATGCAATATACATTATCGATGCAAGCCCAGATAATTGCCTGACAAATGGAGTTAGACCAATCAGGAGACCAGCATGCATCGCCGTTCCATCCCCGCCACCGCTGTATCGATCGTGTTCGCGCTGGCCGCGTCGGCCGCCAGCGCCGAACAAATCGACGTCATGAATTCGGGCGGTTTCACCGCCGCCTACAAAGCGCTGCAGCCACGCTACGAAACGGCCAGCGGCGACACGCTGAGCACCGCCTGGGGACCGTCGATGGGCAAGGCGCCGGAGGCGATCCCGAATCGCCTGGCGCGCGGCGAGCCGGCCGATGTCGTCATCATGGTCGGCTACGCGCTGGACCAGCTGATCGCCGAGGGCAAGGTCGACCGCGCCAGCCGCACCGAACTGGCCGACTCGCGCATCGGGCTGGTGGTGCGCAGCGGCCACGCGCTGCCGGACATCTCCAGCGTGGCGGCGCTCCGCCAGACGATGTTGCAGGCCGAGTCGATCGCCTATTCCGACAGCGCCAGCGGGGTCTACATCGAGCGTGAGCTGCTGAAAAAACTCGACATCGAAGCGGCTGTCAAACCCAAGGCGCACATGGTGCCAAAAACTCCGGTCGCCGTCACGGTGGCCGAGGGGAAGTATGAACTGGGCTTCCAGCAGGTGAGCGAAATCCTGCCGGTGCCTGGCGCCACCTTCGTCGCCCGCCTGCCGGAACCGGTGCAGAGCATCACCCGCTTTGCGGCCGGCATTCCGGTCGGCGCGCGCCATCCGCAGGCGGCGCGCCGCCTGCTGGATTTCCTGGCGTCGCCGCAGGCGCGCGACGCGGTCAGCGCCAGCGGCCTCGATCCGGTTCCATCCACTACAGCGGCCGCGCGCTAAGCCCTTCCTTCCCTTCCCTCCGGAGATACTACGATGACTGCCCAATCAATGGCGACGCCGTCCCGCGTCGGTATGGTGCTGCGTGTTACCAGCGGCAATTTCATGGAAATGTTCGATTTTTTTCTGTTCGGTTTCTACGCGACCGCCATCGCCAAGACCTTCTTCCCGGCCGATAACGAGGTGGCGTCGCTGATGATGACGCTGATGACCTTCGGCGCCGGCTTCCTGATGCGTCCCCTCGGCGCGATCGTGCTGGGCGCCTATGTCGACCGGGTCGGCCGCCGCAAAGGCTTGATCGTCACGCTGGCCCTGATGGCGCTGGGGACCGTCCTGATCGCCTGCGTCCCCGGCTACGCCAGCATCGGCGCGCTGGCGCCGGCGCTGGTGCTGGCCGGCCGCCTGCTGCAGGGTTTCTCGGCCGGCGCGGAACTGGGCGGGGTGTCGGTCTACCTGTCCGAAATGGCGACGCCGGGCAACAAGGGCTATTACGTCAGCTGGCAATCGGCCAGCCAGCAGGTCGCCATCATCGTGGCGGCGGCGCTGGGCTATGGCTTGAACCTGTGGTTCACACCGGCCGAAATGGGCGCCTGGGGCTGGCGCATTCCCTTCTTCATCGGCTGCCTGATCGTGCCGGTGCTGTTCGTGATCCGCCGCTCACTGCAGGAGACCGAGGAGTTCAAGCGCCGCACCCATAAGCCGGACCTGCGCGCCATCCTGCGCTCGATGCTGGACAACTGGGGCCTGGTGCTGGCCGGGATGATGCTGGTGGCGCTGACCACCGTGTCGTTCTACCTGATCACGATCTACACGCCGACCTTCGGCAAGACGGTGCTCAAGCTCAGCACCGGCGACAGCCTGATCGTCACACTGTGCGTCGGCCTGTCCAACTTCATCTGGCTGCCGGTGATGGGCGCGCTGTCGGACCGCGTCGGCCGCCGTCCGCTGCTGATCGTGTTTGCCGCGCTGACCATGGCCAGCGCCTATCCGGCGATGCGCTGGCTGGTGGCCGATCCCGGCTTCGAGCGGATGCTGATGGTGGAGTTGTGGCTGTCCTTCCTGTACGGCAGCTACAACGGCGCGATGGTGGTGGCGCTCACCGAGGTGATGCCGGTGTCGGTGCGCACCGCCGGCTTCTCGCTGGCCTACAGCCTGGCCACGGCGGTCTTCGGCGGCTTCACGCCGGCCATCGCCACCGCGCTGATCGAAGCCAGCGGCGACAAGGCCGCTCCGGCATTGTGGCTGAGTTTTGCAGCCGCCTGCAGCCTGGCCGCAACGATGCAGCTGTACCGCCATCACGCTACACGCCAGCAAGCAATGCCGACGCAAGCCTGAGCGCAGGACGCAGCGCAGTGGGGGAATAGCTTGCTGCTAGTGGGCCAGCGCCTGGAGCGATTTCTCGCCTATGCTGGCGGGCCGCGGATTCAGGCGGTCCAGGCGACCACTGAGCACAGTCAGGCCCAGCGCGCCCAATACCACCAGGCCGCCGACCCAGCCGGTATGCACCAGGCCGAAGTGATCGACGATCAGGCCGCCGCCCCAGGCGCCGCCGGCGATGCCGACGTTGAAGGCGGCGATGTTCAGGCCCGAGGCGACGTCGACGGCGCGCGGCGTGAAGTGTTCCGCCTGCTGCACCACATACACTTGCAAGCCGGCGACATTACCGAAGGCCACGGCGCCCCACGCCAGCACGGTCGCCAGCACCAGCCATTTGTACGGCGCGGCAAAGCTCAGCACGAACAGCACGGCGGCCAGGCCGAGGAAGATGATCTTCAACGCGCCGATCGGGCCGCGCTGGTCGGCCAGCTTGCCGCCCCAGATATTGCCCACGGCGACAGACACGCCGTACACCAGCATCACCAGGCCCACGGTGTTGGCGCTGAAACCGGTGACATCTTGCAGGATGGGCGCCAGGTAGGTGAAGGCGGTGAACGAGCCGCCGTAGCCCAGCGCGGTGATCGCATACACCAGCAGCAGGCGCGGCTCGCCCAGCACCTTCACCTGTTGCAGCAGCGAGGCCGGCTTGCTGTGCTTGATCGTCGACGGCACGAACAGCAGGCTGCCGACGAAGGCCAGCACGCCCAGCGCGGACACGGCCAGGAAAGTCTCGCGCCAGCCGAAGTGCTGGCCGATGAAGGTACCCAGCGGCACTCCGGTCACCAGCGCCACGGTCAGGCCGGTGAACATGATGGCGATCGCGCTGGCGGCCTTCTCCTTGGGCACCAGCGAGGTGGCGATGGTCGAGCCGATCGAGAAGAACACACCGTGCGCCAGGCCGGTCAGGATGCGGGCGATCACCAGCGATTCGTAGCCGGGCGCTTTCCACGCCAGCAGATTGCCGAGGGTGAACAGCACCATCAGCGACACCAGCAGCGCCTTGCGCGGCACCTTGCCGGTCAGCGCGGTCAGCACCGGCGCGCCGACGGCGACGCCCAGCGCATACAGGCTGACCAGCAGGCCGGCCGACGGCAGGTTCACGCCCAGATCGGCGGCGATGGTCGGCAACAGGCCGACGATGACAAATTCGGTGGTCCCGATAGCAAAAGCGCTGATGGTCAGCGCCAGCAAGGCAATAGGCATGACATTCACTCCTGAAAAGTTGATGTCATGCAGTATCGGGATTTTCTTTAATGAGAAAAAGACTCAAAAATAGCAAAGATATTTGATTTCGAAGCACTAATCATCATTCCACCTTGGTCAGCTCCACGCCATCGACGGTCATTTTCATCTTTTTGTCTTGCAGATGCGGTGGCTGGGTGACGACGAAGGTGCTGCGGAGGATGCCGACGCCAACGTCGAAGTTATCGCCATTGAATTCCAGGATATCGACATTGAGATCAAGGTTCTTGCCCGGCTGGTTGCGTTTGTAGTGCAGCTTGCCGCCGGCTTCGATGTTAAGCTCCATGTCCTTACCCTTCCAGTCGCCGATGTAGGCGCGCTTGGCGGCCGGGATGGGCTGTGGATCGGCTTGCGCCACCATCGGCGCGGCCAGTGCGCACAGCAGCAAAACGGATTTGAATGACATGACAGTCCTCTTCGGTCAAAGTTAAGATAGTTAAAATAGCATGAATTCTGAGAAACTTGCCCTGCTGCTCACGCGTGAAATGCCTTACGGTAAATACAAAGGCCGCGTCATCGCCGACCTGCCCGGCCACTACCTGGGCTGGTTCGCGCGCGAAGGCTTTCCCTCCGGTGAACTGGGCGGCCTGATCGCACTGATGTACGAGCTCGACCACAACGACCTGCGCAGCCTGCTCGATCCGCTGCGCCCGGCTCGGTCGCGCTGAGCCGTTCTTACAGGATGCCGATATCCTTGAGCCAGTTTTCCACCAGCGACGGCCACGACGACACCGGATGGTCCTTGTCCCTGAGGCCGAAGGCGTGCCCGCCCTTGGCGAACAGATGGACCTCCGCCGATACGCCGGCCTGGCCTAGCGCTTGCGCGTAGAGGGTGCTGTTGCAGATGGGGTCGACGGGGTCGTCCCAGGCTTGCAACAGGAACGTAGGCGGCGCCTGCCCGCTGACGCGGATGCTGGAATCGAACTTTCCGCCGGCGCGGCACAGGTGGCCTGGATACAGCGCAACGGCAAAGTCGGGGCGGCTGCTGAGCTTGTCGACCGCGTCGACCGGCTTGTACGCCGGCGCGAAAATATTGCTGGCCTGCGCCACCAGATAACCGCCTGCCGAGAAGCCGATCACACCGATTTTGGCGGGGTCGATGTGCAGTTCCGTGGCCTTGGACCGGACCAGCTTGATCGTCCTTTGCGCGTCCTGCAGCGCGCGCGCAACCTTGGGCGTCACGTGGCATTGGCACTTCTCGTCCCAGTAGTGGTTACCGTTGGGAACGCGGTACTTGAGCAGCACGCAGGTGATGCCGCGCGATGTCAGCCAGTCGCAGATTTCCGTGCCCTCCAAATCCATGGCCAGCACCTTGAAGCCGCCGCCGGGAAATACCACGACCGCCGCCCCGGCATTCTGGCCCTTGGGCGCATACACCGTCATGGTCGGCTGGCTGACATCGCGCGCCTGGATCCACCCTCCGTGTCCGGTAGCGGGGCCGACAGACTCCGGCTTCGGTGCGGATATCGCATCCGGCACCGCGCCGGGCCAGATCGGAATCTGCACCTGACCCGACGACGGTTGCCAAGTCTCAGCCTGTGCCGGAACGTTTGCTATCAATAGAACCAACACAAACGAGATGATGCTGAATTGGGGCATGCTAGTGCGCCCGCTGCTCTACCTGGACCGCGCTTTCATCGGCGACCAGCAACTGCGGCGCCAGGCCTTTCCTCATGCGCTCCTGGAAAAAATTGGCGCCGATGCCGTCGCTCCACTGGCCGATGGTGTAGTTCTTCAGCACGGCAATCTGGTCCGGGTTCAGGGCCCGCTCAAGCTGGTACTCGGTGCGGCCGATCAGTCGGCCAGTGGCGCTGTCGAACGTGAAGTCCAGGCTGCCGCCGCTGATGCCGGCATCTTCCAGCTCGCCCGCATCTTCGCCGTCGAACAGAAAGTCTGCAAAGACTTCCTCGTCGTAGGAGAGGCCGTCCAGCGTTTTCAGTATGGCCGCGTCTTCAATGAACAGGCCTTCCTCGCCGCTCTCCGGGTCCACTTGCTGGAAATCGAATACGCCTGCGTAAGTCGAAAAAGTAATAGATGGCAAAGTATTCTCCTGTGGTTGTGTCAGATTTTCATTTCATCGACCCGCGCCAGCAACTCCATGCACTTCGCTCGCGGGAACAAGGTCTTAAGCTCAGAAGTCACAAATGCTTCGCGCACGCTGGCATAGCGTCCAGGATAGACTGCCTTGGCAAGCAGCAAGCTGCGCATCGCGCGATGGTCCAGCGGGCCACCAATGCTGTATTGCTCGTATTCGACCAGCGGCCGGACATTCGCCAGGTTTTCTATTTCGTCCAGGTTGGCGTAGCGCTTGAAAAACGGCAGCAGGTCTTCTGGAAGCAGCACCTCAATCTCGCGCGCCACCACAGCCATATCCGCTTGCATCGTTGCCGGAAACACCTTCCACAACGGGGCATTCCTTCGGCGCTGCCACATCAACGTCCAGGTTTGCTGCTGCTCTTCTTCGCCATGAACAAATCCCAGGGTGTTCCAGGGCACTTCAATACGGTCATGGTGGATGTGTCCATACACGGCGATCTTGAAATACTCTCCGGAACTTGTCCCCTGATTGACGATCACCACCGCATCGAAGCCATAGGGTTGCTTGCGTACAAACGATCCCCATTTCCTGTTCAGCTCAAACCCCTGCGCGGCCAGCGTTGTCACCAGCAGCTTGCCTATGCCCAGCTCAATTCTGTCCACAGTATTTTCCTGAATTCCGAGATGGATATAAGAATATCATTTCCACAACAAAAAAAGGCATCTCCATGCGCGGCAATCGTGACATCCCAGCCATGCAAATAAGTGTATAAAGAAGACACTATTGCAATTCCGAAGGAGAACATCATGGCGACCGAGCCGCACAGCTGCACTTGCTTCATCATCCCGTCCAGTATGCTGCGCAAGCTGGCCGATGCCGCCGCATCGCCGGTGGACCGCTGCCTGCTGCTGGACCAGTGCGAAACCTCGGCCTACCTGCGCGGGCAGCGCTCGGTCACGCCGGTCGTGGCCGGCATCGCCTCGGTCGGCGAAAAACGCCGCACCGTCTTCGACGCCAGGCACAAATCCACCCTGCCCGGCAAGCTGGCGCGCAGCGAAGGCGGCGTGGTGGTGGCCGACGCCTCCGTCAACCAGGCCTACGACGGCGCCGGCGCCACCTACGATTTTTATCGCGAAGTCCTCAAGCGCAACTCCATCGACAACAAGGGCTTGCGCATCGATTCCACCGTCCACTACCTGAACAAGTTCAACAACGCCTTCTGGAACGGCCAGCAAATGGTCTACGGCGACGGCGACGGCAAACTGTTCCTCGGCTTCACCGGCGCGCTCGACGTCATCGCGCACGAGCTGACCCACGGCGTGACCCAGCATGCCGTGCCCGGCGGCCTGGTCTACGAAAACCAGAGCGGCGCGCTGAACGAATCGATCTCTGACGTGTTCGGCAGCATCGTCAAACAATGGAAACTCAAGCAGAGCGTCGACCAGGCGGACTGGCTGATCGGCGCCGGCATCCTGGCGCCCGGCATCGGCAAGGCGCTGCGCTCGATGGCCGATCCCGGCAACAGGGAATTAACCTGGTCGGGCGACGATCAACCGAAAACCATGGCAGGATATGTGGAAGGTGGCGATGTGCACATCAATTCGGGCATCCCCAACCATGCTTTTCACGCGGCGGCCATGGCGCTCAAGGGCAACTCGTGGGACAAGGCCGGACCGGTCTGGTACAAGGCGCTCGGCCTGCTGACATCGAACGCCACCTTTGCCGACATGGCCAAGGCCACCACGCAGGCGGCCACGCTGCTGTACGGCGCCGATTCAGTCGAGCAGCATGCGGTGCAGGCGGCATGGAAAGGCGTCGGCGTCGTTTAGGAGAAATCGTATGACACGTTTATCGTTGCGATGCACCGGAGGATTTACCGGCCCGGCCGGCGCGCAGACGCGCACCGTCGATCTGTCCTTGCTGCCGCCGCATCAGGCGCATGAGCTGGAGCACTTGTTGACGGCCAGCGATTTCTTCGCACTGCCGGACCAGCTGCTCAAGCCGGCGCCATGCTCGTCGGATTTTCTGTACGACCTCCAGGTGGACCAGGGCCAGCAGGCGCACTGCATCCGCTACCACCTGGACGCCGCGCCGGCGCCGCTCAAGGAACTGACCGACAAGCTCTCCGAAGCCGATCCCGACTAGTCGATTTTCAATTCCGGATAGCCGGTGCGCGTATCGAGCTCGCGCGTGAAGCGCTGGCCGGGCAGCAACGCCAGCAGCAGCTCCGCCGTGGTGCGCACGATGCAGCCCGCGCACACATGGCCGCCCAGCACCCGCCCCTGCGCATCCGACACCGACATATGCAGGTGCGCACCGTCGGCCGAAATCGATCCGGCCAGGGTCAGGATTTCCAAGTCGCCGCGCAGCTCGTCCGGCTGCGGCATACCGGCGTAACGCAACTGCGCCACGTTCAGGCTGCCGATGCCCTGCAACACGAAGCCCGCCTGATGGCCGCTGGCGACCAGCGCCGCCACCACCGCAGCGCGCAGATCGTCGCCGGGAGCTAGCCGCAGCGCCAGCGTTTGCATCAGGCCACCATGCGCGCGAATTCGCCCTGCTCGACCAGCTTCTGCAGATCGTCGGCGCCGCCGATCAGCGTGCCTTTCACGAAGATCATCGGGAAGCTCGGCCAGCCAGTCCACATCTTCAGCGCCGTGCGCGGACGCCATTCGGACAGGTAACTACCATAGCTCAGGTATTGGTAGGGTGTGCCGAGGCCGTCGAGGATTTTGCGGGCCTTGCGCGGGAAAGGATTCAAGCCCATGCCGACCACCACCACTTTGTTGGAGGCCACGGCGGCCTGCACCTCGGCCACCAGGTCGCGGTGAAAGCCGCTCACGCGCTCGCGCACGGCTGGGTGGATGTGGGCTTCGTCCAGGATGTTACGGCTCATCGGTGTTCCTCATGAATGATTGATGAGCGTAAGAGTAGCCGCAACCGGCGCGGCGGCATAGCCTTTTCCGCGCCGGCGTGAAGGATCAGAGCTCCAGCTTGGAGATCTTGGTGCCTTCGAGGTTGAGGTTGGCCATCAGGCCGGCGTTGGTGAGCACCAGCGCCTGCACCGGATTGTTGGCGGTGGTGGTATCGATCTCGCCATTGGCGCCCACTTTCAGCAGCGCCACCGAGCCGTCGACGCCGGCCGTCCAGCCTTTGCTGGCGCGGAATTTATCCAGCGCTTCCCGGGTCATGAACAGCAGCACCACGGCCTTCGACTGCGCGCCGGCCTGGAAGCCGACCGACACCGAGGCCACGCTGTAATAATCGACCGTCTGGCCGCCGCTGCGCAGCACGCCCTTGCCGTATTCGCCGCCCACCACCAGGCCGGCCGCCAGCACGCGCGGGAACACCAGCACGCCTGCCGATTTGCGCACCAGCTCGCGCGAGCCCTTCACTTCCGAATACAGGCGCTCCAGCGTCGAGTAGGAGCCCTGCTCGATCTCGGTGCGCACGGCAGACGAATCGGCCTTGCCGGCCGAGGTGGTGGTAGTGCAACCGCTGATGCCGAGGCCCTGGCCAGCAAACGCCAGCGCCACCGTGGTACGAACCAGGAAAGTACGTTTTTGCATAGCTGTCTCCAAAAAGTGCCGCGGTCGCGGCGTGACCAAATGATGTTAATTGATTATAAACTCGCGTCGTCCTTCGTCGTCGCACGGCTGAGCACTTTGTCCGGCTTGCTCGAACGCCGAACACAGGCGGTTGCCCTGCGGGTCTTCCAGCCTCGGATGCACGCGCAGCAGATGGGTGCCGGGCCGCCAAGCCTGGGCCGGCGTGAAGCGCCACTCGCGCTCGCCCGCCAGCAACTGCGCGGAACCCGCCAGTCGCCGGCCATCCGGTCCTTGCAGCGCCAGCAGCGCAGCCGCGTCGCCATCCACGGCGCTGGGCAAGCCCACCCGCAGCGGCTGCCGGCTGCCCCGTTTGACAGCATGCACCGTCCAGCCTTGCGGGTCGATGCGTTGGCGCAAAGGCGGCCCCACGCGCCAGCGTTTTTCCACCACCCGGCCCAGTTGAGGGTCGTCTATCCGCAACACCACAGTGCGCCCCGGCCGCAGCGCCGGTCCCAGCGCCAGGTTCGGGCCGACGCCGGTCTTGATACGCCCCGGATGCAACAGCAAGGCCACGCCCAGGCCGTCCGCATCGGCCAGCGGCAGGTCGAGGAAGGCGCCGGCGATGGGCGTGCCGTCACCGTCGGACAGGGTCACGCGGCGCAGGTCCAGCGGCGCGGCCAGCGGCGTGTCCAGATGCAGTTCGATACGCAGCAGGTTTTCCGGTACTTCAGGTCCCGACGGCGTCACCCGCGGGCCGGCCAGCGCCAGCAAGGGACTCAGGGCCAGCAGCGCCAGCCCACCCTTATCCCTAGCGCGCCAATTCAGGATAGCCCTCCAGCCCGCGCGCGTACTTGTGGAACTCGCGGAACTTGTCCCCTTCCGGATATTTGTAGTCGGGGAAATCATATTCGTTCACGAAGTCGCTCAACCGCAGATAGGCTCCCTTGGGGATAGACACCAGTTGCATATTGCCGCCGGCATCGTCGCGCCGCAACGCCAGCAGCAATTGCGGATTGAGGTTGTCGATGCGCAGCACCGCCGACAACGGCGTCATCGTGGCCTTGACGCCCAGGTAAGGTTTGGACGGCCAGTCGATCGGCGTGGTCAGTCCGGGCGCGGCCGCGCCGGCGCTGAGGTCGGCGGCGCTCAGCAAATCGGCCGAGCGGCTGGAGTTGACCAGCAGCGCAAATTCCGCCTCGCCCTGCTTGAACGTCACCAGTCCGTTCGGTGCGCTGCCCCAGCCCATCTCACCCACAGTCTTGGCGACGATGTGGGCGCCGTCCTTCAGGTCCTTGAGCGCTATCGTCACCAGCGGCGTGCAGGTGTAGGCCGCCACCAGCGTCGGTTCGCCGGCGATGGTCATCACCGCCATGCTGCGGATCGGCGCCCGCGTCTCGACTTCGTTGTGCACCGGGTGGTACATCTCGACGGTGGTGGCCTGGGCCTTGCCGCTGAACGGATAGTCGTACACCCGCAAGGTCGAAGCGAAGCTGCGGTTCGACAAGCCGGCCACGTACAGCTTGTTCTGGTGGAAGCGCATGTCGGTGACGGTCAACGTTTGCGCCGGCAGGTCGCGCCAGAAAGCCAGGTCGGCCGCTGGCGCATCGGTGATCGAGGCTGAGCTGGCCGCCTTGCCCAGATCGACGCGGCTCAACTTGCCTACGGCGTCGATGCGCACGATGGCGGGCCAGGTCTTGCCTTTTGCGCCGCGCACCGTCAACGCGACATAGGCGATCTCGCTGTCGGGCTGCACCGCCAGGTCTTCGAAGCGCAAGGCCGCCGGCGCCACGCCGAGCAGCTTGGCGATCGGGGCCTGCACATCCATCAGGTTGAATGGCTTGCCGGCGGCCTTGGCCGGCATGGCAACCGGCAGCGCGTAGATGCGCGCGCCCTTCCAGTCCGCCACGAACAAGGTTTTCGCGTCGCCAAAGGTGAGCTTGGTGGCGGACTGCATGGCCGCCGGCGCGGCCTGGCTGACGGCCGCCACCAGGGCGCCAATACAGAACAAAGTCAGTTTCATGCGTTGCACATGCACCTCCTGGTCGAGTTGTTGCCGGTTTTCGGCGTCGACCAGCGTAGCATCTGCAACCGCCCGGGCGGTGCTCAAATTACAACAATCAGAAATTACTCAGCTTTTGCGCCCTGCCCGAACAAAATGGCGCGCTCTTCGGCCGACATGTTGCGCTCCTTGCGGGCGTAGACATTCTCCACGCCGACGTAGGCCTTGATGGTGGCCGGCCGCGCCCGCATCGCTTCGAACCAGCGCCGCAGGTCGGGAAAATCGGCCAGCGTCTGCCCGTGCCCCTCGTGCGGCACGATCCACGGGTAGCAGGCGATGTCGGCGATCGAGAACTCGCCGGCGATGAAGTCGCGGCCTCGCAGCTGCTTGTCCAGCACGCCGTACAGGCGGCTGGTCTCGCGCGTGTAGCGGTCGATGGCGTAAGGCACGGTCTCCGGCGCGTAGATGTTGAAGTGGCCGATCTGTCCCGCCATCGGCCCCAGCCCGGCCACCTGCCAGGTCAGCCATTGCAGCGCCTCCAGCCGCGCGCGCGGATCGCGCGGCAGGCCGAAGCCGCTCTTGTCGGCCAGGTATTGCAGCATGGCGCCGGACTCGAACATGCTCAGCGGCGCGCCGCCGTCGGCCGGCGCGTGGTCCACCAGCGCCGGGATCTTGTTGTTCGGCGAGATGCGCAGGTACTCCGGCGCAAACTGTTCACCCTTGCCGATGTTCACGCGGATCAGCCGGTAGTCGAGACCGGCCTCTTCCAGGTACATGGTCATTTTTAAGCCGTTGGGGGTGGCGGCGTAGTAGAGATCTATCATGGTTTGATTGTGCACCGGGACGGCGCGCCGGCGGGATGCCAATCGCGGGATTTTTCAGGAGGCCAATCAGGCCGAACTTCAGCGGCCGCCGAAGGCCAGGCGCTTGCCTTCGCGCAGCATGCCGGCGAACTCGGTCGCCGGGATCGGCTGGCTGAACAGATAGCCTTGCAGCTGGTCGCAACCCAGCTCGCGCAGGAAGCTCATCTGCTCGGCCGTCTCCACGCCCTCGGCCACGATCTCCTGGCGCAGCTGCTGCGCCATGGTGACGATGGCGCGCGCGATGGCGCAATCGTTCTCTTCGTACGGCAGGCCGATGACGAAGGAGCGGTCGATCTTCAGAGTGCTGATCGGGAATTTCTTCAGATAGGCAAGGCTGGAATAGCCGGTGCCGAAATCGTCCAGCGCCAGCGCCATGCCCATCGCCACCAGCTCGTTCATGATGGCGATCACATTGTCGGTGCCGCGCACCAGCAGGCTCTCGGTGATTTCCAGGTTGATCTGGTCGGGCTGCACGCCGTGCCGCTCCAGCACCGCCGCGATGCGCTTGGGCAGCTGGTTGTCGAACTGCCGCGCCGACAGGTTGACGGCGATCGGCGGCATGATCAGGTTGGCGTCCTTCCACTCGCGCACCTGGCGGCAGGCTTCCTCCAGCACCCAGCTGCCGAGGTCGAGGATCAGGCCGGTCTCTTCCGCCACCGGGATGAACACGCCCGGCGACACCAACCCGCGCACCGGATGGCGCCAGCGCAGCAGCGCCTCGGCGCCGACGATGCGGCCGCTGCGCAAGCTCACCTTGGGCTGGTAGTACAGCATCAGCTCGTTGTTGCTGAGCGCCTGGCGCAGCTCGCTCTCGATGCGCAGGTGTTCCTTGGCGCGCTGGTTCATCTCCTCGCTGTAGAACAGGAAGGCCGATTCGATATTCTGCGCGGCCTTGCTCATCGCCACGTCGGCGTAGCGGATCAGGGTCGAGACCTCGGTGCCGTCCTCGGTGTAGACGGTGATGCCGATGTGGGCGCCGACCTGCAGACGATGGCCGCCGATGACGATGGGCGCGACCAGCGCGGCCAGCAGCTTTTGCGCGACGATGGCCGCGTGTTCGCGCTTTTCGATGTGCAGCAGCGCGACCGCGAACTTATGGCCGTCCAGCCGCGCCAGCACGTCGGCCTCGCGCAGCGACAAGCGGAACAGGCGGCCGATCTCGCACAGCAGGCCGTTGCCGATATCGTGGCCCAGCGTGTCGCTGATGGCGCCGATGCGGGTGATCTCGATCACCAGCAGCGCGCCGTGTTCCTGCGAGCGCTTGGTCTCGGTCAGCGCCTGGCCGACCAGCTGGTTCAGCAGGCACAGGTTGGGCAGGCCGGTCAACGTGTCGTAGTTGGCCATGCGCTGCATGCGCGCCTCGGCGTCTTTGTGCACGCTGATGTCGGAAAACAGCGAGAAGGTGTGGCTGATCTTGCCCTGCTCGTCGCGCACCACGCTGATGGTCACCGACTGCGGGAACAGTTCGCCGTTCTTGCGCTTGCCGATAATCTCGCCGCGCCACGGCCCCTGGCCCTGCATGGCCGAGCGCACCTTGGCGCGGAACTCGGCGTCGTGCACGCCGGAGCGCAGCAGGTCCGGCGTCTTGCCGATCGATTCTTCCGGCGTGTAGCCGGTGATGCGGGTGAACGAGGAATTGATCGAGACGATGCGCTCGTGGGCGTCGGTGATCAGCACGCCCTGGTCGCTGTCCTCGATGATGCGGGCGTGCAGGTTGAGCTTGTCCTCTTCCGACAAGGCTTCGTTGACCTTGGTGAGCTTGATCAGCATGCCGACCGGGTCGCCGCCCTCGTCGTTGCGCAGCAGGATGTGCAGGTTCACCCAGATCAGTTCGCCATTCTTCTTGCGCCGCCGTACCTCGGTGTGCGCGCCGCCGGCCGGGTTGCCGTCGGTCTCGAAGAACAGCTCGGCGATGTTGCCGTCGTCGTCGCCTTCGGCGTACAGGAACAACACGTGTTGGCCCATGGCTTCCGCGGCGGTGTAGCCGAACATCTGTTGGGCGCCGGTGTTCCAGCCGGTCAGGTAGCCGGCCAGGTCCAGCTCCAGTTCCGCATCCGCCGGCGGCGCCGCCTTGCCGGGTACGCCAACGCCGGCTTCGGCCAGCGCGGCATCGAGCTTGGCCAGCGTCGCCGCCAGCGCCTCGCCCGACTCGCCGCGCGCCTGCCGGCTCAGCGCAAGACAACGCTCGATCGCGTCATGCATGGGGAGCACCTGCCTTGCCCGCCGATACGCCCTGCATCCATAGGTAAGCGTCGGCCAGGATCTGGTTGAAGCCGGCGTTGTCGATCTGTAGCGCCTGCAAGCCCAATGTCAGCGCCGCGACATCGTCGTGTTCGGCGGCTTCGACCACGCTCAGCAACTGGCCCAGTTCGCCTTCGCGCGACAGCAGCGCCAGTTGCACGGCTTCGCTGATGGTCAGCGGTTTCAGCACCTCGGCCAGCGGCATGCCGAACAACACGCCCAGCAGCGAGAACATGCCGGCCATGAAAGCCTGTTCCTGGTGCGGCTTGTCGTGGCCGGCGGCCTTGGACAGCAGCTCCATCGCCCGCGCCCGCACCGACACGCGCGCCAGCAGCATGGCCGAACGCTGGTCGGCCTCGCGTGACGAGAACAGCATCAGGTTGAGCCAGCGGCGCAGCTGCGAGCGGCCCAAAATCAAAATGGCTTGCGAAAAACTGGTGACGCGGCGGCCGGTGCCCATGCCCAGCGAATTCACCAGCCGCAACAGGTGGTAGGACAGCGTCGGATCCTGGCGCAGCAGCGCTTCGATTTCGTGGGTGTCGGCGTCGGCCGAGACCAGTTGCACCAGCTTGAGCGCCAGCGCGCGCGAGGCGGCCTGGCTGCCGACCGGCTTGGGCGGCGGCGCCAGGAACCAGTCGCCCTCGATCCACGCCACGCCGGTGGGCAGCTCGGCGGCCAGCGCGATATCGCTGTGGTGGACTTTGTCGGCGGGCAGCGCCTTCCAGCCGGCCTCGTCCAGCAATTGATGGACCGCCGCCTTGGCGTCAGTTTGGCCGACGCGATAGTAGCAACTCATGCTGCCGGAAGCCAGCTCCTGCAAGACGCTGGCCGGCATAGTATCGATTTGCAAGCCACTGGCATCGAGCAGCAACGCCGACGGCACGCCGTTGCGGTCGGCCAAAGGATGCAAGAATACGGGCGGCATGGCAGTCGTAGCGGTCATTGGGGGTGTCCAGCGAAAGCGGTCGGTGATCCTGCTATGGTACTCCGAAATTATTGGCGTCGGCCAACATTATGCTGGCGAGGCGGGCAATATCAAACGGTGGGGCAAATGCCCGACCAGCCGCTCGAACAGCCCCGGCTGTTTCATGCGGGCCAGCCACCACTGCAGCGCGGCGCCGTGCTCGCCGCTGCGCCAGGCCAGGTAGAAGGTTTCGGCCGGTTTGGGCTCTTCCACCTCCTTCTCCACCAGCAGGCCGGCGGCGATGGCGGCGCGCGCGCACGGCTCCGGCAGGAAGCCGAAGCCCATGCCGGCCAGCTGGTACTGGAACTTGGTGGCCATGTCGGGTACGGTCAGCGTATCCTGGCCCAGCAGCAGGCCGACGGTGCGCGGCGCCATCTGGCGCGCCGAGTCTGCCACGCTGACGGCGCGGTATTGCTGTAATTGCACGCGGTCCAGCCGGCCCTGCACCGCCGCCAGCGGATGCGACGGCGCCACCGCGAACACGAAGCCGATCTTGCCGATCGGCAGGGAGACGTAGCCGCCGCCGGCCGGGCCGTCGCCCGCCACGCCCACCAGCAGGTCGGCACGGCGGTCCAGCAGCGCTTCCCAGGTGCCGGACAGGGCTTCCTGCACGATGCGCAGCCGGGTCTGCTGGGCGACCTCGTAGAAGGCCTTGATATCGTCGTGGAACATGCAGGCCGAGAACATCGAATCCATGCCGACCGCCAGCTCGGTCTCCCAGCCGGAGGCCACCCGGCGCACGCGATGTTCCAGGTCCTGCGCGGCTTTCAGCAGATAGCGCCCCTCTTTCAGCAGCTCGACGCCGGCCGCCGTCAGCACCACGCGCGGGCCGTTGCGCTCGAATACCTGCACGCCGAGGTCGTCCTCCAGCTTGCCGACGGTGTAGGAAATGGTCGAGGGCACGCGGTGCAACTCCTTGCCGGCGGCGGAGAACGATCCGCGACGGTCGATGGCGTCGACGATTTGCAGGGCTTCCAGGCTGAGTCTTAGCATTCGATTTTTTCGATAGTAAAGCGGTAAATTTTCCGTTTTTTTATTCCGAAGCACCCGTTTATACTGTGATTCATGGATGCAGCGATAAGAAAACAGCTTTCAAAATTATCGCACATTAACTTACAAGAAACGGAGCCCTACCATGTTGCAAATTCGTAAAAGTGAAGAACGCGGCGTCGCCAACCACGGCTGGCTGCAATCGCGCCACACCTTCTCGTTCGGCAGCTATCACGATCCGAAACATACCGGTTTCGGCCCGCTGCTGGTCATCAACGAAGACCAGGTCCAGGGCGGCCAGGGCTTCGGCACCCACGGTCACCGCGACATGGAAATCATTTCCTACGTGCTCAGCGGCGCGCTGGAACACAAGGACAGCATGGGTACCGGTTCGGTGCTGCATTACGGCGACGTCCAGCGCATGAGCGCCGGCAATGGCGTGCGTCACAGCGAGTTTAACCACTCGCCGAGCGAACAGGTGCATTTCCTGCAGATCTGGATCCAGCCCAACCAGACCGGCATTCCGCCGAGCTACGAGGAAAAGCACTTCACGCCGGAGAGCAAGCTGGGCCAGCTGCGCCTGATCGCCTCCAACGACGGCCGCGAAGGCTCGGTGCTGATCCACCAGGATGCGGCGATCTACGCCACCATCATGACGGCGGGCGACAGCCTGAAGCATGAGCTGGCCGCAGGGCGCCAGTCCTATGTCCACGTGATCCGTGGCGAGGTGACGGTCAACGGCACGGCGCTCAAAGGCGGCGATGCGTTGAAAATCACCGGGGAAACGCTGGTGACGCTGCAAGACGCCAACGCGGCGGAAGTGCTGGTGTTCGACCTGCCTTCGTAGGCTAGAGGCCGGCCTAAAAAAACTTTCCGCCAGTTTTGGTATCATGAAGGGCGCGCCGGGTCTGTTCGAACAGCCCGGCGCGCCTTTTTTACCTTGAATATCAATTAATTGAAGAGCATAGCTATGTCGCAGAGCGCAGCAACCCCGGCAACAGACGAACTGGATTACATGACTTCCTGCGCCCTGCCGACCCCTTGGGCCCAGTTCACGCTGCACGCCTTTGTCGAAAAGGCAACCGGCAAGGAACACCTGGCGATGGTGCTGGGCGACATCGGCAACGGCGAGCCGGTGCTGGCGCGCGTGCATTCCGAGTGCCTGACCGGCGACGTGCTGTTCTCGCAGCGCTGCGACTGCGGCGCCCAGCTGGAAGGCGCGCTGAAGAAGATCGCCGCCGAAGGCCGCGGCGTGCTGCTGTACCTGCGCCAGGAAGGGCGCGGCATTGGCCTGATCAACAAGATCCGCGCCTACCGCCTGCAGGAAGCCGGCGCCGACACCGTGCAGGCCAACGAGCAACTGGGCTTCAAGCCGGACCAGCGCACCTATGGCCTGGTGCAGCCGATGCTGGCGCAGTTCGGCGTCAAAAGCTTACGCCTGATGACCAATAATCCGCGTAAGATCGATGCCATGACCAAACTGGGCATCGAGGTGGCCGAGCGCGTTCCGCTGCTGGTCAACCGCAATGCCTTTAACCAGCACTACCTGAACACCAAGGCAGCCAAGCTGGGCCACATGATGACGCCGCTGACCCCGGCGCCGGTGGAGGATGGCGCGCTGTAAGCTTGGTTTTTAAAGCTTGATTTTAAGGACTGCATGAAATTTAACCAGCTTGCCGTTTCCATCGCCCTGACCTGGGCCAGCGCCGCCGCACTGGCGGCGCCAGGCGCGAACGCGGCGGCCGCGCCGCCGCAACTGGCCGCCGCGCAGTCTTCCGCCAAGGCCTCGGCGCCCGACGCCGACAACGCCGACGCCGCCCCGCTGCCGCCGCCCTCCACCGCGGCCCAGCATCTCTACGGTTCCGCCAAAAACGATATCCTGCAAGTGCGCTCGCTGCTCAAGAGCGGCCGCACGCAATCGTCGGTCGGCTCCGGCTTCTTGATCGGCACCAGCAACCTGGTGATCACCAATTACCACGTGGTCTCGCAGTTCGCGCTCGATCCCGACACCTACGTCGGCGAATGGGTGGACACCAGCGGCCAGCGCGGCAACGTCGAACT
This sequence comes from Duganella sp. S19_KUP01_CR8, assembly GCF_036688705.1. Classification (NCBI taxonomy): domain Bacteria; kingdom Pseudomonadati; phylum Pseudomonadota; class Betaproteobacteria; order Burkholderiales; family Oxalobacteraceae; genus Duganella; species Duganella sp. S19_KUP01_CR8. The sequence continues at coordinate 242,237 of NZ_JAQQPR010000005.1, read as the reverse complement.
GCTGGCGGTGGACGTGCTGCACGACCTGGCTGTGCTGCGCGTGAGCCGCAACGGCACCGGCTTCTTCAAGATCCCCGAACAGCTGGCCAAGCTGACGCAGGGCCAGTACCTGTACTCGCTGGGCAATCCGCTCGACCTGGGCTTCGCCATTTCCGAAGGCGCCTACAACGGCGTGATCGCGCGCAGCTTCTACGACCAGCTGATGTTCACCGGCCCGATCAACTCCGGCATGAGCGGCGGCCCCAGCGTGACGGTGGATGGCGCGGTGGCCGGCGTCAACGTCTCCAAGCGCCTCGATGGCGAACTGGTCAGCTTCCTGGTGCCGGCCCGCTTTGCGCAGGACCTGCTCAAGCGCGTGGAGCAGCAAAAGAAAACGCCGACCGACTTCACCGCCGTGGTCGCCGCCCAGCTGCTGAACCATCAGCGCGCCATGGTCGACCAGCTGCTGGCCAGCCCGCTGACCCTGAAACCGATGGGCCCGTATCAGGTGCCGGTGCGCGAGTCCGAGCAGATGCGATGCTGGGGCCGCTCCAACGTCAAGGCCGACAAGCCGTTCACGGTGGACGACGCCAGCTGCGCCATGGAGTCGGCGATCTTCGTCAGCGGCTCGCTGCAAACCGGCCAGTTGAGCATACGCCACCAGTACCTGCGCAGCACCGGCCTGGACAAGCTGCGCTTCGCGCAACTGGCCAGTTCCTCGTTCAAGAACGAACACTTCGGCACCAACAAGGACACCCGCCTGACCGGCCCGCAATGCACCGAGGACTTCGTCAAGAACAAGGACTTGCCGCTGCGCGCCGTGCTGTGCGTGCGCGCCTACCGCAAGTTCGCCGGCCTGTACGACTTCGCGCTGCTGACCGCCAGCACCGACCAGGGTTTGATGAGCCTGCAAAGCCGGCTCGATGCGCGCGGCGTCTCGTATGAAAACGGCCTGCGCCTGTCGCGCGTGTTCATCGAATCGCTGGGCCTGGCGCCGGTGGTCAAGAAGCCTGTCGTGGCGGCCGCTCCGGCCAAGGGAGGCAAGCAATGAAAGCCCCCTACTTCATCGAGATCCTGGCCCGCAACGGCGACGTGCTGCACCGTCACAAGGTAGCCGCGCTGCCGATCCGCCTGGGCCGCAGCTACGATAACGACGTCATCCTCGACGACGCCCACAGCGCCGCCGCCCACGCCGTGGTCGACGCCAACGAGGAAGGCGAGCTGGTGCTGCGCGACCTGGGCAGCAAGAACGGCACTTACCTGAACGGCAAGCGCCAGACCAGCGTGGTGTTGGCTGGCGACACCATGGTGCGCCTGGGCCACACGCGGCTGCGGGTGCGCGCGGCCGACTTCCCGGTCGCCGACGAAGTGGCCGACACCACCATGCACGGCTGGGAAGGCACGGCGCCCGCCACCATAGGCCTGGCGCTGATCGCCATCTTCACCTGCGCGGAAACCTGGCTGTCCGACGTCGAACCGTTCGCGCTGATACGCTACCTGCTGGTGCTGGCAAGCAGCCTGGCGGCAGGCCTGCTGTGGAGCGGTGTATGGGCGCTGGCCAACCGTTTGTTCGGCAGCCACGCGCGGCTGGGCCGTCACTTGTTCATCCTCGGCAGCGGCCTGGCCGTGCTGGGTGTATGGCGGGTCGGCGGCGCGGCGCTGGCGTATGCGTGGTCGGCCGAAGCATTCACCCGCTACGGCAACCTGGTCACGCTGGCGATCGCCTGCGGCATGCTGTTCTTCCACCTGATCACCATCAAGCCCCACCATCCGCGTCGCTTCGCGATCAGCTGCTGGGTGATGCTGGTGGGCGGCGCCGGCCTGATGCTGATGACCAATCTGCAAAGCACGGGGCGCGCCTCGGACGAGCTGTACATGTCGGTGCTGCTGCCGCCGGAAGTGCGCCATAGTCCCGATCGCAGCGTCGACCAGTTCATGGCCGACGCCGCCAAACTGAAAACCGGCGCCGACGCCGCCCGCGCCCGCGCAGTCAAGGACGGCACGCCGGAAACCGACGACGACGACGGCAACGAATAACCCCGGGGTCAGGTCCCCCATTTGGTCACGAACCCGGCCGTAGCGGCTCGCTACGCTTCAGCTCATGCGCAAATGGGGGACCTGACCCCGGATAAAAAAAGCCCGCCGGCCTGAACGCGCTTGCATGCGTTCAGTGCCGGCGGGCTTTTTTATGTGCTGTCTGTTACTTGGCTGCTTTGCGGCGGCGGGCAATGGCGCCTACCAGGCCCAGGCCGGCCAGCATCATGGCGTAGGTTTCCGGCTCAGGTACGGCGGTGGTGACGGACACATTGTCCAGCACGGCGCCCGAGTAACCGTCGCCACCAACGCTGCTGAACACCAGCGCTTGCAAACCACCGGTGGTGGTGAAGTTGAAGGTGTAGTTGGTGACAGGGGTGCTGCCATCGAACGAGTAGTGGTTGCCACCAACGAACACGTCCAGATCGGCGCCGTGCGAGTATGGGTTGTGGGTCAGGTCGAACGACAGCGTGTAGGTGGTGCCGGCGACTGCGGTGAACGATTGCGACAGTACGCCCGGACCTGGCGTGCCCAGCATGTCGATGCTGTTACCCCAGATCGAGTTGTAGCTTTGGTTGATGACGTCGACCGAATTACCGCCGACGGTCCAGAAGGCAATCGCACCTTCGCCTGCGCCCACACGGACGTAGTTGTTCAGATTGGCGCCGGTGACGTTTTCAAAGTCGCCGTTCTGAATCAGGTTGGCGGCCGATGCGGCGCCCGAAACGCTTGCTGCGGCGATGGCTGCTGCCAGGATCAGTTTGGACATTTTCATGTTGTGACTTTCAAAAAGGTGGGAACGGCGACTCAATGACGCTATTCTACCGACTAATTTCAAAGACACAACTAAAATTTCATTTTGTTACTGAATATGTGTTTTTTGCAATGTTTCGGCAACATCAAGAAGGCCAGCCGCGCAGCACCTGGTCCACCACTTCCTGCAACTGTTTGCGGGTGGCGCCGGCCGCCGCCTGCACTGCCATCCCATTGGAGACCGTCATCACATAGCGCGCCATCTGGCCCGAACAACTGTCAGCCGGCAGGTCGCCATCAGCCTTGGCGCGCTCCAGGCGCGCGCGCAATTTAGCCTCGCTGGCGGCGCGGCGTTCGATTAAAGAGTCGCGTATTGGCAACGCATCGTCGCTGCAGGCGAGCGCGCCGTTGATCACCAGGCAGCCGTGCGGGTTCTCGGATTCGGTCTGGGCGTCGGCATTGCCGCGCAAAAAATGCTCGACCACGGCGCGCGCGGTCGGCTGCTCCAGCGCCGCGTTGAACAGCGGATCGTGGGAAGCGCCGTAGCGCTCCAGCGCCATGCGGAACAAATTCTCCTTGTTGCCGAACACGGCGTACAGGCTGGGACGGTTCATGCCCATCGCCTCGGTCAGCTCCGGCAGCGAGCTACCTTCGTAGCCCTTCTCCCAGAACACTTTCATGGCCTTGTCCAGGGCTGTCTCCGCGTCAAAAGTGCGCGGGCGGCCGGACTTGCGAGCAGTTGCAGAAATATCTTTCATACCGATCGGTTAAAAATTGATTGACAAAGTTCTTGGAGATCTTCATTATGAACCGATCAGTAAAAAACTCAAGTATTTTTACAGCTCATAGGGAATAACTCATATGCAAAACCACACCAACGCCCAGGCCGTCCTGCCCGACGACGCGCCCTCGCCCATTTCCACACCCACCCGCGCCGCCTGGCTGGCCGTGCTGTCGGTCGCCGTCGGCTCGTTCGCGCTGGTGACCACGGAGTTCTTGCCGGTCGGCCTGCTGCCGTCCATCGCCGCCGAACTGGGCGTAACCGAAGGCATCGCCGGCATGATGGTCACCGTCCCCGGCCTGGTGGCCGCGTTCGCCGCCATCCTGGTCACCATCGGCGTCGGCAAGACCGACCGCCGCTACGTCATCTGGGGCCTGACCGCCACGCTGATCGTCTCCAACCTGATCGTCGCACTGTCGCACAGCTATCCACTGGTGCTGGCCGGACGCGCCTTGCTGGGCATAGGCGTCGGCGGTTTCTGGGCCATCGGCGGCGCGCTGGGCAACCGGCTTGTGCCGGAAGCCTCGGCCGCCCGCGCCACCTCGATCATCTTTGCCGGCATCTCGCTGGGCACCGTGGCCGGCGTGCCGGCCGGCGCCATGATCGGCGAGATGGTGGGCTGGCGCATGGCCTTCTTCACCGCCAGCGCGGTGTCGCTGCTGGTGCTGGCGGCGCAAATGTGGCTGCTGCCACGGCTGCCGACCACGACCGCCCTGACCTTTGGCCAGTTGCCGGCGCTGCTGCGCGTGCAAAAGGCGCGGCTGGGCATGCTGGCCACGCTGCTGATCTTCATCGGCCAGTTCGCCGCCTACACTTATGTGACGCCATTCCTAAGCCAGGTTGCCGGCTTGAGCGCCAAGACCATCAGCGTGCTGCTGCTGATTTATGGCGCGGCAGGCTTCGCCGGCAATCTGATCGGCGGTTGGGCGGTGGCCAAAAGTGTGAAAAACTCGCTGATCGCCACCGGCGTGATCATGGGGTTGTCCGCCGCGGCGATGCCGCTGTTCGGCACCACGGCCGCCGGCGCCACGGTGCTGATCGTGATCTGGGGCCTGGCCTTCGGCATGATGCCGATCTCGGTACAAACCTGGATGTTCAAGGCCGCGCCGGATGCGATGGAGAGCGGCGGCGCGGTGTTCGTCGCCACCGCGCAGATCTCACTGGCCAGCGGTGCGCTGGTGGGTGGCGTGTCGGTCGACTATCTGGGCGTGTCGAGCGCGATGGTGGTCGGCGGCGTGTTTGCGCTGGCGATGGCCGCCGTCATTGCGGCGTGGGCGCGGGACGACGGCAAGCCTTTAGCCAAGCTGCACGCCGTTCATTGATCAGATCCGGCCGCGTTTGAATTCAGCCAGGAAGGCCTTGGTCTCCCTGGCTGACAGCACTTTGATCTCATCGCCATGCCAGGCGTACAAATATGGCGTGCCGCCCAGGCGATCGGTCAGCTTGGCGTCGAGCAGGAAGCAAGTGCCGAGCGGGTACTCGTCGCTCATGCTGCGCGAACACTGCACATGCAGTTCAGGCGAGAACGCCTGTCCCGGCACCGGATGGATCTCCACCCTGCCCGCGCGCTCCACCGAATGCACCGCCACCTGCCGATAAGCGTAGATATCACGCGCCATCGTCCATCCTTCGCCGTCAAAAGCGCCATGGTAGCAGATCGTTTATCGATACTGGCTATCCCGTCAACGAAGTAATGAACTCCAGGAAGGCCAGCGTTTTCGCCGGCGGATGATAGCGCGAAGGGTAGTAGGCATACATCGGGAAGCGTTCGTCCGGCCATGCCGTCAACACCGGCGTCAGCGCGCCTGAGCGCAGCAGCGGCTCCACCGCCAGGTCGATCACCTGCGCCAGGCCGTAGCCGGCCAGCAGTACGCTTTCCATGGTGCCGGCGTCGTTCAGCGTCAGCTGGCCGCGCGGGTTGACCACCGTGGTTTTGCCGCCGCGATGGAACTCCCAGTCGTAGGGCCGGCCCGTCGCCGGATTGCGGAAATGGATACAGGTGTGGTCCTCGCTTTCAAGGTCGGACGGTTTCTTCGGCACGCCATGGCGGCGCAGGTAGGCCGGCGTGGCGACGGTCAGCACGCGCGTGTCCATCAGCTTGCGGGCGATCAGTGATGACGATTGCGGATCGCCGAAACGGATCGCCAGGTCGAAGCCATCGCCCACCATGTCGCCCAACTGGTCGCGCGCCACCAGGTCCAGATCCAGTTCCGGATGCCGCTTCAGGAAGGCGCCCAGTTTGGGGCCCAGCAGCAGCCGCGCCAGCAGCGGCTCGATATTGACGCGCAGCCGTCCGCGCACCACCACCGCGCCCTCTCCCGCCGAGGCCACCGCCTCCTCCAGCCCCGCCAGCAGCGGGCCGATTTGTGCATAGAAGCGCCGGCCTTCGTCCGTCAGCGATACCTTGCGCGTGGTGCGGTCGAACAGCCGGATGTTGATCCGCGCCTCCAGCTTGGCGATGGCGCGGCTGACGCCGGACTGCGACATCTCCAACGCCTCGCCCGCACGCACGAAGCTGCCGGCATCGACGATCGCCGCCAGCACGCGCATGCCATTTACTACCCTTTCGTCGAACGCCATGATGTATGCCGATTTGTCATGAATGATATGAGTTCCATGCTATCGGAGTATCGGTGGTTTTGCATCAGAATTCTTGCATGCGGACTTTCCGCCTCATTCAAGGAGAACATGATGTATGCAACCAACGATATGAAATCAGGTACGGGCGGCCGCTTGCTTGGGCAGCGAGTGATAGTGCTCGGCGCTTCTTCGGGCATCGGGCTGGCGGTGGCGCGCGAGGCCTTGCGTGAGCAGGCGGAGGTGCTGGTGGTGTCGAGCCAGATCTCGCGCGTCGAGAAGGCGCTGGAACACCTCGGCAGCAAGGCGCAGGGCTGCGCGCTGGATCTGCGCGATGAACGGGCCATCGAGCGCTTCTTCGCCACCGCAGGTGAATTCGATCATCTGGTTTATACGGCGGGCGATGCGCTCACGATCGGCGCCTTGCCGGGCGTCGACCTGGCGGCGGCGCGCTCGGTGTTTGACTTGCGCTACTGGGGCGCGCTGGCGGCGGCCAAGTACGGAGCGCGCCATATCCGGGCGGGTGGCTCGATCACCTTCACGACCGGGATCGCGTCGGCGCGTCCGCAGAGCGGATGGTCGCTGATGTCCAGCGTGTGCGGCGCGGTGGAGGCGCTGACGCGGGCGCTGGCGGTGGAGTTGGCGCCGCTGCGGGTCAATGCGGTATCGCCGGGGGTGATCGCGACGAATCTGTGGTCGGACATGCCGCAAGCGCAGCGTGAGCAGTTGTTTACCGACGTCGGTGAGTCGATGCTGGTCGGGCGCGTGGGATCGGCGGAAGACGTCGCCGCCGCCTACCTGTTCCTGATGAGCAGCGGCTACGCCACCGGCCAGACCCACGTCGTCGACGGCGGCGCACTATTGATCTAATCGAAGGACGGTTGAGAATGCCAGGCACAGGATATCGAAACGATGTCCTGGCGACCTGGCATTTTTATTTGGTGGCGCTTGAAGGATATCTTTAAGCCACTAAACTGAAATGACTACGTACACGTGGGACGAAGCCAGGCGCCTAAGCAACCTGCGCAAGCACGGCCTGGATTTCGCCGACGCGCACGCCGTGTTTGGCGCGGAATGCTATACGGCGGAGGACATGCGTTTTCACTATGGCGAACAGCGTTTTATTACGATTGGACATTTCGCCGGCCGCGAAGTTGCAGTTATCTATACGGAGCACGATGATGAAATCAGACTTATCTCATTTCGGAAAGCAAATCGCCATGAAAGACGCACCCTGTTCGGAAGATGATGGTGACTGGACGAGCGTTATGCCTATTCCCGAAGACGAGATCGAATATGATGAAGATTGCCCTCCTTTGGAATCCGGCGTCTACTCAGAACCGATACATCGGTTTAACGGGAGAATTATTCCGCCGCGAAAGTCGCCCACCGATCCGGATGACCCTGAGGTGCTTGCATTCATGAGATCGCTAACGCCTTTGGTTCAAATGGAGCCGGCTATTTTGGGTGGTATGCCCGTATTTAAAAACACACTCGTGCCAATCAAACGTATGTTCGACTATCTACTGAGAAAAAAAACAATGGACGAGTTTTTAACGGACTATCCCGCAGTGTCCCGTGACTTGGCTATCGGCGTACTCGAGTCAGAGGCGACCTTGTTTTACGAAGATATCAGCAAGGCGATGGATTCGGCCGCGATGCCCTCTTCCCTGCCCAGGTAGCCCAACTTCTCATTGGTCTTGGCCTTGATGTTGACCTGGCCGACGGCCACGCCCAAATCCTCCGCGATATTCGCGCACATGCTGGCGATGTGCGGCGCCATCTTCGGGCGCTGCGCGATGATGGTCGCGTCGATGTTGCCGATGCTGTAGCCGGTGGCCACCACGCGCCGCGCTGCTTCCTTCAGCAAGGTGCGCGAATCGGCGCCCTTGAACTGCGGATCTGTATCAGGAAAGTGCTTGCCGATGTCGCCCAGCGCCGCGGCGCCCAGTATCGAATCGGTAATCGCGTGCAGCAGCACATCAGCGTCCGAGTGGCCCAGCAGGCCCACATGGTGCGGGATGTCGACGCCGCCGATAATCAGCTTGCGGCCTTCCACCAGTGCGTGGCAATCGTAGCCCTGGCCGATGCGGAATGGGAGTTTGGTCATTTTTCTATCCTGTGTTATTCGCCGGCGGCCAGGTACATTTCCGCGATGCGGATGTCGGCCGGCAGCGTGACTTTCAAATTACGTGGATGGCCTTCGATCAGCCGCGGCGACAGGCCCAGCATCTCGACGGCGCTGGCGTCGTCGGTGATGGCGTTGGCGTCCGGGGCGCTGCCCAGGGCGCGCAGCAGCAACTCGTAGCTGAACATCTGCGGCGTCTGCGCCAGCCACAGGCCGTTGCGCGAGACGGTCGTCGCCGCCACCGGCACCACGCCGGTCGCGCGCTTGACCGTGTCCACCACCGGCAGCGCCAGCAGGCCGCCTGCGGCATCGTCGCCCACGCCGTCTATCAGCTTGGCGATCAGGGCCGGCGTCAGGCCCGGACGCGCGGCGTCGTGCACCATGATCATGTCGCCGCCGGCGACCACGCCTTGCAGCTCACGCAGGGCATTGAGCACCGTGTCCATGCGGGTGGCGCCGCCGCAGCGCAGCACCGTCACGCCGTCCAGGTCCGCCGGCAGCACGCCGTCGATCTGGCCGTCGGCCGCGCTGACCACCACGTAGGTGTGCGCCACCCGGTCGCTGGCGCGGAACGCGTCGACCGCATGACGCAGCATCGGCTTGCCGCCCACCGTCAGGTATTGTTTGGGTCCGTCCGCCGCCATGCGCGCGCCAACGCCTGCGGCGGGCAACAATGCAAAGTAACGCGGTGTGTGTTGGGATGCAGTCATAGTGTTCAGTTATTTATGGCGGCGCAGCAGGATGGCGGCGATCTCGCCGTCGCAGACCTTGCCCATGCGGGCGTATTCTTCCGGCGTATCGATCTCCGCCTGTTTGGCCCTGCCCTTGTCGAATTCATCGCGGATGAAAGGGAACCAGGTGCCGTTGATCTCGTGCTCCAGCGCCGACATCGCCGTGCCCGACGGCGCATACAGCGGCTTGGCTTCGAAGCGTTTGTTCAAGGCCTCGCGCACCACCAGCTCCACGCGGGCCAGGTTTTCCATGTAGGCCTGCAGATGCCGCTGTTCGTGTTCGAGGATCGCCTGGTACGCGCAGGTGCCCGGCGCGAACTCGTTGCCGACATAAATCAGCACCGGCGAATAATTCAGCTTCAGGTCCACGCGCGGAGCGATGCATTCGTAGCCGCTGACCGGATCCTGCAGCACCGGCCCGCCCAGGTCGACCGAATACTGGCCCTTGGTCACGGTCAACCCCAGCGTCACCATCTTGTTGTCCATGTTGCCGGACTTCGCGGTCAATGCGCGGTATGGCAGCTGGTTGTTGATGGTGTAGCCGTTCTGCTTCGCCGACAGCACCGACACCGTCTTCGCGATCGTATCCTCGCAGCGGACTTGGAACGGCGTGCGCTGCGCGGCGGCGCTTGCCGCGCCGCTGGCCAGCAGGCCGAGACCGACGAGGACGGGGAGCTTCATAGCGTCCAGTCGCCCGCGCGCAGCTTGTCCAGCCAGAAGATGCCGATGACGGTCTTGACGTCGGTGATTTTCCCTTCGCGCACCCATTGCAGCAGCTCGTCGATGGTGGCGGTGAAGGTTTCGAGGAACTCGCCTTCGTCCAGCTTCTGCGGGCCGGCTTTGAGGCCGCGCGCCAGGTACAGGTCCAGGTGCTCGTCCGAATAGGCGATGGCGTTGTGGATGGTGCTGACGAACTGCCACTCGCTGGCGGTGTAGCCGGTTTCTTCTTCCAGTTCACGCTTGGCGCTGGCCAGCGGGTCTTCGTTGTGGTCGATTTTCCCGGCCGGGAATTCGATGAACACCTGGTGCAGCGGATAGCGGTACTGGCGCTCCATCAGCACCGTGCCGTCGTCCAGCAGCGGCAGGATCACCACGGCGCCGGGGTGCAGCACGTATTCGCGCGCGGTGTGCTTGCCGTCAGGGAGAGCGATCGTGTCGCGTTGAACTTTGAGGAAGTGGCCGTCGTAGACCAATTCACCGTCGATACGGGTTTCTGTCAGATGCTTGTCCATGCCTGCTCCACGTCGTTGAAGAACGATAGTGTATCAGCCGTGACGCTTGCGCAGGTAGCGGACAATGAATCCCGGGAAGCCCAGGACGATGAAGATACAGGCGGCGATTGCGTAGAATTCCCACGTCTGCGGGAAGCGGTTGCCGATCTGCGCTTCGAGGGCGAAGCCGATGGCGCCGACGACAAAGTACAGCACCGCCATTTCCGCCAGCCGCACGAACAGCGGCTTGCGGGGCCACTTGGTGGCCACCAGTGCGAATACTTTGTCATTGAAAAACGGCAGGTTGGCGGCCACCAGTGCAGCGGCGATCACCAACCAGCTAGCGACGGAAACATCCATCAGGTGTTAAGCGTCAGGGTGATGGCTTTCAGGCAGGCCGCCAGCAGCGGGCCTGGCAGCAGGCCCAGAGCGATGATGGCGACGCCGTTCAGGCTCAGTGCAAAGCTCATGTCGCCCTTGACCACGATCGGTGCATTGTCGGTCGGCTCATCGAACCACATCATCTTGACGACGCGCAGGTAGTAGAACGCGCCGATCAGCGAGAACATCACCGCCAGCACGGTCAGCCAGATCTGGCCGGTGCCCAGCACGGCGGTCAGCACCGAGAACTTGGCGGCAAAGCCCATCATCGGCGGCACGCCGGCCAGCGAGAACAACAGGATCGACATGACCACCGCGAACCAGCCGTTACGCTTGCTCAGGCCTTTGAAGTCCGCCAGGTTTTCCGCTTCGAAGCCGGCGCGCGACAACAGCATCAACACGCCGAAGCTGCCGATGGTGGTCAGCACGTAGGTGATGGTGTAGTACATCGCGGCGCTGTAGGCAGCGGCGGCGCCGGTGCGGTCGGTGGTGCCTGCAACGCCAGCCAGCAGGCCAAGCAGCACGAAGCCCATTTGCGCGATGGTGGAGTAAGCCAGCATACGTTTCAAGTTGGTCTGCGCGATCGCGGTCAGGTTGCCGATCGCCAGCGACATAACCGCCAGCACCATCAGCATCTGCTGCCAATCGACTGCCATCGGCAGCAGGCCTTCCACCAGCAGGCGGATGCAGATGGCGAAGGTGGCGATCTTCGGTGCGCCGCCCAGCAGCAGGGTCACTGCGGTTGGCGAACCTTCATACACGTCCGGTACCCACATGTGGAACGGTACTGCGCCCAACTTGAACGCCAGGCCGGCGACCAGGAACACCAGGCCGAAGACCAGGATGGTCGGCTTGATGGTGCCGGCTGCGACAGCGGTAGCCACTTTGGCGATGTCCAGCGTGCCGGTCGCGCCGTACAGCATCGAGATACCGTACAACAGGAAACCGGATGCCAGCGCGCCCAGGATGAAGTACTTCATCGCGGCTTCGGTGGCCTTGTGGTTGTCGCGGCGGATCGCCACCAGCGCGTACAGCGACAGCGACATCAGTTCCACGCCCAGGTACACGGACAGGAAGTTGGAGCCGGAGATCATGACCATCTGGCCCAGCATGGCGAACAGCGCCAGCACGTAGAACTCGCCGCCCAGGTTACCGCTCAACATGCCGCGGTCGTCCGCGTATTGACGCGAGTAGACCAGGGTCAGGCCGACGGCCAGGTAGGTGAACAGCTTGAGCAGGTTCGACATCGGGTCGGACACGAACATGCCGTTGAAGGTGTAGACCGTGGTGCCGGCCGCGTAGTCGTGGTAGCTCAGGGCGCCGCAGATCAGCAGCGTCAGCAGCGACAGCACGTAGGTCACCGAGCGCTTACCCTGCGACAGGAACATATCGATCAACAGGATCGCGCAGGCGCCGACCAGCAGGGTGATCTCTGCGTACAGCGGCACCATGTCGATAACTGCTTGTGGAAGTGGAGTAGTCATTTATGTGTTTCCGTTTTCAGTAAGGCAGCTTGCTGTGTGCAACGTGAGCCAGCAGGTCTGCAACCGAGGTTTGCATCGTGTCGGTGAATGGCGCTGGGTACAGGCCCATGAACAGAACAGCGACAGCCAGAATGCCCAGCATCAGGAATTCGCGGCCGTTGACGTCGACCAGTTCAGCCACATGGTGGTTGGCGACCTTGCCGAAGATGACGCGCTTGGCCATCCACAGCGAGTAGGCTGCGCCCAGGATCAGCGCGGTCGCGGCCAGCAGGCCGATCCAGAAGTTGTACTGGGTGGCGCCCAGGATCACCATGAACTCGCCGACGAAGCCGGAAGTCGCTGGCAGACCGCAGTTGGCCATCGAGAAGAAGATGAACAGCGCGGCGAACTTCGGCATCTTGTTGACGACACCACCGTAGTCGGCGATCTGGCGCGAGTGCGCCTGGTCGTACAGTACGCCGATGCACAGGAACATCGCGCCGGAGATGAAGCCGTGCGAGATCATTTGTGCGATGGCGCCCTGGATGCCCATGTTATTGAAGATGAAGAAGCCCAGGGTGACGAAGCCCATGTGCGCGATCGACGAGTAGGCGACCAGCTTTTTCATGTCCTTCTGTACCAGTGCGACCAGGCCGATGTAGATCACGGCGATCAGCGACAGGGTGATGACGAACGGCGCCATGTAGTGCGATGCATCCGGCACGATAGGCAGCGAGAATCGCAGGAAGCCGTAAGCACCCAGCTTCAGCATGATCGCGGCCAGCACGGCGGAACCGCCGGTAGGCGCTTCCACGTGGACGTCCGGCAGCCAGGTGTGGACCGGGAACATCGGAACTTTAACGGCGAAGGCCATGAAGAAGGCGATGAAGATGAAGATCTGCTCTTTCATCGTCAGGGCGATCTTGTGCCACATCAGGATGTCGAAGCTGCCGCCCGATACTTTGTACAGGTAGATGATGGCGACCAGCGTCAGCAGCGAACCGAAGAAGGTGTACAGGAAGAACTTGAACGACGCATACACGCGGTTATCGCCGCCCCAGATACCGATGATGATGTACATCGGGATCAGCGTGGCTTCGAAGAAGAAGTAGAACAGCAGGCCGTCCATGGCGCAGAACACGCCGATCATCAGGCCGGACAGGATCAGGAAGGCGCCCATGTACTGAGCGACGCGCTTCTGGATCACCTGCCAGGCCGAGATCACGACGATCACGGTGATGAAGGCGGTCAGCGGCACGAACCACAGCGACAGGCCGTCGATGCCCAGCGAGTAGTAGATGTTGAAGCGCTCGATCCACGGCGACTTCTCGACGAACTGCATGCCGTGGGCCGCGTTGTTGAAGTGGACGATCAGCGGCAGCGTGGCCACGAAGCTGATGATGGAAGCGATCAGCGAACCAACGCGGACCAGGCCGGCGTTGGAGTCGCGGCCCAGGGCCAGCACGATCAGGCCGAACAGGATCGGGAGCCAGATCGCCAGGCTCAGGAACGGAGGATAGGATGTAATTGACTGCATCATGGTTATCGTTATCTCTTTGCGTATCAGCTAATTAAGCGTGCCAAAACGGCAGGAAGTAGACCAGGAACCCCAGAATGCCGAGGATCATGACGAACGCATAGTGGTAGATGTAACCAGTCTGCGCCAGGCGGGTCAGCGACGAGAACCAAGCCACTACTTTGGCGCTGCCGTTGACCAGCAAGCCGTCGATCAGGGTCTTGTCGCCGATGTTCCACAGGCCATTGCCCAGCAGGCGCGCGCCGCCGGCGAATACGACCTCGTTGAACTTGTCCATGTAGTACTTGTTCTCCAGCAGCGTGTGCAGGAACTTGAACTTGGCGTAGAACCAGGCCGGTACGCGTGGATTGATCATGTAGCAGTAGTACGCCGATGCGACACCGGAGATGGCCAGCCACAGCGGCAGCGAGGTCAGCGAGTGCATCGCCATCGCCATCGGGCCGTGGAACTCGTGCGCCAGTTCTTCCATCGCAGGGTGGTTTTCACCGAAGGCGATCACGCCTTTGAAGAAGTCGCCGAACAGCATAGGACCGATGGTCAGGTAGCCGATGATGACCGAAGGGATGGCCAGCATCGCCAGCGGGAACCAGACCACGAATGGCGATTCATGCGGCTTCTGACCTGGGGCCAGACCGTGGTGTGCGTGGTCGTCGGAATCGGCATGCGATTCCTCGTCGTGACCGTGGTCGTCGTGGCCATGGCCGTCGTCATGCGCCTTGGCCGGAGCATGGTGATGGTCATCGTGCGCGTGGGCCTTGCCGAAACGCTCTTCGCCGTGGAACACCAGGAAGTACATACGGAACGAGTAGAACGCGGTCACGAACACGCCAGCCAGCACGGCGAAGTTAGCGAAGCCTGCGCCCCAGATATGGGTCGCGGCGACGGCTTCGATGATCGAATCCTTCGAGTAGAAGCCCGAGAAGAACGGCGTGCCGATCAGCGCCAGGGAACCCAGCAAGGAAGTGATCCAGGTGATAGGCATGTACTTACGCAGGCCGCCCATGTTGCGGATGTCCTGGTCGTGGTGCATGCCGATGATGACCGAACCGGCGCCCAGGAACAGCAGCGCTTTGAAGAATGCGTGGGTCATCAGGTGGAACACAGCCACCGAGTAAGCGGACGAACCCAGCGCCACGGTCATGTAGCCCAGCTGCGACAGCGTCGAGTAAGCGACCACGCGCTTGATGTCGTTCTGGATGATGCCCAGGAAGCCCATGAACAGCGCGGTGATCGAACCGATGACCAGGATGAACGACAGCGCGGTGTCCGACAGTTCGAACAGCGGCGACATGCGGGTCACCATGAAGATACCGGCGGTAACCATGGTCGCGGCGTGGATCAGTGCCGAGATCGGGGTTGGGCCTTCCATCGAGTCAGGCAGCCAGACGTGCAGCGGGAACTGCGCCGACTTGCCCATCGCGCCGATGAACAGGCAGATACAGGCGACGGTCAGCAGCGCCCAGTCGGTGCCCGGCAGGGTCATCGACATCAGCTGTTCCTTCTTGGCGAAGACTTCCTGATAGTCCATCGAACCGGCGTAGGCCAGCAGCAGGCCGATACCCAGGATGAAACCGAAGTCGCCGACGCGGTTGACCAGGAAGGCCTTCATGTTGGCCACGATCGCCGTTGGGCGGGTGTACCAGAAACCGATCAGCAGGTAGGAAACCAGGCCCACGGCTTCCCAACCGAAGAACAGTTGCAGGAAGTTGTTCGCCATGACCAGCATCAGCATCGAGAACGTGAACAGCGAGATGTAGGCGAAGAAGCGGTTGTAGCCTTCGTCTTCCGCCATGTAGCCGATGGTGTAGATGTGCACCATCAGCGACACGAAGGTCACCACGCACATCATCATCGCCGACAGCGCGTCGATCTGGAAGCCGACTTCCAGCTTCAGGCCGGCCACGGTCATCCAGTTGTAGACGGTGCCGTTGTAGTAGGCGCCGTTGACCACGTCGTTCAGCGTCAGCGCCGACAGGATGAAGGCAACCAGCACGCCCAAGATGGTCGCGGTGTGCGAGGTCTTGCGACCTACGACGTTGCCGAAGAATTTAGTTCCTAACAAGCCCGCAATCGCGGCGCCGGCCAGCGGCGCCAAGGGTACGGCTAGCAGGAGATTAGGGTTAAGTGTAACCGCCATGATGAACCTTAATCGTTATTTTTCGAGGTTTGAACTTTAGCCACGGGATCAACCCTTCAGGCTATCGAGGTCTTCAACGTTGATGGTGTCCAGGTTACGGAACATCACCACCAGGATCGCGAGGCCGATTGCCGATTCAGCAGCCGCCACGGTCAAGATGAAGAACACAAAGATCTGCCCGGCCGCATCGCCCAGGTAGTGCGAGAACGCGATGAAGTTCATGTTCACTGCCAGCAGCATCAATTCGATGGCCATCAGCAGGACGATGATGTTCTTGCGGTTCAGGAAAATACCAACGATCGAGATCGCGAACAGTATCGCGCCGAGAACGAGGTAGTGAGCGAGCGATAAAGTCATGGTGCCTCCTTAACTTCTGCCGACCCTGCGGCATCCTGGCCACGTGTGGTGACCGGTGCGATCTTGACGATCTTCAGGCGGTCGTTACGTTTGACGCGCACTGCGTCAGCCGGGTCGAAATGTTTGGTGTCCTTGCGCTTGCGCAGGGTCAGCGCCACGGCGGCGATGATCGCGACCAGCAGGATGACGCCGGCGATCTCAAAGCCGTAGATGTATTTGGTGTAGATCTGGATACCCAGTTCCTTGGTGCCGCCGATGTTGCCGGCGTTGACCGGCTGCTGATCGAACGACAGGAAGGAGCGCCACAGCACGGCGGCCATTTCCAGCACGATGATGACGCCGACGAAGGAAGCGACAGGCAGGTAGCCCCAGAAGCCTTCGCGCATCTTGTCCGTATCGATGTCGAGCATCATGACCACGAACAGGAACAGCACCATGACGGCGCCCACGTAGACCAGAACCAGCACGATGGCGAGGAACTCAGCCTCCAGCAGCATCCAGATGCCGGCAGCCGAGAAGAACGCCAGCACTAGGAACAGTGCGGCGTGGACCGGATTGCGGGCCGTGATAACGCGCGTCGCAGCCAATATCATGATGGCTGAGAAGGCGTAGAACAAAGCAGTTTTAAATTCCATAACTAACCCAAGAGACGTACATTATTGATCGACACACCAGTGATATGCGGCGTGCCTTGGCCTCGCCTTGGCGAGGTTAAGGACCAGCCGCATTTCATCAGCGGTAAGGAGCGTCCGCTGCGCGGGCTGCGGCGATCTCGTTTTCGTAACGATCGCCAACGGCCAGCAGCATCTCTTTCGTGTAGTACAGATCGCCGCGTTTCTCGCCGTGGTATTCCAGCACGTGCGTTTCAACGATCGAATCAACCGGGCACGACTCTTCGCAGAAACCGCAGAAGATGCACTTGGTCAGATCGATGTCGTAACGCGTGGTGCGGCGCGAACCATCGTCGCGCTGCTCGGATTCGATGGTGATCGCCATCGCCGGGCACACTGCTTCGCACAGTTTGCAGGCGATGCAGCGCTCTTCACCATTCGGATAGCGTCGCAGAGCGTGCAGGCCGCGGAAGCGTGGCGACATAGGCGTCTTCTCTTCCGGGTACTGCACGGTGATCTTGCGCGAGAACATATACTTGCCCGTCAGCGCCATCCCTTTGATCAATTCGGTCAGCATGAAGCTGCCGATAAAGTCTTTTAAACGTTCCATTTTTTCCAGTCCTTACTTCCAGATATTCCAGGATGTCTGCATCCAGCCGGCCACGAACACCAGGTACACCAGCGTCAGAGGGATAAACACTTTCCAGCCCAGACGCATGATCTGGTCATAACGGTAGCGTGGGAAAGTACCGCGCACCCAGATGAAGACGGACACCAGGAAGAACGCCTTGGCGAACAACCAGAAGAAGCCGCCGAAACCGCCCCAGAATTCGAGGAAGGCAAACGGTGCGGACCAGCCGCCCAGGAACATGATCGAACCCAGGGTCGCGATCAGAATCATGTTGGCGTATTCGGCCAGCATGAACATGGCGTAGGCCATGCCCGAGTACTCGACCATGTGGCCGGCAACGATCTCGGACTCGCCCTCGACCACGTCGAACGGGTGACGGTTGCACTCCGCCAGGCCCGAGGTCAGGTAGACCACGAACAGCGGCAGCAGCGGCAGCCAGTTCCACGACAGGATGTTCAGGCCGTGCTCGGCGAACATGCCCTTCTGTTGGCCGGCGACGATGTCGCCGAAGTTCAGCGAACCGGACACCATCAGCACGACCACCAGTACGAAGCCCATCGGGATTTCGTAGGAGATCATCTGTGCCGAAGCGCGCATCGCGCCCATGAACGAGTACTTCGAGTTCGAAGCCCAGCCGGCGATGATGATGCCGTAGACTTCCATCGAGGTGATCGCCATCAGCAGCAGCAGGCCGGCGTTGACGTTGGCCAGTACGGCTTCGGCGCCAAACGGCACCACCGCCCATGCGGCCAGCGCCGGCATGATGGTCATGATAGGACCGATCACGAACAGGCCGCGGTTGGCCTTGGCCGGGGTGATGATCTCTTTGAACAGCAGCTTGAGCGCATCGGCGATCGGCTGCAGCAGGCCCATCGGACCGACGCGGTTAGGACCGACGCGGATCTGGATCCAGCCGATGAACTTACGTTCCCACAGCGTCAGATAGGCAACCAGGCCCATCAGCGGCAGCAGCACGACGATCACGCGGATCAGCGCCCAGGCCAGTGGCCAGTACTGCCCCAGCGCTTCCGCGCCGGTGGCATTGATGGTATTGACGAATTCAGGCAGAGCCATTATTTACCCTCCCCTGCTTTTTCAACGGTGATGGAACCGAACATGCCGCCCAGTGCAGCGGTCGACGCGTGAGCGGCGGCGACACGGACTGCGTTGGCAGGCAGTTTGGCATCAACAGCGGCGACCAGGATCGCGCTGCCGGAACCTTGCGTTACCTTGACCTTGTCGCCGGCGGCGACACCCAGCTGCTGCGCCAGGGCGGTCGACAGGTGCGCTTTAGGCGCAGCCGCATCGGCCATCTTCTGCAGCGACTCGGCGCGACGCACAACGGCGTCGGCGAAGTAGATAGGCACGTCTGCAATACGTTCCGTACCGGTGGAAGCAGCGGAGGCTGCAACGACAGCTTGCTTGGTGATGTTGTTCAGCTTGGCCGACAGGTCGGTCACGCCGGCGCCCAGCACTTCGTCGCGGATCGCTTCGGAAGTGTCGTAGTCGAAACCGGACAGGCCGAGGATGTTGCCCAGCACGCGCAGGACTTTCCACGCAGGGCGGGTTTCCAGCAGCGGCTTGACGGTGCCGTTGAAGCTTTGCGCGCGACCTTCGCAGTTGACGAAGGTGCCCGAGGTTTCGCTGAATGGCGAGACCGGCAGCAGTACGTCGGCGTAGTCCATGCCGTGCTTGTAGGCCGACATGACGACGACCATCTCCGCGTGTTTCAGTGCGGCGGCGGCGGCTTGCGGGTTGTGTGCGTCCAGCTCAGGCTCGGCGTTCAGCAGCACGTAGGCTTGCTTCTGCTCGGAGAACGCAGGAGCCTTGGCGCCGTTGGCGTTGACCAGGTAAGCGCCGACGGTGTTGGCGGCTTCGGTCAGGTAGCCCAGCTTGGCGCCGGTTTGTTCGGCGATCCATTGTGCGGCGGCGTGCAGCGCGGCAGCCTGTGGGTGTTGCGTTGCCGCGTTACCCAGGAAGACAGCCTTGTTCTCGCCGGAGATCAGCGAAGCGGCGATCGCGTTGGCGGCGTCGGAAGCTTGTACGCCTTCGAAGCCCGCAGGTGCGGCAACTTCCTTGGCTTTGGCCACGGCCACGACCACTTGCGACAGCGCCGACAGCCACTCCGACGGAGCCACGATCATCTTGTTCGCGATGTTCATCAGCTGGTCGTCGTCGCTTGCGTGCAGGATGGACAGCTTGGCGCCGCCCTTCACTGCCGTGCGCAGGCGGGTAGCCAGCAGCGGGTGATCCTTGCGCAGGAACGAGCCGATGACGAAGGCACGGTTCAGCTGACCGAACTCGGTGATCGACATGCCCAGCCAAGGGGTCACATCGCTCAGCGAGAAGTCGCTGTGACGCAGGCGCGTGTCGACGCTGTCCGAGCCCATGGCGCGGGTCAGCTTTTGCAGCAGGTGCAGTTCTTCCAGCGTCGAGTGCGGCGTGGCCAGTGCGGCCAGCGCGTTGGCGCCGTGTTCGTGCTTGATGTTCTTCAGGCCGTGCGCGACGTATTCCAGCGCGGTCTGCCAATCGACTTCTTTCCACTCGCCGCCCTGCTTCAGCATAGGCTGAGTCAGGCGGTCGGCGGCTTCCAGGCCTTCGTACGAGAAGCGGTCCTTGTCGGAAATCCAGCACTCGTTGACGGCGTCGTTTTCCAGCGGCAGTACGCGCTTGACCTTGCCGGCCTTGACCTGAACGATCAGGTTGGCGCCCAGGCCGTCGTGCGGCGATACCGATTTGCGGCGCGACAGTTCCCACGAACGGGCGCTGTAGCGGAACGGCTTCGACGTCAGCGCGCCTACCGGGCACAGGTCGATCATGTTGCCGGACATCTCAGAGTTGACGGTCTGGCCGACGAACGCGGTGATTTCCGAGTGTTCGCCGCGGCCGATCATGCCCAGTTCCATCACGCCGGCCACTTCCTGGCCGAAACGTACGCAACGGGTGCACTGGATGCAGCGCGCCATCTCCTGCATGGAGACCAGCGGGCCGGCATCTTTCGGCACGACGACGCGCTTGTCTTCTTCGTAGCGCGATTCGCCCTTGCCGTAGCCGACTGCCAAGTCTTGCAACTGGCACTCGCCGCCCTGATCGCAGATCGGGCAGTCCAGCGGGTGGTTAATCAACAGGAATTCCATGACGGACTTCTGTGCCTGTACGGCCTTGTCCGAAGCGGAGCGCACAATCATGCCTGCCGAGACCGGCGTTGCGCATGCTGGCAAAGGCTTGGGCGCCTTTTCCACTTCGACGAGGCACATACGGCAGTTCGCAGCGATCGACAATTTCTTGTGATAGCAGAAGTGCGGAATGTAGGTTCCCAATTTGTTGGCGGCGTCCATCACCATGCTACCAGCAGGGACTTCGACTTTTTTGCCGTCTATTTCGATTTCAACCATGGTGATCGTTACCTGACGCAGCTTAGATGTAAGCGGGCACTAAGCAATGCTTGTGCTCGACGTGATATTCAAATTCTTCGCGGAATTGCTTGATGAACGCGCGCATCGGCATCGCCGCGGCATCGCCCAGCGCGCAAATGGTGCGGCCCTGGATGTTGTCGCAGATCGAGTTCAGCACGTCCAGGTCCGAAGGACGTCCCTGGCCGTTTTCGATGCGGTGAATCATGCGGTACATCCAACCCGTACCTTCACGGCATGGGGTGCACTGGCCGCACGACTCTTCAAAGTAGAAGTAAGCCAGACGCTCCATTGCCTTGACCATGCAACGCGTTTCATCCATGACGATGACGGCGCCCGAACCGAGCATCGAGCCAGCTTTGGCGATCGAGTCGTAGTCCAGGTCGGTGTTCATCATCAGTTCGCCGCGGATCACCGGAGCGGACGAACCGCCAGGGATCACAGCCTTGATCTTTTTGCCGCCGCGCATGCCGCCTGCCAGTTCCAGCAGTTTGGCGAACGGGGTACCCAGCGGCACCTCGTAGTTGCCCGGCAGTTCAACGTCGCCCGAGATCGAGAAGATCTTCGAACCGCCGTTGTTCGGACGTCCCATGCCCAGGTACTTTTCAGGACCCATGTTCAGGATGAACGGAACCGCCGCGAAAGTCTCGGTGTTGTTGATGGTGGTCGGCTTGCCGTACAGGCCGAACGACGCAGGGAAAGGCGGCTTGAAGCGCGGTTGGCCTTTTTTGCCCTCCAGCGATTCCAGCAGCGCGGTTTCCTCGCCGCAGATGTAAGCGCCATAGCCATGGTGCGCGTGCAGCTGGAAGCTGAACTCGCTGCCCATGATCTTGTCGCCCAGGAAGCCGGCGGCGCGCGCCTCTTCCAGTGCATCTTCAAACTGGGTGTAGACCTCGAAGATCTCGCCGTGGATGTAGTTGTAGCCCACGGTGATGCCCATGGCGTAGGCGCCAATGGCCATGCCCTCGATCAGCGCATGCGGGTTGTAGCGCATGATGTCGCGGTCCTTGAAAGTGCCCGGCTCGCCCTCATCTGAGTTGCATACCAGGTACTTCTGGCCCGGGAACTGGCGTGGCATGAAGCTCCACTTCAGGCCGGTAGGGAAACCCGCGCCGCCACGGCCGCGCAACGACGACGCTTTCAGGTCGGCGATGATTTGTTCCGGGGTGATCTTTTCTTCGAGGATCTTGCGCAGGGCGCTGTAGCCGCCGCGTTTGACGTAATCTTCCAGATGCCAGTTCTTGCCGTCGAGGCCGGCGAGAATGACTGGGTCGATGTGACGATTGTGGAGTGACGTCATTTCTTCAATTCCTCCACCAGGGTATCGATCTTGTCGTTGGACATGAAGCTGCACATGCGCTGATCGTTCACCAGCATTACCGGCGCGTCGCCGCAGGCGCCCATGCACTCGCCTTCCACCAGCGTGAAAGCGCCGTCGTCCGTGGTGCCACGGAAGTCGATGCCCAGCTTTTCTTTCAGGTGGTTGGCCGCGCGCACGCCGCCCGACAAGGCGCATGGCAGGTTGGTGCACACGGAAATCTTGTGCTTGCCGACCGGCTTCAGGTTGTACATATTGTAGAAAGTCGCGACTTCCTGCACGGCGATGGCCGGCATGCGGATGTAGTCGGCCAACTCGGCCATCACGTCCGACGAGATCCAACCCAGTTCAACCTGGGCGTGGGCCAGCGAGGCCATCACGGCCGACTGGCGCTGGTCGGCCGGATACTTGGCCAACTCGCGGTCGATTTTTTTGTAGCACTGCTCTGATAACAACATACTTTTTCCTTAGCGGTCGATACTGCCGAACACGATATCTTGCGTACCGATGATGGTCACGGCGTCGGCAATCATGTGGCCGCGCGCCATTTCATCCAGCGATTGCAAGTGCGCGTAATCGGGAGCGCGCAGCTTCATGCGGTACGGCTTGTTGGCGCCATCGGAAATCAGATAGATGCCGAACTCGCCCTTCGGATGCTCCACCGCGCTGTACGCTTCGCCCGGCGGCACGTGGAAGCCCTCGGTGAACAGCTTGAAGTGGTGAATCAGCGATTCCATATTGGTCTTCATGTCGACGCGGCCCGGAGGCGCCACCTTGCGGTTGTCGGTCATGACCGGACCCGGATTGTTGCGCAGCCATTCCACGCACTGCTTGATGATCTTGTTCGACTGGCGCAGTTCTTCCACGCGCACCAGATAGCGGTCGTAGCAGTCGCCGTTGGTGCCGATAGGCACGTCGAAGTCCATCAGGTCGTACACTTCGTACGGCTGGTGCTTGCGCAGATCCCATTCGATGCCCGAACCGCGCAGCATGGCGCCGGTGAAGCCCATCGCCAGCGCATCTTCCGGCGCCACCACGCCGATGCCGACGGTACGCTGTTTCCAGATACGGTTGTCGGTCAGCAGGGTCTCGTATTCGTCGACGTAGGTCGGGAAACGGCCGGTGAACGCTTCGATGAAGTCCAGCAGCGAACCCTGGCGGTGTTCGTTCAGGCCGGCGACGGCCTTGGCCGAGCGGATGATCGACGGCTTGTGCTGCGGCATCGCGTCCGGCAGGTCGCGATAGACGCCGCCCGGACGGTAGTAGGCCGCGTGCATGCGCGCGCCCGACACCGCTTCGTAGCAGTCGAACAGGTCTTCGCGGTCGCGGAAGCAATACAGGAACGGGCCCATGGCGCCGACGTCCAGCGCGTGCGCGCCCAGCCACATCAGGTGGTTCAGGATGCGGGTGATCTCGTCGAACATCACGCGGATGTATTGCGCGCGCAGCGGCACTTCGAGGCCCAACAGCTTCTCGATGGCCATCACGTAGGCGTGCTCGTTGCACATCATCGAGACGTAGTCGAGGCGGTCCATGTAAGGCACGGACTGCAGGTAGGTCTTCTGCTCCGCCAGCTTCTCGGTGCCGCGGTGCAGCAGGCCGATGTGCGGGTCGGCACGCTGGATGACTTCGCCGTCCAGCTCCAGCACCAGGCGCAGCACGCCGTGCGCGGCCGGGTGTTGCGGACCGAAGTTCAGGGTGTAGTTCTTAATTTCTGCCATGTTCTTACTTCCCGTAGTTTTCTTCGCGGATCACGCGAGGCACGTTTTCACGCGGCTCGATGGTGACCGGCTGGTAGATCACGCGCTTCTGCTCGGGGTCGTAGCGCATTTCGACATAGCCCGATACCGGGAAGTCCTTGCGGAACGGATGGCCGATGAAACCGTAGTCGGTCAGGATGCGGCGCAGGTCGTTGTGGCCTTCGAACAGGATGCCGAACATGTCGAACGCTTCGCGCTCGTACCAGTTGACGGCGCGCCACAGCGGGATCAGCGACGGCAGCAGCGGCATCTCGTCGTCGGCGCAGAACGCGCGCACGCGCACGCGCCAGTTGTGCTTCACGGACAGCAAATGGACGACCACTGCGAATCGCAGGCCGTCCCAGGCGCCTTCACCATAGCTCAGGTAATCGACGCCGGCCAGGTCGATCAGCTGATCGAAGCCCAGCGACTTGTCGTCGCGCAGCGTTTGCATCACGCCGTAGTAGTCGGCGGCTTTCACGACCAGCGTGATTTCGCCCAACGCCACGGTGGTGGAAACGCGATCGCCCAAGGCAGTGCCGAGGGCGGTTTGCAGTTGTTCTAAATGTGTAGTCATATTCTTGAAGCGACCCCGTTAGCGTGCGATCGTGTTGGTGCGCTTGATCTTGTTTTGCAGCTGCATGATGCCGTACAGCAGAGCCTCAGCCGTCGGCGGGCAGCCCGGCACATAGACGTCCACTGGCACGATGCGGTCGCAACCGCGCACCACGGAGTAGGAGTAGTGATAGTAGCCGCCGCCGTTGGCGCAGGAGCCCATCGAGATGACCCAGCGCGGTTCCGGCATCTGGTCGTAGACCTTGCGCAGCGCGGGAGCCATCTTGTTGCACAGCGTGCCGGCCACGATCATCACGTCGGACTGACGTGGCGATGGACGGAACACAACGCCGAAGCGGTCCATATCGTAACGGGCTGCGCCCACGTGCATCATTTCAACCGCACAGCATGCCAGACCGAACGTCATCGGGAACATCGAACCCGTGCGCGCCCAGTTGATCAGCTTGTCGGCCGAGGTGGTGATGAAACCTTCGTTTAATACGCCTTCAATAGCCATGGCTTATTCCCAATCAAGGGCACCTTTCTTCCAGATATACCAAAAACCGACGACGAATTCAGCGATGAAGCTCATCATCACCAGGAATCCGTTCCAGCCCAGTTCGCGCATGGATACGCCCCACGGGAAGAAGAATGCCGTTTCCAGATCGAACAAAATAAAGAGGATTGCGACGAGGTAGTAACGCACGTCGAATTTCATGCGCGCGTCTTCGAACGCTTCGAAGCCGCATTCATACGGGGAGAGCTTAGCCGCATCTGGCTTGTTAGGCCCAAGGATGTGGCCCAGAACTTGGGGAGCGATGCCTACGCCGAGACCGACGAGGATGAACAACAGGACGGGGAGATAATTTTCGAGGTTCACGATTGATGAGCTTATATTGAACGGTCGGTTAAAAGGACACACTGCGATGGTCTGCGGTGCTCTTAACGTTCGTCCCAATCGTAAAACTTCTTAGACCAGGATCGAACGACACATCCTCGTAAAAAAGCCAGCTCAGGTACACTTCGGTGCTCCCTTGCTGGCCTTATATTTCTGGTGCCGACGACGAGACTCGAACTCGTACAGCTTGCGCCACTACCCCCTCAAGATAGCGTGTCTACCAATTTCACCACGTCGGCGTAAGGCCGCTATTCTACTGTGTTTTCACGCGGTTGTTAATCCGTATTGCGCCAAAACAAGAAGAAAAACGATAAATCTTTGCTTCTTTTTACTCTGAATTGTTTTTCTAGCTTGCAACGCTAATGTACTGCCAAAACAATGAGCAAACAACTTAAAAAGTTGCTAAGGGACCTGCTGAACTTCACAACTAGTTCATTATTATATTACTTTGGGATCGATGCTGCAGGACCCGTCGCTGCCGGAGCGGCTGGCGCCACTGGTGCTGCGGCAGGCGCTGCCGCTGGTGCGGTAGGGATGGCCGCCGCGCCGGTTGCTGGAACCGGGGCTGGCGCCGCTGGCACGGCCTTGTCCATCACGCCGCCGCTGACAGCGCCGCTGCCGTGCTGGCTCGAGATGTAGGACAGGGCCAGCGTGGCGCTGAAGAAGATCGCGGCGGCAACGCCGGTCGACTTGGACATGAAGTTCGACGAACCGGTCGCGCCGAACAGGCTGCCCGAAGCGCCCGAACCGAAGGCCGCACCCATATCGGCGCCCTTACCATGCTGCAGCAATACCAGGCCAATAATGCTAATTGCGGAAATGACCTGTACTACGATAACCAGATTGAACAAGGAGTTCATGTTATTCCATTCAAAAATAAGAGATTTGTATCGTTTTGTTTCTACTGCTGATTTTATGCACTACACGGCTTGGATAATCCCGAGGAAATCCACCGCTTTTAATGCGGCGCCGCCTATCAGGCCGCCGTCGATGTCCGGCTGGGCCATCAATTCTTTTGCATTGTCCGGCTTCATGCTGCCGCCGTACAAGATCTGCACACCGGCCGCGACCGGCGCATTCTTTTGCGCCATGCGCGCGCGCAGCAAGGCATGCGCGTCCTGGGCGATTTGCGGCGTCGCCGTCTTGCCGGTGCCGATAGCCCAGACCGGCTCGTAAGCCAGCACGATCTTGGCCAGGTCGTCGGCGCCGATCACATCCAGCACCGCCTGCAACTGTCCGCAGATGACCGCTTCGGTCTCCCCTGCTTCGCGCTGCTCCAGCGTTTCGCCCACGCATACTACCGGCGTCAGGCCGGCGGCCAGGGCCGCAACGGTCTTCTGCGCCACCAGTTCGCTGCTTTCCTTGTGGTAGGCGCGGCGTTCCGAGTGGCCGCACAGCACATAGCGGGAGCCGAAATCGACCAGCATGCCGGCCGAGACTTCGCCCGTGTAGGCGCCGCTGGCGTGGACCGATACGTCCTGTCCGCCCCAGGCGAGCGGGCTGTCTTGCAGTTCAGCCTGGCACTGGGCCAGGTATGGAGCCGGCACGCACACGGCGCAATCGGCGCCAAAGTCGTTCAGGCCGGCCAGTATTCCGGACAACAGAGCCGTATTGCCGGCACGGTTGCCGTTCATTTTCCAGTTGCCGATGACGAGTTTGCGACGCATAGTAGCCTAAAATTCAATAACCCGCTATTTTAAGCTAGGCTGGTAGCCCGGTCAAACCAGCGGGCTCCGGCCGAGCCCGTGAATGGTGAAAATGGTACGAAAAGCAGCCGTCATCCTCGCGAAAGCGGGGATCCATAGGCCGCATCCTATCCGGCGAAGTATGGATTCCCGCGTGCGCGGGAATGACGCTGTGAGGCTAGATTACCTGCAACATGATCTTACCGACATGATTGCTGGTCTCCATCAAAGCATGCGCCGCGGCGGCCTGCTCCAGCGGGAACACTTCGTAGATCACCGGCTTGAGCTTCTTGGCCGCCATCAGCGGCCACACCTTGTCCAGCAGCTGCTTGGCGATCGCGCCCTTGAAGGCGGCCGAGCGTGGCCTCAGCGTCGAGCCGGTGATGGTCAGGCGGCGGCGCAGCACCTGGCCCAGGTCCACCGTGGCCTTGCCGCCGCCCAGCGTGGCGATCAGCGCGATGCGGCCGTCGTCGGCCAGGCAGGAGATTTCGCGCGGCAGATAGTCGCCGCCCACCATGTCGAGGATGACGTCGGCGCCGCGGTCGTTGGTCAGCGATTTGACGATGACGGCGAAATCCTCGGTCTTGTAGTTGATGCCGCGCTCGGCGCCCAGTTGCATGCAGGCGGCCACCTTGTCGTCGCTGCCGGCGGTGGCGAACACGCGGTGGCCCAGCGCGCTGGCCAGCTGGATCGCCGTCACGCCGATGCCCGAGCTGCCGCCCTGCACCAGCAAGGTTTCGCCGGCGGCCAGATGCGCGCGGTCGAACACATTGCTCCAGACGGTGAAGTAATTTTCGGGAATGGTAGCCGCTTCCAGCATGCTCCAGCCCTTGGGGATGGGCAGCACCTGCTCCAGCGGAGCGACGACGTATTCGGCATAGCCGCCGCCCTGCACCAGCGCACAGACTTTGTCGCCGATATCGAAGGTGGTGTAGTCGAGATCGCCGTCGACGATCTCGCCGGCCACTTCCAGGCCCGGCAGGTCGGAAGCGCCGGCGGGAGGCGCATAGTTGCCCATGCGCTGGAACACGTCCGGGCGGTTGACGCCGGCCGCGTGGACCTTGATCAGCACCTCGCCTCCTTTGACGACCGGCATCGGCCGCTCGCACAGTTTCAGGACATCGGCGGGGCCGGGATGGGTGATTTCAATCGCGCGCATGGCTCGCCCTCTCATGGTGAAAGGGCGATTGTACCCCGCACGGCGACACTGGGGTCTGACCCCGTACGGGGTCAGACCCCGCCCGGCGGAGGGGTTAGCCGCCGCCAGTACGGCTCTGCTTAGGCAGCGGCGTGTTCGGCTTCCAGGATGCCGACAGCGCCTGCCCTTCCTCGATCTGCTCCGGCGTCATGCTCTTGACCACCGCGGAACGTTGCTCGGCCGCGTTCATCGAGCCATTGGCCGCCGCCAGGTTCCACAGCATGTAGGCGATCACGTTATCCTGCGGCATGCCGGCCATGTGATAGCGGTACATCAGCCCCAGCGCCTGCTGCGCGTCCGGATGGCCCTGCTCGGCCGCCTTGCGGAACCACGTGACCGCCTGCTTGTGGTCCTGGATCACCGCGTTGCCGGTGTAGTACATGGCGCCGACCACATACTGCGCGTCGGCCTTGCCTTGCAGCGCGGCCTTGCGATGCCACTCCAGCGCCTGCTTGTAATCCTGGGCGACGCCGCGGCCCATGTAATACATCAAGCCCAGCAGGTGCTGGGCGTCCGGGTTGCCGGCCTTGGCCAGCGGCGAGATCTCTTTCAAGGCCGCCGCGTAGTTCTTGTTGTTGTAGGCGGTAGCGCCTTCGGCGAATCCGGCCATCGCAGCCTGTTGCAGGCCTAGTGCGAGACCGATCGCTAGTATGAATTTTTTCATGTCGCGTAGGTGTGTATGTTTTACTTCCAACTTACCTTGCCCAGACCGTCAACGCTCACGTTGCGGTTCAGGGGCTTGCCATAGACAGTGACCGATCCAAGGCCGCTCAAGTTCAATGTCGCATTGGTCTTGGCGTTGACGGTGGCGTTGCCAAGGCCGCTGAGCTCGACGTTGACCGAGTCGGCCTGGAATTTCTGCGCATTCAGGCCGCCGAGCCCACCCAAGGTCGCCTTCAGCAGCTTGCTGTTGCCGCCGAGGGTGATGTAGCCGGCGCCGCGCAGGTCCAGTTCCACGCTCTCGTTCTCGCTGACCCACAGATGCATGCTGCCGACACCGCCCAGGTTGGCCTTCAGGACCTTGTAGTCACAGACCACTTTCATCGTGCCGGCGCCATCCATCGTCAATTCCAGTTCGTCACCGCTGAAGCCGTTGATCTCGGTTGAGCCCACGCCCTCCGACACCACTTCCCGCAACATCGGCAACACCAGCTCGGCTCGGGTGGAGGAGCGGCCGATCTTCAGGCCGCGGCCCTCGGTCTCCAGGTGCAGCGTGTCGCCGCTGGCCGATGCCGTCACCTTTTCCATGGTGCGCTTGTCCGCATACAGCGTCAACGAAGGCGTGGCGCCCTGGCGCAGCTTGAGGTCGAGTACGCCATCGAGCTTGACGCGCACCACGCGGGCGTCGAG
This sequence comes from Duganella sp. S19_KUP01_CR8, assembly GCF_036688705.1. Lineage (NCBI taxonomy): Bacteria > Pseudomonadati > Pseudomonadota > Betaproteobacteria > Burkholderiales > Oxalobacteraceae > Duganella > Duganella sp. S19_KUP01_CR8. The sequence continues at coordinate 212,770 of NZ_JAQQPR010000005.1, read as the reverse complement.
CGGGATCACGCGCTTCTCGGTAGGCTCGTCGGCAGCTTGGGCGCGGCCGAACAGCGCACAGACAGCGGCAAACAGCAGGCCAAATTGGAAAAGCTTGTTCATTATCGGGTTCCTCTGGTGTTGTTCTTAGGTGCTGCGAACGGCTAATGTAGCAGTGCACTAAGCTTTCTAGCAATCTTTGCAGTACGACCAATTGTCAAATTACGACAGGCTGGCTTTTTCCACTGCGGTCAGGCGCTTGGCCTTGATTACTACAACTTGCATCGGAGCCTGGGCGGCGGCGACCTGGATCGCCGGTTGCAGGGCGACGGTTGCCTGGGCGGCGGCGCTGGCGTAGGCGGATGCGCCCAGCAGTACGGCGGCGACGACGAAGATGGCTTCCATGTTTTTGGCGATGTTCATTTTTGCTCTCCTTGAATGCGTTTCGGTATGTGATCACTATAGCCATCACTTGACTAACGATCATGCGGATTGCGACGAACTGCACAAATGGGGGACTGGGCGACAGAAAACCGGGAATAAGGCTGAGATGCGCAGCGGCGAACGCCGCTGCGCGAGGGGGTGTTACTGATTCAGGCCGGCGTGGACGGCGCTCCAGAAGCTGGCGTCTTCCATGCCGAAGGCGTAGATCGAGGTGCCGGCCAGTCCGTAAGCGCTGACCAGACCGGTTTTCATGGTCACGCTCTGGGCGTTCTCGTTCCACACCGTGTGCTTCTTGCCGCCGGTGGTGTAATTGAAGGTGATGGCGTTGACGCCGTTGTCGTACTTCGGCGTGACGCCATACTTGGTCAGCAGCGCAGGCACGTTGCGCCAGAACAGCTGGCTGCCCTCGCCTTCCTTGACCCAGTCATAGCCATAGGCCGGGATGCCGTTCAACACCTTGGCCGCCGGCGCCTTGCTGGTGGCGTAATCGAGGGCATTTTCCATCCAGTCAGAACCGGCGACCGCGCCCGGCGCCCAATCCGGAATCGCCTCGTCATAGGTCATCACCTGGATATAGTCGGCCGACTTGCCCAGCGCCGCCAGGTCGAACGGCAGGTTGTACGGGTCGTTTTCGTCGGTGGAGGAGAACGCGGGCACCGTCATGATCAGCTTCAAGCCCTGCGCGTGCAGGGCCGTCGCCAGCGCGGCGGAAAAGTCGCTGAGGTTCTTGCGGTCGGCCTGATCCACCGCTTCGAAGTCGACGTTGATGCCGGCGAAGCCGTTGGTCTTGGCAAAGGCAACCAGGTTGGCGACAGCCGTGGCGCGCTTGGCGCCGGTGACCGCATGCGAGATGACCGGGTCCCAGCCATCGTTGGAGACATTGGAGATGCAGCCGTAAATCGGAATGCCCTTGGACTTGAGGAAGGTGATGGCGTTGGTCGGCGTCGGATCGCCGTTGCCGACCACCGCGCCGGCGCTGGTGATGTTCCAGAAATCGATGGCCACCGCATTGACGTTGGCGTAGTACTTGGTCAGCGAGCTGTAGTTGTTGGTGTAGCCCGAATAGTAGGCCAGCACCATCTTGCCATTGGCCAGCGCCTTGCTGGCTGGGGCACCGCCCTGCACTACGTGCTCGCTACCGGCATCGGCCGGCGTATCAGGCGACGTCACGGCCCGCGCAGCCGCCAGGTTGCCCATGCGCGCCATCGCGCGCGGCGATTGCTGCGCGGTGGGTTCCGAGCCACCGCATCCCGCCAGCACTGCCGTAATGCAGGCCGATATCAACAGTTTTTTCATTGCGTTTCTCCTGTCAGAGTTTGATGTAGATTTTTTTCCGATCCAGCACGTAACCAACCGACCAGCAGCCCAGCATGTACACCACAGCCCACAGCAGCGTTCCATTGCGGGCGCCGGCCCACGGCTGGAACAGGTTCAGGTAAATCCAGTCAAAGATATTCAAGTCGCCGATCTTGAACAGGAAGAAGGTGCTCGCCACCACTTCGCTGAACAGGTAGATGAACAGCGTGTTGCGGCCGAAGACTTCGAAGAAGTAAGTCCAACCGCGCTTGCCCAGCATGTCGATCACGTACAGCAGCAGCGACAGCGTGAACAGGTCGATGGCGATGGTCATCAGCGTGTAGGAACTGGTCCACAGCTTTTTATTGAGCGGGAAGACACTGCTCCAGCACAGCGCCAGTGCAGCCAGTACGGCGGCGGACATGGTCAGCTTGGCGATGGTTTCGTAGCCGGCGCCCAGGCGGCGCACCAGGCGGCCGGCGAAGTAACCGGCCAGCACGTTGACGATGGACGGCAGCGTGCTCAATATCCCTTCCGGATCGAAGGCGATGCCCTCGCCGTGGTACATATGCGCTTCGCCCAGCACCAGCAGATCCAGCTTGCGTTGCGCGTTACCGGCCAGCGTGTAGTCGCCGAACCAGTACATGAGGGCCCAGTAGCCCAGCAACGCCAGCACCGCGAACACGATGGCGCCCTTCTCCTTCCAGTAATGCAGGATCAGCGAGCCGGCGCAGTAACCCAGCGCGATGCGTTGCAGCACACCGAAGATACGGGTGCCGGACAGCGGCAGCATCGTCAGCGAGCCACCCTCGGTGGTGAAGAAGGGGTACCAGTACATCAGGAAGCCACACAGGAAGATCAGCGCGGTGCGGGTGAAGATCTTCTTCAGCACCGCCGCCTCGCCCATGCCCTCGTACTTCTCCAGCGTGAAGCTGAGCGCCGTGCCGACCACGAACATGAAGGTCGGGAACACCAGGTCGGTCAGCGTCAGGCCGTGCCATTCGGCGTGCAGGAAAGGCGCGTAGGTGGTGGCCGGCGTGCCCGGCATGTTCACCATGATCATCAGCGCGACCGTCAGGCCGCGCAGCACGTCGATGGCTTGCGAGCGTTGATGCTGTGTCTTCATTGATGGTCGACTTTCAGTGTGTGTGGGGTTAATGCAAACGTTATCATCATCGCCAGCGTCCGGCGAATGACGATAAGGCTTTGATTCCATTGACTTGTTGCCGGCGCCGCTTACAGTTCCTTACGCGTGCCGACGCGCCCTGTGCGGCGGCGCGTCCGCCGCTGCAACAAAACTTCACAGAGCCTTACAAAATGTATTGCGCGCCTGTTGCTTTGGCGCTCAGGCGGGGGCAGGCAGGCGGATGGTGGCGTTCAAGCCGCCCTCGGGATGGTTTTCCAGCAGCAGTTGGCCGCCGTGGGCCTCGATTACGCTGCGGGCGATGCCCAGCCCCAGCCCCATGCCGGCGTCGTTCTGCTCGCGGCCGTGGGCCAGCCGCACGTAAGGATCGAACAGGCTGGCGAAGGCATCCTCCGGCACGCCCGGTCCGTGATCGCGCACGGCGATCGCCACCGCGCCCGGCTCGGAGCTGACGCTGATCTCGGCGCGGTCGCCGTAGTACAAGGCGTTGTCCAGCAGGTTGCCGATGGCGCGCTTCAAGGCCAGCGGCTTGGCGCGCACTGTGACGCCGCTGTCGCGATAGCCCACCTCGTGCCCCGCCAGCCGCGCGCTGCGCACCAGACGTCCCAGCAGCGCGTCGAGCTTGACCTCGGCCGGGTTCTCGTGGATGTCGCTGTCCTTCACGCATTGCAGCGCGCCTTTGACCATCATGTCCAGTTCATCGAGGTCTTCTTCGAACTCGTTGCGCAGCGCTTCGTCGTCCAGCAGCTCGGAGCGCAGCTTGAGTCGCGTGATCGGCGTGCGCAGGTCATGCGAGATCGAGATGAACAGCCGCTCGCGGTCTTCGATGTAGCGCTGGATGCGTTCGCGCATGGCGCTGAAGGCGCGCGCGGTGTTGATGAATTCACGGCTGCCGGTCTCCGGCAGCGGCGGCGCGCGGTCGTCCTGCCCCTGCCCGAAAGCGGCGGCGGCGTCGGACAAGGCGGCCAGCGGCCGCGTGATCCAGCGCACCACCAGCAGGCAAAGCAGCAGCACCACGGCCAGCGACAGGCCTTGCAGCGCCAGGCGGTCCCACGCCAGCGGATCGTTACTGCTCAAGAAGTACGGGTTGGGCATCAGCGCCGCCATGTACAGCCAGTTGCCCGGCTCGATCTCGGTCTGGATCACCAGTATCGGCGCGGGGTCCGGCTGGATCAGCAGGATGTGCTGGACCCAGGCGTCCGGCAGGTCGCTCAATCGGACGCCGTCTTCCGACACCACCAGCTGGTCCGGCCAGGCGAAGGCCAGGCGGAAGCTGGGCGAATGCGGCAGGTCGCTTTTCAAGGTGGCGCCCACCGTCGCCAGCACGCTGCTGGCCAGCGAATGTTCGGCGATCTGCTGGACCGGCACATAAGCGTGATTGAGGTTGACGAAGAAGCGCGTGCCGCCCATCTCGCGCAGCTGCTGGATCAGCAGCAAACGGTAATTCGGCGGCAGGCTGCGGAAGAAACGGATCGCGCCGGATGCGCCGTGCGCCATGTACTGCGATGCCGACTGCGCCTCCACCTCCGCCTTGGCGCGCAGCTGGCTGGCCCAGATCACGCTGGCGGCCAGCTGCGTCACCAGCAGGCCGGCCGCCATCACCAGCATCAATCGTCCCAGCAGCGACTGCGGCCAGATCCTGCCCAGCCGCTCCAGCATCCGATTCGATGCACGCTTAAGCATGCGAGACGCTGACATCGGCCGAGAACACGTAACCAGCGCCACGCACGGTCTTGATCAAGGCCGGCTGCTTGCCGTCGTCGTTGAGGCGCAGGCGCAGGCGGCTGATCTGCACATCGAGCGAACGGTCCAACGGGCCGGCGTCGCGGCCACGGGTTTCTTCGCACAGCACGCTGCGGTCCAGGATCACGCCCGGATGTTCGACGAAGTACTTCAGCAGCTGGAAGTCCAGGCCAGTCAGCGCGACGACTGCGCCAGCACTATCGAGCACCTTGCGCTCCATCAGGTCCAGCGTAAAACCGACGAAGCGGTAGTAGCGCGCCGACGGCGTCTCCAGCGCGGTACGGCGCAGGATGGCCTTGATGCGGGCCAGCAGCTCGCGCGGGCTGTATGGCTTGGCGATGTAGTCGTCCGCGCCCAGCTCCAGGCCGACGATGCGGTCGGTCTCGTCGGAGCTGGCCGTCAGCATGATGATGGGGACATTCGAACGCTGGCGCACCTGCTTGCACAGCGCGAAGCCGTCGGTATCGGGCAGCATCACGTCCAGGATCACCAGCGACAGCTGCTCGGAGTGGGTGTGCAGCTCAGCCAGGAAGCTCTCGCCGTTGTGCGACAGGATTACCTCGTACTGGTTTTTCTCCAGGTAGGTCTTGAGCAGGACGCGGGTCTTTTGGTCATCGTCTACGATCAGTATCTTGCGCACCTGGTGCTCCTTGGCTTCTGAGGTTAAACAGTCGGAACAACGCGCCCAGGCGGCGTTGCGCCTCGGCGGGCGTGGCCCTGTCGTCTAGAAAATATCGGTGGATTTCGGCGATGATGGCGTCGCGGCTGGCTTCGTCGGTGGCCATGCGGTGCACCAGGCTAGGCGCTTGCACCGCAGCGCCCTGCGCGAAGGTGGTCCATGAGGCGCGCGCACAGCTGTCCATTTTGGACGGGTCGGCGTCGCGCCGCACAGGCACGGCGCCCTTCAGCGCATTGAATTCCGCCTGCACCGTCGGCGACACCAGCAGGCGCGCCATCTTTTCCTGCGACGCCATATGGCGGTAGTCGCCTGCGAACATGGTCAGCGTGTCGACGCTGTACAGGTGGTATTTGGCGGTGCCAGGCGCGGTGCCGCAGGCGTAATCGTCGTCCAGCGACATGCCGCGTTCAGCCAGTTCCGGCTTGGCCCAGTCGCCCATGATCATCATCGCGGCTTCGCGGCGCGCGAACTGGCGCACGACCTCCGGCCACGGACGCTCGTCAAGCTGGCCGCTGATCCAACCCTTGACGACGCGCAGTCGTTCCAGCGCTTCGGCGGTGCGGCGGTCGGCGGCGGCGGCCGGATTGCGGCGAACGAACAAGTCACGATAAAACTCAGGGCCGCTTTCGGCCAGCACCAGGTTTTCGAACAACGCGGCCACCTGCCAGGACTCGCTGCTCTGCGCCAGCGGCATGATGCCGACGGCCTTGAACTTGAGCGCGACGTTCTGGAATTCTTCCCACGTCTGCGGTGGCGACACTTTCAGCTGGGCGAACAGCGCGCGGTTGTAGTACAGCGTATTGACGCGGTGGATGCCGAGTGGCGCCGCCACTACATGCTTGCGATGCTGGATCAGGGCCTGGATGGTGGGGAACAGGAAGCCGTTCCAGTTGCCGGCGCTGGCGACGTTGTCGATTTCCAGCAGCAGGCCCAGTTCCGCCCATTCGGCGACGGAGACGCCGATGATCTGCGTGACTTCGGGCGCATCGCCGGCCAGCACGCGGCTCTTCAGCACCTTGCCTGCGCCCAGTCCGGCGCCGCCCGGTATGGCGGCATCCTTCCATTCAAGGCCTTCGTCGGCCATGCGCGTGGCCAGTACATTGGCGGCCTTGCGCTCGCTACTGGAAGTCCACCAATGCAGTACCTGCAGCGTATTGAGGGAGGTGGCCGGTGCACCGGCGCCCGCTGCGGTGGGCGCCGGCTGTTGCGAGGCATAAGCCATGGACAGTCCGCCGCAATTGAAGGCGCAGGCCGCGGCCAGCAGGCCGAAGGTCCACGCCCGAGCAGGAGGTGCGCGGCGGGCGGTCGAACGAAAGCGCAACCAGGCTAACCTCGGCAAGGCTACTTTTTCTATCGACGCAATCACTCGTTATCCCGAACAAAACAGTGCCATGATTATAACGGAGAAGATCGCCGCCGGGATCAATTGGTATGCTTCGCGTGCGCACTCCCCGTTCAATGGTTGTCGATGTGCGACACCGCGCCCATCCTGCCGTTGCGGTCGAACGCTGCCACTTTGATCTGGCCCTTGTCGGATATCGGCCCGTTCACTGGTTTGCTATTGGTATTCGGCTCGCTGCCGTCGCTGGTATAGCGCATGACGATGCCTGGCAAGACATGGTTGACCAGCACCCGGCCGCCGTCCAGCATCAAGCCCGGAGGCGCGATACGGTAGTCGACGTTGGCGTGTTCCAGGTCGAGGCGCGGCAGCACGCGCTGGCTCAGCGTGTTGACGAAGCCGGACCACGCGCTGCGGTGCAGTGCGGCGGCCTTGGCGGCATCTGGTTCGGTCGCCCAATCGGGATCGGCGGCCCACGAGCGTTCGGCCATCGCCAGCAGGCGTGGCATGACGAGGTAGTCGATGCGTTCCGGCGTGCGCACGGTTTCGGTGAACAGCGTGGCTTCCAGCCCGCGTATGCGGCGTTTGCCGTAATCGGTCAGGGAGTCCTTGCCGACCAGCGGCGGATTGGCGTTCTTCAGGTAGTCCAGCGGGATGAAGTCGTAGACCGTATCCAGCTCGACGTAATCGCCCCAGTTCACTCCCGGCTCTTCGGGATTGGCGTTGTAGGCCATGTCCATGTACATTTTGGTCACCGGCGCCAGCACGATGTCGTAGCCGGCGTTGGCGAGACGGTAGGCGAAGTCCTCTGCGCCTTCGGTGTTGTTCCAGACGTAGGCGCTGAAGCCGTGTTGGGTGAAATGCGGATTCGGTATCAGTTTGTGCTCGCCGCGCAGCTTGGTGCCACGGGCAGCCATCTCTTCCCAACCGGAGGCGTACAGGCCGTGCTTGCGCAGGATGGCGTCGACCCGGTCGTAGAAGTAGTCCCACAGTTCGGCGGTGCTCTCCAGTTTTTTCTTCTGCATGAGCGCGCGGCTGGCGGGCGACTGCTCCCATGCGCCGGCCGGCAATTCGTCGCCACCGACGTGGATGGTATGCAGCGGCACGCCCGCTTCCTTGTACATTGCCGCGACCTGCGTTATCACGTGGTCGATGAAGGTGAAGCTGGACTCCAGGCCGGGATTGATCACGTGGTCGGTGTACAGCTGTGCCGACTTGTAGACGGATTTGTCGTTCAAATCGTTGAGCAGGTATTTGGCGGCGGCGCCCTTCCCTTCGGCCTTCAGGCGGTGGTAGCGCGCTTCCATCGACTTGACGGCGGCGCGGGCGTGGCCGGGCATTTCGATTTCGGGGATTACCTCGATGTGGCGCGCGGCGGCGTAGCGCAGGATCTCGATGTACTCGGCGCGGGTGTAGTAGCCGCTGCCGCTGGCGTCACGCGGATCGGGGCCGGAGCCGTAGGCCGGCTGCATCCGCACACCGGGCTTGGCGCTGTGGCCGCGCACCGCGCCGATGCTGGTCAGCTCCGGCAGGCCGGCGATCTCCAGGCGCCATCCTTCGTCCTCGGTCAGGTGGAAGTGGAATTTATTGAGCTTGTAGCGCGCCATCAGGTCCAGCAGCTTGAAGACGGTTTGCTTGGTGTGGAAGTTGCGGCCTACGTCCAGCTGGAAGCCGCGATACTCGAAGCGCGGCGCGTCGGTGATCGTCACTGCCGGCAGTTCGATATTGGCGGTGCCAGGCAGCGGCAGCAGGTCGCGCAGCGATTGCAGGCCATACGCGACGCCGGCAGCGCTGTTGCCGACGATGTCGATGCCGTTATTGATCGTCAACGTGTAGGCTTCCGGTGAGGTGGAGCCGGCCACTGCGCCCACGCTCAACCGCAGCGTCGGCGCGCCCTCACCGGCCGCCGGCAAGTTGGCAGGGAACAGTGAGCGCGCAAACGCGGCCTCCGTCTTCAGCGCGGCGGGAGCGACGATCTTCGGCAGCGCAGCCAATTGCAGCTTGCCGCCGCCCGCTTGCAGATGCTGCGGCGTCGGGAATACCGGCGCCAGCGCGGCGGCCGGCATCCAGTCCGCATTGGCGTTGCGGCGATAGATGTCCTGCACGGTGACGACCGGCTTGGCGCCGCTGCTGCCCTTGTCCAGCTGCTCGGGACGCGTCACCGGCAGCAGCTGGTAGTCGGCGATGGCCTGGCCGACATCCGGCGCGGCGTCGTAGACCAGGTAAGGCCCGGCCGGCGCCTTGGCCAGTTTGATGACCAGGTCGGGATGGTAGTAAGCGATGTTCAGCGTTTGCCCCGCCGGCACGCCGGCAAAGCCGGACGCAGGACGAATGCTGTACAGATTGCCCGCCACCTGTTCCAGCAGCAGATTGCCGTCCAGCGGTCCGGTCGCAACGCCGTCCATGACGTTGAAGTACAGCGTCCAGCCCTGCGCGGGCAAAGGCTGCTGGCCAAGATTGGTCAGGATCAGGCGCGCCTGCGTGCCTCCGCCCGGCGCCTCGGGCGTGAACACAGTGCGCACCAGCTCCCAGCGCAAGCGGATCTGCGCGCCGTTGGCGTATCTGGCCAACGCTGCCGCCGTCTTCGCTTCCGGCGCGGCCTGCACAAACGCTCCACCCGCCATTGCCACCATCAGCCACGAGGCCAGCGCGATGCCACTGTACTTGATCTGCTTACGCATTCGATTCCTTTTCTTTTACCAGGTGGCGCCGAGGCGGATGCCGTAGATGCGCGGATCGTTGTAGGACGCCGTCACATAACCGGGATCGACCACGCTTGCGTAGTTCTTCGCCAGCGTCTGGCCCCAGTTTTTTACATACGCCTCCACGTGCCATTTGCCGCCAGGAGCAACCAGCTTGATCGCCGCATCGACCGTGGTGTAGGCCTTCTGTGCATCGGAGATGTGGGGATTATCCAGATTCCGCAGCGAGAAGTACATCTTGTCCTGCCAGCGCGCGGAAATCCATGGGGTCAGCGTGTAGTCGCCCAGTTCGAAGTCCTGTGAAACGTTCAGGTTCAGCGTATTGGCCGGCGCGTACGGCAAGCGGTTACCCGCGATATTCAGCGGGAATTTTCCGGCGAACAGAGGATCTGTTCCTTCGTACGCTACGCACGGCGGCGCGCCGTACTTGTCGCGGATGTTGCAGCTGATCGAGCTGTCTTCGCTGTAGGTCGGATAGGACTTGATGACCGCCTTCAGATGCGAATATGAATAGCCGATGTGCGAACCGGGCCACGGCTTGTACTCGCCCTCGATTTCCAGGCCGGAGATATTCGCCTGCGCCGCGTTCTGCGTGCCGTAAATGACCACGCTGTCGCAATACGGATTGGTGGCGGTGCACGGCACCTTCGGAATGATCTTGCCGACGGTGACGCCGCCGGTCAGCTGCATGTCCTTGTAGCGGCTATAGAACGCGGTGGCGGAGAAACTCAGCTTGTTGTTCAGCAGGCGGCCCTTGTAGCCCAATTCGAAGTTGGTCAGCGTCTCGGGATTCCACGGCATGTTGGTGTAGTGCGGTCCCGGCGTCAGGCCGGCGCAGTTGCCGTTCAAGCCGGTGCGGCAGATATCTTCCTTGTCGCTGAAGCCCCCGGCCTTGTAGCCGGTCGACAGCGAGGTGTAGACCATGTCGCGCGGCGTCAGCTGGCGGCTCAGGCCCAGGCGCCAGGTGAACTTCTTCCACGAGGCCGAATCGTCGCTGACCACCGGATGGATCGACGAATCGAAACCACCGGCGCCGTAGTAGCCACCCATGCCCGGCTTCAGGTCGGAGCTGTTGAACGGCACGAAGCCCGGCGTACCCGGCGTGCCGGGATTGTGCAGTCCCTTGAAGTAGATCGCCGGATCGTCCGAGAACGCCGTGTCCCAATACTGGCCGCCGACGTCCTTGCGGGTGTCGCGGGTCATGCGGCCGCCCACGGTCAGGTTCCAGGTCGGCGCGAATTCCCAGTCGGCCTGCGCGAAGATGGCCTTGGAATCGGACTGGCGGTCGGCCTGGTGATAGAAGTAGGACTCGGCTGGGAAGCCATACGTGCCCCACGACGCCCCCAGGTAGTCCTGCGCGTAGTCGATGCTGTTCTTCTCGTGCATCCAGAACAGGCCCGCCACATAACGCAGGCGGTCGTACTTGCCGCGCAGTTGCAGCTCGTGGACGGTGGAGACATACTTGGACGCCGTGGTGTAGGTCGCGTAGTCGTTGAACGGCGACGTGCCCGGACGCTCGGCCAGCTCGCTCTCGATAGGCTGGTAGCCGCTATCACTGTCCTGGATCTCGCGCCGCTTCTGGCTGGACCATGAGGCGTTGTACTCGATGGTGGTGGATGGATTCAGATCCCATACCAGGCCGCTGCGTAAGGTGTCGATGGTCATGTCCATCACGCCCGGCACGTTGACCTTCACGTCCCACTGGCCGCCGGTGCAGGCGTACGGTGTGCCGGCCGCCTGTTCGCAATCCTTGATCGGCAGGTCGCCGGCGCCGTTGTTCTGGTACTTCTCGTAGGTCAGGCGCCAGTCGAGATCGGGACGGATTTTCCAGCGCGCCTGCAGACGCGCCGCGTATTCATCCTTGTTGGTGTAGAACTTGTCGGCGCCGACCTTCTGGTTGAAACGCTGGTCGATGTCGGGAATGACGTTGCCGGCCGAATCGCGGGCCGGCACGATGCCCAGCGCCGGGAAGTTCGCCGCGTAGAAATCCTGCTGCTGGTTGATGTAGCCGTCACGCTTGATCTTCATCGCAGTGACGCGCATCGCGAAATTGTCGTTGACCGGGATGTTCTGCACCGCCGAGATCTGGCGTCCACGGTAGTTGCTTAAATCCGCTTCGGCAGTGCCGTAGCTGCTGCCGAATTCCGGCTTGGCCGGAATGATGTTGATGCTGCCGCCGGTCGAGTTACGACCGAACAGCGTACCCTGCGGACCACGCAGTACCTCGACCTGATCGAGGTCGAACATCAGCGCCAGCGCAGCCTGGGGACGCGGCTGATACAAGCCCGCCACGTGCAAGCCCACGGCCGGGTTGCCGATCTCCGTGAAGTCGGAGCTGCTGACGCCACGGATCGCGATCTGCACGCCACCGCTGCCGTCGTTGGAGGTGCCCAGCTGCAGATTGGGGATCTGGCCGCTCAATCCGCGCACGTCGGTGATGCCGTCGCGGCTCAGCGCCTCCTGCGTCACCGCCGTTACCGCCACCGGCGTCTTGAGCAACGAGGTGGAATGGCGTGTCGCCGTCACCTTGACCTCCGCCACCTGGTCCTTGGTGGCGATGGCCGAGACATCGGCCTCCTGTTGCGCGTAAGCCGTGCCGGCACAAATGCTGCCGATGGCGAGACTCATAAATTTTCTCTTGAAACTATGATGCGACATCATTACTCTCCCGATCAAACGTTATTTATCTCGCCACCAGCAAGGTGTTGCGTCCAGCTTTTTTAGAACTTGGCTTTCAAGCCAACGCTGTAACGCGCGCCGTTTTCATACACGCCCACCGGCAAGCCGTCGGTCGTATTGGTGCGGATGACTTCATTGGTGATGTTCACCGCCGTCAGGTACAGGCTGATCTTCGGCGTGATATCCCAGCTGGCCGACGCATCCCACTGACCGTAGGCGCTGGTCACGTCCTGGCCACCTTCATCCAGCGCGCCGTAGGCCTTGGAGCGGTAGTTGTACGACAGCCGCGCGCTGTAGCCATCCTTCTCGAAGAAGCCGGTGATATTGGCCTGGTTGCGCGAGTTGCCGACCACGTTCAGCTTCACGCCGCCCGCATTGGCGCCGGTCTTGGCGTCGGTGTAGGTGTAGTTGACGATGGCGCCGAAGCCACTGCTGAACGCTTGCTGCCATTGCAGTTCCAGGCCGTTGACCGTTTCGCCGTTGTTGGCGTTGTACGGACGGGTGACCGGACGCAGCACGCCGCCCACGTTCTCCGTCGCAGTCTGCGTGTAGATGAAGGTATCCAGCTTCTTCGCAAACACCGTGGCCGACAGCAGCGACGCATCGGCGTAGTACCATTCGGCGCCGAGTTCCGCCTGGTTGGCATGGTAAGGCTTGAGCAGCGGATTGCCGGAGGTGGCGGCGTTGGTGGTGCCGCTGACTTCCGTACTGGCGCTCAAATCGCTGTAGGTATTACGCGCCATCACACGCGCCACGGCGCCGCGCACCAGCAGATCCTTGTTGACGGTGTAGACCGCGTTCAGGTTCGGCAGCACATCCGTGTAGCTGCGGCTGACGTTGGCCAGCGTGTAGTTGCCGGTGCCTTTCAAGTCCTGGTAGGCCTCGGAGTTCTGGTCGGTCTTGACGATGCGGGCGCCGAAGTCGCCGCGCCATTGGCCAACAGCGAAGTCCGCGCGCGCATAGGTCGCGTAGATCTTTTCCTTGATCTTGTAGTACTCGCCCTTCGCTTCCGCGTAGACCATGCCCTTGTCATACATCGGGAAGCCTTTGGAGTAGGCCAGGCCGTCATCCACCCATGCGTACTGCGTCAGCGAGCCTGGATTGGCGGCTTTTTGGCTCAGCAGGGGCGAAGCACCGGTCGACAGGTCGGCCAGCGTGAACGACTGCCAGCCAGGATTGCCAGGACCATCCGTGCCGATGGTGCGATGGTTCTGCACCGTGGTGTCGCGGAACTTGGCGCCGACCTTGAACGATTTGAAGAAGCCGTTGTTCACGTCCAGCGTCAGGTCGCCCTGTGCATAGTTTTCCTTGGTCTCCATGCGGCGGATCCAGTCGCGCGAGCTTTGCAGCGTCAGCTTGCTCGGGTCGAGAGGATTGATGTCCTGGTACTTGACCTCATACGTGTCCGGCGCGATGTTGAAGGTGGTGCGGGTATTCCCGACGAACCAGAAGTTGCGGTCATGGTCGCTGCCACCGGAGCCCTTGGTGGTGCCGGCCTGGCCGTGGAATTTCCAGTTGTCGGCGTCGTAGGTGCCTTCCAGGTCCAGCACTTCCGACTTGATATAGGACTGGCGGAAGATCGGTTCGAACGACACGCCGCCCGTCGGGCCGACGGTGCCGCCGACCAGCGCCTTGGTGCCATCGGAGGTGGTGATGAACTTCGGATTGGTGACGGCGATATTCCCCTTCGCATCCGCCAGGCCACCCGCTTCCCACAGGTAGTTCTGGTTGCTGTTGTCCATGCTCATATCCGAGTTCATGTAGTTCAGCGAGATATCGGTGTTGGCATTCGGGCGGGCCTGCAAGGTGATGTCGCCGGTGGTGCGTTTGCGGTCCTGGCGGAAGATCGCCGAGCCGCCGCCCCACGATGCATAAGCGCCAGGCGTGACGACGCCGTTCTGGTCGACGATGTTGTACTTGGTCGAATCGGTGAAGTTTTCCAGGCCGTCGCGGCGCATGGTGCGCTGCTGGCGGCTGACGGCGACCAGCGCACCGAAGGTCTTCTGCTCGTTGGTCCAGCTCAGCAAACCGGAGATCTGCGGATCGGTTTTCTTCGGCAGCTTGCTGTAGGTCTCCTCGACCGACACCTGCGCCACCAGCGGCTTCAGTTGCAAAGGCTTGCGGGTCTTGACGATCACCAGGCCGCCGATGCTGCCCTCGTCCAGGTCGGCCGACGGGCTTTTATAGACGTCGATACTGGCCACCAGCTCGGAGGCCAGGATGTCGTAGTTGAAGCCGCGGCTTTGCGAATCGTTCTTCCACCAGTAGCCGGAAGCGACGGCTTGGCCGTTCAACTGGGTCAGGTTCAGGTTCTTGTCTGTGCCGCGCACGAAGATGTCGCGGCCCTCGCCCCAGGTGCGGTCGACGGAGATGCCCGGCACGCGTTGCAGCGAGTCGGCCACGTTCTTGTCCGGGAATTTTCCGACTTCCTCGGCAGTGACGGTATCGATGACGTTGCCGGAATCGCGTTTCTCAGCCAGGTTGCGCTTCAGGCGTTCGCGGATGCCGCGCACTTCAACGGTTGCGGTGTCGCCAGTTGGCGCAGCCTCGCTGGTTTGGGCCGCTTCGGCCGCAACTGGATCCGCTGCATATACCTGGTGCGCAAAGCCGCCGCTCAGCGCCAGTGCGATCAAGTGAGGTAATATTTTTTTCTTAAGTACCGGCTTAGTCATTCAATTCTCCTTGTTTGAAAAATGTGAACCGCATTGATATCAGACGCTGCGCATCATGCTGCGCGCGGCCGACACCATATTCCCCGGACGCAGGCGTCGTAGCGCCTGTCCCCCTTCGTCAAACACGTGGAAGGCGGTGCTGTCGGCCGAGAAGACGATGGACTGTCCGATCTCGACGTGACGTTCGCCGTCTCCGCGTATCACCACGTCTTCTGCACCTTCACGACTGACGTAGATGTAATTGGCTTCACCCAGGTGTTCGACCACACTGACCTCGCCTTTGAAAACTTCCGAACCGGCGCGCGATTCGTTGATATGTTCAGCGCGCAGGCCGAGCGTGACCTTCATGCCGGTCCGCAGGTCGCTGCCGTCGACATAGGCGCGCACCGCTTCGCCGCTGGGCAGCAGCACCAGCACGCCACCGGCGCTGGCTTCGGCAACGGTGCCGGCCATCAGGTTCATCTTCGGCGAACCGATAAAGCTGGCGACGAACAGGTTGCGCGGCTGCTGGTACAGGTCGAGCGGCGTGCCGGCTTGCTGGATCTGCCCTTCGTGCATGACGACGATCTTGTCGCCCAAGGTCATCGCCTCGACCTGGTCGTGCGTGACGTAGACGATGGTGGCGTCCAGCTGGCGGTGCAGCTTGGCGATCTCCAGGCGGGTCTGCACGCGCAGCGCGGCGTCCAGGTTGGACAGCGGCTCGTCGAACAGGAACAGGCGCGGTTCGCGCACGATGGCGCGGCCGATGGCCACTCGCTGCCGCTGGCCGCCGGACAGTTCGCGCGGCAGGCGTTCCAGCAGGTGCTCGATCTTCAGCGTGGCGGCGGCGCGGGTGATGCGCTCCTTGATCGCCGCCTTGCCCTGCCCCGCCACCTTCAGGCCGAAGGCCATGTTCTGGTACACCGTCATGTGCGGATACAGCGCATAGCTCTGGAACACCATGGCGATGCCGCGTTCGGCCGGCGGCAGGTGGTTGACCACCTCGTCGCCGATCGACATGCTGCCGCCGGTGATGCTCTCCAGGCCGCACAACATCCGCAGCAGCGTCGATTTGCCGCAGCCGGACGGACCGACCAGCACCACGAACTCGCCGTGCGCGATATCCAGGTCGATGCCGGCCAGGACATCGGTCTTGCCATCGTAGGATTTACGCAGTTCTTTTAAGCTGACACTTGCCATTACATTCCTCTTTCAAATCAGGTCAGTGTCGTTCCCGCGAAGGCGGGAACCCATAGAACGCGTCAATTCGCGCTCAGCATGGATTCCCGCCTGCGCGGGAATGACGTTGTCGGTTACTTGACCGCGCCGGCCGTCAGGCCGCGGATCAATTGACGCGAAAAGACCGCGTACAAAATCAGCATCGGAATCACCGCCAGCGACAGCGCCGCCAGTACGGAATTCCAGTCGGTGACGTACTGGCCGATGAACTGCTGCACGCCCAGCGTGACGGTCTTGGTGCGATCGGACGGCGCCAGGATCAGCGGGAACCACAAATCGTTCCAGGCCGGGATCATGGTGAACACCGCCACTGTCGCAATCGCCGGCCGTATCAGCGGCAGCACCACCTGGAAGAAGATGCGGACTTCGCCAACGCCGTCACAGCGGGCCGCATCCTTCAACTCCGACGGCACCTGGCGCATGAATTCGGACAGGATCATGATCGCCAGCGGCAGGCCCTGCGCCGTGTACACCAGGATCAACGCGGCCAGTGTGTTGACCAGGTCTAGCTTGACCATCAGCTCCAGTATCGACACCGTGCCGAGGCGGATCGGGATCATGATGCCGAGGGCGAGGAACAGCGTCAGCACGCGGTTGCCCATGAAGCTGTATTCAGACAGCGCCCACGCCGCCATGGCGCCGAACAGCACGATGCACAGCAGCGCCACCAGCGTCACATACAGGCTGTTGCCGAAGTAGAGCAGGAAGTTGGTGCTGGCCAGGACTTTCTGGAAGCCGATGAAAGTCAGCGACTCCATCGTCGGCAGCGCCAGCGGATCGTCGAAGATGGCGGCGCGACTCTTGACCGAGTTAATCAGGATCAGCGCGATCGGGAACAGCGCCAGCACGGTGTAGGCGATCAGCGTCGCATGCACCATCAGGCGGCCCAGGTCGAAGCGGCTGGCCAGCGGTACGGGTGGATTCATGGCGATAGCGGTCATGGCGCGGCCCTCACAGTGCAAAGCGGGTCAGCCTGCGCTGGACACCGACAAAATAAACGCCCACACCGGCCAGGATCACCAGGAACATCAGCGTGGCGACGGCTGAACCCAGGTAGGCGTTGCCGACCTGCGCCTGGTAGCCGAAGAAGGTGCGGTAGAACAGCGTACCGAGGATATCGGTCGAATAATTCGGCCCGGCCAGCGCGCCCTTGATCGAGTAGATCAGATCGAAGGCGTTGAAGTTGGCGACGAAGGTCAGTATCGTCACCAGGCCGAGCGTCGGATAAATCAGCGGCAGCTTGATCTGCCAGAAGATACGCAACGCGCTGGCGCCTTCCACGTGGGCCGCTTCGACGATTTCCTCCGGCACCGCCAGCAGCGCGGCGTAGATCAGCATCATCGGCATGCCGATGTACTGCCACACCGAGATCATCGACAGCGTCGCCAGGGCGGTTTCCTCCTGCCCCATCCACGGTGCGAACCAATCGGCCAGGCCGGCAAAGCCCATCAGCTTCTCGCCCACGCCCCACAGCGGCGACAAGATCAGTTGCCAGATAAAGCCGATGATCACCACCGACAGCAGCGTCGGCAAGAAGATCAACGTGCGGTAGGTACGGGCGCCGCGCAGCCCTTTCAAACTAAACAGCGTCGCCAGCAGCAGGCCAATAGGGTTCTGCAGCAGCATGTGGATGCAGAAGAATTTGGCGTTGTTGGCCATCGCATTCCAGAACCCCGCCGACCAATCCGGATCGAGCAGGATGGTGCGGAAGTTTTCCAGGCCGACGAAGACCGTCGTGCCGTTGTCGTCGGCGCTGAAGAAGCCCTGCGCCAGCGTCTGCACCAGCGGCAGCGCGCTAAACAGGGAGTAGACGATCACCGCCGGCGCCAGGAACATCAGCAACTGCCAGGGCCGCACCGTATTAACCACGTGTTTCAAGTAAGCCTCCAGAATTCGGGCAAAAAAGAGCCGGCGCCGCGCCCGGCGCCGGCCAAAGGAATCACACAATCAGGGGGAGGGATTGGTGTGATACTACTTTTGCTGTGGCTTGTACCACTTCGCAAAACCGTTCTGCAGCTTGGCCGCGGCATCCTTGGGCGCCAGCTTGCCGTTCAATACCTGCGCATTCACGTTCCACAATTCGCTTTCCATGCTGGGCTGCCCGCGATTGAGCACCTGGGCGTTGAAGCGTATCGTCGACGCGCAGCTGCCGCGCCACTCCGCCATCTGCTTGGCCACCGGATCGCGCACCGCGATCAGGTGGTTGGACAGCGAGAAGAAGCCGGTCACGCGGTT
Organism: Duganella sp. S19_KUP01_CR8; assembly: GCF_036688705.1. Classification (NCBI taxonomy): domain Bacteria; kingdom Pseudomonadati; phylum Pseudomonadota; class Betaproteobacteria; order Burkholderiales; family Oxalobacteraceae; genus Duganella; species Duganella sp. S19_KUP01_CR8. Next base: position 194,640 of record NZ_JAQQPR010000005.1, on the reverse strand, counting down.
GGTGTAGATGTCCGCGAACTCCTGCGAGCCCACCCAGGCCAGGAATTTGTAGGCGTCTTCCTTGTTGCGGGATTTTTTGTTGACGCCGATGCCGATGTCCATGTGGTCGGAGATGAAGCATGGGTCGCCAGCCTTGCGTACCGGCGGCGCAAACGCGCCCAACTCCAGGCCCGGCGTCTGGCCGAAGTACGAGATATCCCAGGAGCCGGTCGGATAGATCGCGGCGCGGCCCAGCGCGAACTGGTTCTGGCTGTCGCCATAGGTTTGGGCGCTGGCGCCCTTGCTGAGGTAAGTGCCCATCTTCTGCTCGAACTGCAGGGCCTCGACGAACGGTGCGTCGGTCAACTTGGCTTTGCCGGAGATCAGCGCCTTGCGGCCTTCCTCGCCGCGCCAGAAATTCGGACCGATATTGGTATAAACCATTTGGCTCGATTCCCACTGGTCGGCCGTACCCAGCGCCAGCGGCGCGATACCACCCTTCTTCAGCGCCTCCAGCACGGCGAAGAATTCATCGACGGTCTTCGGCGGTTGCAGGTTCAGCTTCTTGAAGATCTTCTTGTTGTATAGGAAGCCGTGGATCACGGAGGCCACCGGCATGCAGAAGGTGTCCTTGCCGTCGTCGGTCTGCCAGGCCACCGTCGACGTGGGCGCGAAGTTCTGCATGCCCGGCTTGCCGTCCAGCTTCTCCAGATGGCCTTTTTTGTAGAGCGACAGCGAGACATCGAACGGACGGCAGGCTATCAGGTCGCCGGCGGTGCCGCCGGCCAGGCGCGCAGCCAGGCTGGAGTCGTACTCGGTGGGCGCGGTCGGCGCGAATTTGACTTCGATGCCGGGATTGCTCTTTTCGAAGGCCGGCAGCAGTACTTTTTCCCACAGCGTCTTATCGTCGACGCGCCAGCTTTCGATCACCAGGGTGCCGGCCTGGGAGGCTTGGGCGGAGAACATGGCGATCAACAGAGCGTGGCGAACAATTCGGCGTACTTGCATGTATGAGTCCCTTTGCATGGCTTTATTTACAACGATGAATTTATTCTAGCATTGGCTTTTCTGTGACAGACAAGTGGGTTGCCTTACAGAACCAACTAGCTAAGACGTTGAATTCATTGATATAAATTTTCAGCGCGGGACTACTGCATTACATTTCCTTACTGCCGATGGGAACGCGAGGGGGATATGGCGGGGACAACGCCCCCGCCCTGCAAGGCTTCGTAAGAAATGCTTACATAACTTTACAAAAAGCCTGGGAGCTTGTTGTTGGAATGCGGCAGATGCCGTGCAAACGGTCGGCGTATTCCTTAATCAGCAGCAGGGAGCCGACGTCGGAATCGAATACCGAATACAGGCCCTGCTCTTCTTGCGGCGGGTCGCCGACGAAATCGTTCCCCGGCTTCCACCAGTAATCCGCGTTGGCGGCGCGGCCGGCGCCACCCCATGCCCAGAAATTGAAGCCCGCGATCGGATCGCCTTTGCTGGCGCGCTGGTAGATGACGTCGAAGACTTCGCGATAGTAGCGGTCGCGGATCTTGGTGGTGGCCTTGATGCTGAACGATGGTCCATCGCGATCAAGCCCGAACTCTTCGAGCACGATAGGCTTGTTCAGCTTCTTCGCCAGTTCGATGTGCGTGTTCAGATAGTCGCGGCTCTTGGCAATGGCGCCGTCCCAGCTGCCGGTGGGGTTCTTCGAATCGAACCAGCCCCAGTTCTTGGGCCACAGGTGATAGGTCAGGTAGTCGATATTGCTGGTGCGGTGAGCGTCCAGGTAGAGCTGCGCGTCCTGCGCCGAGCCGACCACGCCTTCGCTGCCGCTGCTGACCATGTGGTTCTTGTCCAGGCTATGAATGTAGCCCGCCGTCTCGTCTATCCATTTGACGTAGACCGCCCTTTCCTTCTGCGTGACCTGGCTGGTGCCCGGACGCGGCTCATTGGCCAGCTGCCAGGCCATGATGCTAGCGTCCTCGGAGTAAGGCCTGCCGGTGACGGTGTTGACGCGCTTGACGATCCTGGCGATCACGTTGCGGTACTCCGCCTGCGCGGCGGCGCTGCGATAGAAGGCGGCGGTGCTCGTCAGGAAGCCGTCGAAGTCCTTGGTGACGTTGGGGTCCAGCGCGGGCGTGCCCTCGAACCAGTTCAGGTACTGCGTCATGCCGCCGGACCATTGCCAGAAGTTGTTCAGGTAAAGCACCACCGTCATATCGCGCTTGGCGACTTCCGCCATCAGGAAGTCCAGGCCGACCAGCAGTTCCTCGTCGTACTGCCCTGGCGCCGTCGTCGTTGCGGGACTGACTGCGCTCTTCATGTCCGTCTTTTCCGACACGGCCAGCACGCGCAGATTATTGATGCCCAGCGCGTGCATATTGTCCAACTCCTTCAGCAGGCGGGCGCGCTCGCCGACACCGCTGGCCGCGCCGAGGTAGCCGCCGTACCAGAAATTGGCGCCGACGATGTAATAGGCCTGCCCCTTGTGGGAGAAGTGGGTCTTCTTGACGCTGACAAAATCGGCCTTGCCGGCCGCGCCAACCATGCCGCAGGCGCTCACCATCAGCGCGGCGGCGCAGAACTTGAATAGTGATTTCATGATCTATTTTGTCGAGTACATGCCGGCATACTTCACGCCGAAGTAGAGAATAAAGGTGTAGCAGGCAGCCGGCACGAAAAACGACCATTGCAGGCCAATGGAGTCGGCCAGCAGGCCTTGAGCGAAAGGCACGACCGCGCCGCCGACGATGGCCATGCACAGGATGCCGGAGCCCTGGCCGGTCTGCTTGCCCAACTTGTGCAGCGCCATGCTGAAGATGGTCGGGAACATGATGGAGTTGAACAGGCCGACCGCGATGATGCTCCACATGGCGACCGCGCCGCTGCCGAAGATGGCGGCCAGGATCAGCGCGATGGACGCCGCCGAGTTGAAGGCCAGCGCCTTGCCCGGGCTGACATAGCGCATCACGCCGAAGCCGATGAAACGGCCGATCATGGCGCCGCCCCAGTAGTAGCTGACGTAGTGCGCGGCGGCGCCGGCCGGCAGGCTGGCGACATTCGACTCGCCGAGGAAGTTAATCAGGAAGCTGCCGATGCTGACTTCTCCGCCCACGTACAGGAAGATGCCGATCGCGCCCAGCACCAGGTGGCGATGCGCCAGCACGGATTTCTCGACGGTGGCGATAACGCCGGCTTCCTCTTCCGCGTGGGTCATCTTCGGCAGGCGCACCAGCGCGAACAGGATGGCCAGCGCCAGCAGCGCCGCAGCCAGCGCCAGGTATGGGCCCTGCACGGCTGCCGCCTCCTCGGCCTTGGTCTTGACCAGGTTGGCCACCACGGGCGCGCCTTCGGACAGGATCAGGATGCCGCCCAGCGTAGGCGCGATGGTGGTGCCCAGCGAATTGAAGGCCTGGGTCAGCGTCAGGCGGCTCGAAGCGGTGGCCGGCGCGCCCAGCACCGTCACATACGGATTGGCCGCCACCTGCAGGATCGTGATGCCGCTGGCGAGCACGAAGAAGGCCAGCAGGAACAGCGCGTAGCCGTTCATCGACGCCGGATAGAACAGCGCGCAACCGCCGGCCGCCAGTACCAGGCCGCTGACCGCGCCGCGCTGGTAACCGATGCGCTTGATCAGCATCCCGGCCGGCAGCGAGACGATGAAGTAGGCGCCGAAGAAGCAGAACTGCACCAGCATCGCCTGCACATAATTAAGGGTATAAATCGATTTCAGATGCGGAATCAGCACGTCGTTTAGCGACGTTAGCAGCCCCCACATGAAGAACAGCAGTGTGATGATGACCAGCGGGATGGTGTTGCTGGTTCCTTCCTGGTCCGCTTGACCGTGAGGGCGCATAGCTGCCGATGCAACGTGTTCCATAAATCTGTCTCCTGTATGGATGGTTTTTATATTAATGAAAAAGATTCTGCATGGGCGCCATCCGGTGGTCAAACAACACGCGCATTTCGGCCGCAGTTTAGCCACCTTCACTAAACACGCCGATATAGGCGCGACGCAGCCATTGCGGCGCAGCGAAAGGCTAAAACTGGCATGTTTAGTAAATTGCGCTAAACTTTTCGGGAAAGTCACCTAGTTGTTTGACCGGGCGTGGACGCTTATGCAAGACTGCGTTCATACAGAATCCTGCCGACGGCCCCGCCGCGAGCAGTTTCATAAAGATACTTGGAGGGTAGATGGGCAATGCCACGAATGTCGCCGGAGTGACGATACGGGATATCGCCCGTGTCGCCGGGGTGTCCGCCGGGACCATCTCGCGGGCGCTGAAGAATGAACCGGGACTGACCGAAGCCACACGCCAGATGGTGCTGGAAGCGGCACGGGAACTGGGCTACGATTTTTGCAAGCTGCGGCCGAAACGCCTGCGGCGATTGACTTTCCTGCTGCACCGCCAGCACAACACCGCGTCGAGCAGCCCGTTCTACTCGCCGGTGCTGCACGGCGCCGAGGAAGCCTGCCGCAAGCAGGGCATCGTGTTGTCGTTCATGGCGGTCGGCCCGGCGGACGGTTTGATCGACCAGATACGCATGCATGCGCCGGACGGCATCGTCTGCGCCGGCTTCTTCGAACCGGAGACCTTGAGCGCCCTGCGCTCGACCGGCAAGCAGCTGGTGCTGATCGATATGCAGCTGCGCGGCTACAGCTCCGTCAACCCGGACAATATGATGGGTGGCTACCTGGCCACCAAGCACCTGATCGACACCGGCCGCACCCGCGTGGGCTTCATCTCCGGCCCGCTGTCGCACTACAGCATCCGCGAGCGCGCACGGGGTTACCGGCAGGCGCTGTTTGAAGAAGGCATCCTGGCCGATCCGCGCCTGGAAGCCGGATTGCCGGACGGCGTAGACCTGGAAACGGGCGCCTGGGAAGCGATGGAGAAGCTGCTGTCGCTGCCCCATCCGCCGGATGCGGTGTTCTGCTACAACGACAGCGCCGCGCTGGTGGCGATGCGCTGCTGCCTGGCGAAAGGCTTGAAGGTCCCGCACGACATCGCCATCGTCGGCTTCGACGACATCGCGACCGCCGTGCTGGGGCATCGTCCGTTGACGACGCTGCGCATCGATAAGAAAGCGTTGGGCGCGCTGGGCGTGGAACTGCTGCTCAGCGGGCAGCAGGAAGAGGCAGTAGAAAAGATCGCACCGGTGGAATTGATCGTCCGTGCCAGCACCGTGTTCGACGGGTGGCGCATACAGAAATAATCTTTACAGACCAGGCTTTGCCGCAGGGCATACGGTTCGCAGGAACCGTATGCGGGGGCTGCTGCGCGCCTGAAAAACATACAGTGCTTTGCCGTACAAGGCGGCCTGCTTTTTAACCCACAAACGGACCTGACGATGGTACCAGATTTTCAATCCCGCGCAACGCTGCTGAACCACATACGCCACACCAAGCACTTCTACGACGACCGCTGCGTGGACCCCAGCGGCGGCTTCTATCACTTCTACAAGGATGATGGAACGGTCTATGACGCGCACACCCGCCACCTGGTCAGCAGCACGCGCTTCATCTTCACGCATGCGATGGCGTGGCGCCAGTTCGGCGAGGCGGCCGACCAGCAGCGCCTGCGCCACGGCCTGGACTTCCTGCGCAAGGCGCACCGCAACGCCGACACCGGCGGCTACGCGTGGCAGCTGGACTGGAACGACGGCGCAGGCCTCGTCACCGACGGCACCAACCACTGCTACGGACTGGCCTTCGTGCTGCTGGCCTATAGCCATGCGCTGATGGCCGGCGAGACCCAGGCCCGTGAATGGATCGCCGAGACCTATGCGCTGATGGAACGCCGCTTCTGGCAGTCCGCCCACGGCCTGTACGCCGACGAAGCCAGCTCCGATTGGACTTTCCTGGCGCCCTATCGCGGCCAGAACGCCAATATGCACGCCTGCGAAGCGCTGATCGCAGCCTTCGAAGCGACCGGCGAACACGCCTACCTGCTGCGTGCCGAAACGCTGGCCCGCAACATCACGCAACGCCAGGCGGCGCTGGCCGATAACCTGATCTGGGAGCATTACCACGCCGACTGGTCGGTGGACACCGAATACAACCGCCACGACAAGAGCAACATCTTCCGTCCGTGGGGCTACCAGCCGGGCCACCTGACCGAGTGGGCCAAGCTGCTGCTGCTGCTGGAGCGCCACGGCGAGCAGCTGGAAGGCGGCAGCAACTGGCTGCTGCCGCGCGCCGTCGAGCTGTTCGACGCGGCGCTGGCCAAGGCCTGGGACCATGAGCATGGCGGCATCTACTACGGCTTCGCGCCGGACGGCAGCATCTGCGACGATCTCAAATACTTCTGGGTGCAAGCCGAAAGCCTGGCCACCGCCGCACTGCTGGCCGCGCGCACCGGCGAATCACGCTACTGGACCTGGTACGACAAGATCTGGGCTTACAGCTGGGAGCATTTCGTCGACCACCAGCACGGCGCGTGGTATCGCATCCTCGGCGCGGACAACAGCAAGCTGACCGACGAGAAGAGCCCCGCCGGCAAGGTGGACTATCACACCATGGGCGCTTGCTACGAAGTGCTCAACGTATTGAAGGACTAAGCATGACGGCCTTTCCGGTATTCGTGGCGGCAGGCGAAGCGCTGACCGACATGATCGTGCAGGACCCGCAACAGCAGCAGTGGCTTAGCCAGGTGGGCGGCTCGACCTGGAACGTGGCGCGCACCATGGCCAGGCTGGACGTGCCGACCGCCTTCGCCGGCGCCATCAGCCGCGACGTCTTCGGCGACGCGCTGTGGCAGGCCAGCGAGGCCGCGCGGCTCGACCTGCGCTTCCTCCAGCGCAGCGACAAATCGCCGCTGCTGGCGATCGTACACCGCACCGATCCGCCGGCCTACTTTTTCGTCGGCGACGACAGCGCCGACTTGCAGTTCGACGCGGCGGCGCTGCCGGATGGCTGGCGCGCCCACTGCAAATGGGCGCACTTCGGCGGCATCAGCCTGGCGCGCCAACCGCTGGCGGACAAGCTGGTGGCACTGGCCGGGCAGCTCAAGCAGGACGGCGTGCGCATCAGCTACGATCCGAACTACCGCTTGCTGATGGATGAGCGGTACGACGCCACGCTGCGCCGCATGACGGAGCTGGCGGACGTCATCAAGGTGTCCGAAGAAGATCTGGAAGGCTTGTTCCGCACCACCGATATCGACGGCGCCTTCGCTACGCTGCGCAGCTGGAACCCGACCGCCACCTGGCTGTACACCAAGGGCGGAGCCGGAGCATCGCTGCACGTCGGCGACCAGGCGTGGCACCTGCCCGCGCCGCCGATCACCGTGGTCGACACCGTCGGCGCGGGCGACGCCAGCATCGCGGCGCTGGCCTGGAGCATGATGCATCGCCCGCAAAATCAACCCTTGCAGCATCTGCAGTTTGCCGTGGCGGCCGGCGCGGCGGCCTGCCTGGCTGCGGGCGCATCGCCGCCGTCGCTGGCGCAGATCGAGGCGCTGCTGCCGTAAGTCGTCGCAGTAAAAAGCATGAGGGCCGTCATACGGTTGTCATACAACACCGATAAGATTGCGGGCTTTATATCGCCCCTCTACTTTAGGTTCTCATGCACCCGACTTCTACCTTCGCTAAATCCCGTTTGCACCTGGCCCTGGCGGCCGCCGGCCTGTGCGCACTGCACGGCGCGGCCCTCGCCACAGAAGACGGCGGCGAAGGCGCGCTGTCCAAGGTCGTCATCAAGGCGACGGTGGAAAAGAAAAAACTGGGCGACAGCATCAGCGGCGGTGCATTGGGACGCAAGTCGGAACTCGATACCCCCTTCTCCACCAAGGCCGTCAGCAGCGACGAAATCGAAGACCGCCTGGCCACCAGCATCTCCGAAGTACTGAAGTACGACGCCTCGGTCACCGCCATCAGCCCACCGATCAGCACCCACCCGGCCACCATCCAGATGCGCGGCCTGCGCCTCGATGACCTGAACGGCTACAAGATCAACGGCCTGGCCAACGTCAACCGCGGCACCGAAATGCCGCTGGAGATGTTCGAGAGCGTGGAAGTGCTGAAAGGCCTGACCGGCTTTATGTACGGCTTCGGTTCGCCGGGCGGCATCGTCAACTACGTCAGCAAGCGCCCCACCACCGACAAGAGCTTCAGCGCGGCGCTGGGCTACCAGGAAGGCGGCGCGATCAAGGAACATATCGATACAGGCGGCCGCCTGGGCGATGAAGGCGGCTTCGGTTACCGTCTGAACCTGCTGCACGAAGATGGCGGCGTGCAGGAAGAAAGCGGCTCCATCAAGCGTAACGCTGCGGGCATCAACCTGGAATGGCGCGTCAACAACGACGTGGCGCTCACCTACGATGCGATCTACCAACGCCGCAAAAGCGTGGGTGGCACCGACGTGGTGATCTCGCCGTTGTATGTGGTGCCGAAGCCGATCGCCGGCGACAGCAAATTGAACAGCATCGGCGCCGGCAGCGACGTCGAATTCGCGCTGTCCACGGTCGGCATGGAATACCGCCTGAGCCCAGATTGGATCGCCAACCTCTCCTACCGCACGTCGAACTCGACCCGCGTGTATAAAAAGGACCAGTACTACATCACCAGCAACAAGGGCGACTACAAGGACCGCGTCACCTCCGAGCTGCATGGCTACCACTTCGACCAGGCGCAGGCCAGCTTCGAAGGCAAAGTCAACGCCTTCGGCCTGGCGCATGAAATCGTCGCCGGCGTGACCTCGCAGAACCTGTCGTCGACCTCCTCCGCTGTGACGCCAAAAACCTATCTGGGCACCGGCAACCTGTATGCACCGACCATCATCAACGTCGACAGCATCAACTGGAGCGGCGGCACCTACCGCGACGAAGCGACCCGCCAGGAAGCGGCCTTCGCCAGCGACACCGTCAAGCTGACCGACAACTGGTCGGTGTTGGCCGGCGCCCGCTATACCCGCTACAACGACAACGCCTATTCCACCAAGGGCGTGGTCATCGCCAACTACCCGGCTCAGCGCACCACGCCGACCGTGGCGCTGATGTACAAGCCGGCCGCGGACACCACTGTCTACGGCAGCTACGTCGAGGCGATGGAACAGGCTTCCAGCGCGCCCACGTCCACCGTCAACGCCAACCAGACCTTCGCTCCGCTGAAGAGCAAGCAGGCCGAAGTCGGCATCAAGACCGAGCGCAGTTTCTGGAACGCCAGCGCGGCGCTGTTCCACATCAAGCGTGGCGCACAGTACACCAATGCCGGCAATGTCTTCGTGGCAGACGGCGAATCCAAATACCAGGGTGTGGAATTCAACACCGTGGTGCAAGCAGCTAAAAACCTGTCGATCGAAGGTGGCCTGATGCTGCTGGATGCGACGCTGGAAAACGCCGCCGCAGGCTACAGCGGCAAGCGCGCCGTCGGTGCCCCGCGCCGTCAGGTTTCGGTGCAGGCGACCTGGCGCGAAGTGCTGCCAGGCCTGGCGCTGCACGCCGGCACCCAGTACCTGGGCGAGCTGCCGATGGATGCGGCCAACGTCAACACGCTGCCGGCCTACACGCTGTTCGATGCGGGCTTCAACTACCGTCACCGCTACTTCGGCAAGATGGTCAGCGTGCGCGCCAACATCTCGAACATCGCCAACCGCAAATACTGGACCTACTACCAGGAGAACTATCTGAACGTCGGCTCGCCACGTACTGCAAGCGTGAATGTTCGCGTAGACTTCTAAGGTATGAAACCACCACGCCTTGCGGCAGGCGCCGCGCTGTCCCTGTTGATGTTGAACGCCGTCGGCGAGCAGTACTATCAAACCAAGACACCGTATCAACCGCAGCAGGCCGGCGCCAGCTACGAAGCGCCGCCGCAAGGCTACCGCGCGGTCTACACCCAGCTGCTGGCGCGGCATGGGTCGCGCGGTTTGAGCAGCATGAAGACCGACCTGGTGCTCTACAATCTGTGGCAGTTGGCCGGCAAGGAGAAGGGCCTGACGCCGCTGGGCGCCCACCTAGGCGACGACCTGCTGCAAATGATGAAGGCCAATGCCTTGCTGGGCTACGGCGTGGCCGGCATCACCAAGCCGGGCTACGGCAACGAGACCATGCAGGGTGTGATGGAGCACAAGCAGCTCGCTGAGCGCATGTACCATCGCTTGCCGCAATTGTTCCGCAACGCGGCCGCAGGTGCAGGTGCTGGTGCTGGCACGGCGGCGCAGCCGCGCCAGATCCTGCTGGTCACCTCCGGCAAGGACCGCGCCGTGGACAGCGGCGATTATTTCGCCGGATCGCTGGTGGCGCAGCAGCCCAATCTGCAAGCGCTGATAGTGCGTCCGCCGTCGCTGGCGCCGCGCGCCGAAACGAATCACGACAGCCGCCCGGCAGGCACCGACCGCTTCCTGCTCTACTTCCACAAGCTGAGCGCAAAGCAGGACCTGGTGGCCGACGAAGGCGATCCACTGCACGCCACTTACCGGGCCAGCCAGGAATACCAAGCCTGGGCCAGGAGCGACGAACTGCGTGCGCGCGAAGCCGCCGTGCTGGCGCAGCCGCAGGTTGCGGCGGCAGCCAAAGCAGTGCTGGAGCGCCTGTTCACGCCGGCCTTTATCGAAGGACTAAATCAAGGCCGCTACAGCGCCGCCAACACCGGCACCTACAGCTACACCAGCGCCGACAAGCAGTTCACCAACAAGCTGACTGGTGATGGCGACACCGAGATCAAATCCGCGACAGATGCAGCGCAAGCAATCTACGACCTGTACGCGGCCGCCGCCGACATGAAGGCCGAACTGAAAGCCGACTTCACCCGCTACATGCCGGCACAGCAGGCGGCAGTGTTCGCAGCCACCGAAGATGCCCTCGCCTTCTACACCAAGGGCCCCGGCATCAGCGAAAACGGCGGCATCAACCACCGCATGGCGCAAACGCTGCTCGACGATTTTTTCAACGAGGTGGATGCAGTCGCCAAGGGCGATCTGTCGCACGCCGCCAAGCTGCGCTTCGCCCACGCTGAAATCGTCATTCCGATGGCGGCCATCCTCGGCCTGCCCGGCATGTCGGAACAGTTACCGCGCGCAGTGGCATACAGCTACAGCAATAGCAACTGGCGCGGCGATGCAGTAGCGCCGATGGCAGCCAATATCCAATGGGATGTCTACACCAATGAGCAAGGACGAACGCTGGTCCGCATGCTGTACAACGAGAAGGAAACGGACTTCAAGCGCGGCTGCGACCAGGCAAAGATCGCCCCGGCCAGCCACTACTACGACTACGCCGGCCTGCGCGCCTGCTACCTGCCGAACTAGTCAGGCATTAACTACATGCTTGTCGCGGCGTTCAAGAGCCTCCAGCAGCGCCGGCATATAGCTGCGGCTTGCGCGTAACAGGCTGCCGTCGCGCAGGCGCAGCAAGGCGTCGCGATTCGTCAGCGCCCGAAGCTCGACGACCATGTCGATGCGTACAATCGCCGAACGGTGTACGCGTTGAAACTGCAAGGGGTCAAGCTGCATCGCCAACTGATGCAGCGGTTCGCGCACCAGATGCGTCTTGCCGCCCGCATGTAGCGTCGCATAGTCGCCATCCGCTTCGATGCGTTCGACGTCAGTGGCCCGCACCAATACCGTCCGCGTTCCTGCCCGTACCGTAAACGTACGTAACCAGGGGGCTGGCGCCAATGCAGGCGCGCCGTTCTTGCGACGCCAGGGAAAGGCCCGGCGGGCGCGGTCCAAGGCCTCGTCGAAGCGGTCGTCATCGACTGGCTTGAGCAAATAGTCGAGCGCCGCCAGATCGAAGGCCTGCAAGGCGAAGCTGTCATGCGCAGTGACCAGGATCGCCATGGGCCTGCTCTCCACGGGCAGCGCACGTAGTACTTCAAGCCCGCTACGGCCGGGCATTTCGACGTCGACGAACACAAGGTCTGGAGCCAAGGCAGTCAGGCCCTGGACGGCGGCGTCGCCGTCACCATACTCCGCGACCAGCTCGAAGCCAGGCCGGCGCGCCAATCGTGTCTTCAGCGCGAGACGTGCCAACGGCTCATCGTCAACGATCGCAACGCTGATTGGGACGGGCTTCATGCCGCGGCCCGCAAAGCGGCCGGCGCGGATTCGGCCATAGGCCGCAACGGCAGCGTCAGACGCACATGAAAATTGCGCTCATCGCGCCAACCGGCGTCGAACTGTTGCTCCCCGCCGTACAGGTGGCGCAGGCGCTCGGCTACGTTGGCAAGACCGATACCGTTGGCCCCATCCGATGCGGGCCGGCGTCCATCGTTGAGCAGGTCGACCGCCAGGTGGGTGCCGGTATGTTCTACCCGGATATCGAGCCGGCCCGCAGTCGCCAGCGGTGCGATCCCGTGACGGATCGCGTTCTCGACCAGCGGTTGCAGCAGCAAGTACGGGACCGCCGCGTCAAGCACGTCGGGACCTGCCGTCATCGTCACCCGCAGGCGCTCGCCGAGCCGCGCCTTTTCGATGTCGAGATAGGCCTCGATCAGCGCCAGCTCCTCGGCCAGCGCGTGTTCGTGGCGACCGTCATGCGCGAGGGTAGCGCGTAGAAAGTCGGCGACGCGGCTGATCATGCGGGTGGCCTCGCGATCGGCGCCGGCGGAGACCAGCGCCGATATCGCGTTTAGTGTATTGAAAAGGAAGTGCGGGTTCACCTGCAGACGCAGGGCGCGCAGCTCGGCGTCCCGCGCGTGCGCGAGCGCCTGCGCGAGGTGAAGCCGGGTGCGTTGCAGCGACAGGTAGTAAACCGCAACCGCATGCACGGCACAGAAGGCGATCAGCGCCAACCAGCAGCCGTCCAGGCCCTGTACCAGGTAGGCCCACTGATAGCCGGTCTCCAGCCCGAGCGCGATCGCCAGGCGCTGCCCGGCCAGCGCGTTAGCGATCGACATCGCATAACTTGCCACCAGCAATACCACTGCCGTGAGCATCAATGAACTCTCGCGGCGCCACAGAACGCGTTGCAGTTGGGCCAACGGCGCGATCCACGCCATGCACGCAACGAAAAACAGTCCTCGGAAGGCTGCGGCGTAGCCATGGCCAAGCGCCGGCAGCCCAAGGATCGCCATGCAGGCGGCGACCGGCAGGGCGGCAAGGACGGCGATGAGTTGTGGAGTGGGTTCTTTCACGCTGAGCGTCCGGAAAAAGAGGAAACCAGCGATTCTAACGTGTCAGTCGCCGATCGAGTACAGCATTGAGCTGATCTTCCACCCATCTTCGGTCAGCACCATCTGCCAGCTTTCGCTGCCACGGTTGCTGACCTTGCCGTCGGAGAGGAAATCAAAGTTGAAGTACACCGAACCCACGGCGCCATTCGTGTCGATGCGTACATCGTAGAAGCGCTCCTCGACCGGACCTTTGTAGGTCTGGACGAAATTCGCGAACTCTTGCCAGGTCGATCGCATCACCTTGCGCGCGGCCGGCTTCTCCGCCTTGACCACCTTCCAGGTCGGGGTGTCGAATACCGACAACCAGCTGTCGTGGTCCGGCAGGAACAGGCCGCCCAGGGTTTTACCGTCGTGGGCGACGATGGCGGACTGGAATTGCTGCACCACCTGGCGAATCGCGGCCACGTCGGCGTCATGCCCGGTGTCGGCAGCACGCGCGGGCGCGGTGCACAACGCGGCCATAACGGCGAAAACAAGAGAAAGCAGTATGCGCATGTAAGCTCCAAAGTGACTAAAAGCTCACGATAAGCACACCGCAGGCGCCGGTCGAGCGGAATGCGCCGGACCGTGCACGGATTGCGGCGAAGCGGTATAGCCACCGAGAAACTATTTACTGTTGAAAACACAACATCCGATTCAATTCGTTACGAGGCTCCCTTTTTTATAGTGATAGACTTGGCAGGTCTTTTCATAATATGAGAGGCTTACCCCATGAACCAGATGACCAGGCGTCAGTTCCTTCGGGTGACTGGCGCGTCCATCGCGGGTTCGAGCATCGCGCTGCTCGGCTTTGCGCCGGCATCGGCCCTGGCCGAAGTCCGGCAATACAAGCTGGCGCGCAGCACCGAAACCCGTAACACCTGCCCCTACTGCTCCGTAGGCTGCGGGATTCTCATGTACGGCCTGGGCGACGGCGCCAAGAACGCCAAGGCCAGCATCATCCACATCGAGGGTGACGCCGACCATCCGGTCAACCGCGGCACGCTGTGCCCCAAAGGCGCGAGCCTCATCGATTTCATCCACTCCGAAAATCGCCTGATGGTGCCCGAGTACCGTGCGCCCGGTGCGACCGAATGGAGCAAGATGTCCTGGGACGACGCGCTGACCCGCATCGCCAAGTTGATGAAGGCCGATCGAGACGCCAATTTCATCGACAAGACGGCGGACGGCAAGACCGTCAACCGCTGGACCACCACCGGCATGCTGTGCGCGTCGGCGAGCACCAACGAGGTAGGCTACTTAACCCATAAAACCATGCGCAGTCTGGGCATGCTGGCATTCGACAATCAAGCGCGTGTATGACACGGTCCGACGGTGGCAGGTCTTGCCTCGACATTTGGACGTGGTGCGATGACGAATCACTGGGTGGACATCAAGAACGCCGATGTCATCCTGGTCATGGGCGGTAATGCAGCAGAAGCACACCCTTGCGGCTTTAAATGGGTCACGGAAGCGAAGGCGCATCGCGGCGCCAAGTTGATCGTGGTCGATCCGCGCTTTACCCGTACCGCTTCGGTGGCGGACTACTACGTCCCTACCCGTACCGGCGCGGACATCGTCTTCCTCGGCGCGATCATCAACTACCTGCTCACGAACGACAAGATACAGCACGAGTACGTCCGCAACTACACCGACATGCCCTTCATCGTGCGCGAGGACTTCGCCTTTAACGACGGCCTGTATTCGGGCTACGACGAAAAGGCGGGCAAGTACACGGACAAGAGCAGCTGGAACTACGAGATGGGCGACGACGGCTTCGCCAAGATCGACGCCACGCTCGAGCATCCGCGCTGCGTGTACCAGCTGATGAAGAAGCATTACTCGCGCTACACGCCGGCGATGGTGGAAAAAGCCTGCGGCGTGCCGCCGGAAAAATTCCTCAAAGTCGCCGAGATGCTGGCATCGACCGCCGTTCCGGGCCGCGCAGCCACCATCCTGTATGCGCTGGGATGGACGCAGCACTCCACCGGCGCGGAAACGCTGCGCACCGGCGCCATGGTGCAGCTCCTGTTGGGGAACATCGGCATCGCCGGCGGCGGCATGAACGCGCTGCGCGGCCACTCCAACATCCAGGGCCTGACGGACCTGGGGCTGCTGACCAATATGCTGCCCGGCTACCTGACGCTGCCCGGCGAAGCGGAGCAGGACTTCGAGGCTTACGCCGCCAAGCGCGCGCTGAAGCCATTGCGTCCGAATCAGCTCAGCTACTACAGCAACGCCAAAAAGTTCCTGGTCAGCTTCATGAAGTGCTGGTGGGGCGACGCGGCGACGGAAGAGAACAACTACGCCTTCGACTACCTGCCCAAGCTGGACAAGCCCTACGACATGATGCAGGCCTTCGAGCTTATGCATCAAGGGAAAATGAACGGCTACATCTGCCAGGGCTTCAACATCCTGGCCTCGGCGCCGGACAAACAAAAGATCACGGAAGCCTTGTCCAAGCTGAAGTTCCTGGTGGTGATGGATCCCCTCGCGGTGGAGACGGCGGAGTTCTGGCGTCCGTTCGGCGAGTTCCACCAGGTCGATCCGACCAAGATCCAGACCGAGGTATTCCGCCTGCCTACCACCTGCTTCGCCGAGGAACGCGGCTCGCTGGTGAGCTCCTCGCGCGTGCTGCAATGGCACTGGCAAGGGGCCGACGGCCCGGGTCAGACCAGGAGCGACCTGGAGATCATGTCCGGCATCTTCCTGCGCATCAAAAAGGCGTACCAGGCCGACGGCGGCAAATTCCCCGACCCGATCGTCAACCTGACCTGGCCCTACGCCAAGCCGTACAGCCCGACGCCGGAAGAACTGGCGATGGAGTACAACGGCAAGGCGCTGAAGGAACTCACCGATCCGAAGGACCCGACCAAAGTCATCCTGAAGAAGAACGAGCAGGTGGCAGGCTTCGCGCAATTGCGCGACGACGGCAGCACGGCTTGCGGCTGCTGGATCTTCGCCGGTTGCTGGACCGCGGCCGGCAACCAGATGGGACGGCGCGACAACTCCGACCCGAGCGGCATCGGTCAGACGCTGAACTGGGCCTGGGCCTGGCCGGCCAACCGCCGCATCCTGTACAACCGCGCCTCCTGCGACCCGAAAGGCAAACCGTGGGATCCGACACGCAAGCTGGTGAGCTGGAACGGCGCCAACTGGGCCGGCGCCGACGTCCCCGACTTCAAGGCGGACGAGCCGCCGGAAAACGGCATGGGCCCCTTCATCATGCTGGCCGAAGGCGTGGCGCGCTTCTTCTCGCGCGACGCCATGGCCGAGGGTCCCTTCCCCGAGCACTACGAGCCGTTCGAGTCGCCGATCGGCCACAACCCGCTGCACCCGACCAATGCGCGCGCCACCAATAACCCCGCCGCCCACATGTTCCCGAACGACCGGGCCAAGCTGGGCAAGGTGGCGGAGTTCCCGCACGTGGCCACCAGCTACCGCCTGACGGAGCACTTCCACTACTGGACCAAGCACGCGCGCCTGAACGCCATTATCCAGCCGGAGCAATTCGTCGAGATCGGCGAGGAGCTGGGCAAGGAGCTGGGCGTGGCGCACGGCGACCGCGTCAAGGTCAGCTCCAAGCGCGGGCACATCGTGGCGAAAGCCGTGGTGACCAAGCGTATCAAGGCGCTCATCATCGACGGCAAGAAGACCCACCAGGTCGGACTGCCGATCCACTTCGGGTTCAAGGGAGTCACCAAACCGGGCTACCTGATCAACACCCTCACGCCGACGGTTGGTGACGGCAATTCACAGACACCGGAATTCAAGTCCTTCCTGGTGAAAGTGGAAAAAGCATGACGGCCCGAGGAGAATGACCATGGCACTACAATCCCTTGATATCAAACGCATGTCGGCGACGACGGTGCAGGAACCGGTGGCGCGCACGCCTGTCACCGGCACCGTCGCCAAGTTGATCGACGTGTCGAAGTGCATAGGCTGCAAGGCCTGCCAGACCGCCTGCATGGAATGGAACGACCTGCGCGACGACATCGGCGAGACCACCGGCGTGTACGACAATCCGATCGACCTGTCGCCGCAATCGTGGACCGTGATGCGCTTCTCGGAACACGAGACCAATGACGGCAACCTGGAATGGCTGATACGCAAAGACGGCTGCATGCACTGCGAGGACCCGGGCTGCCTGAAGGCTTGCCCGGCGCCGGGCGCCATCGTCCAGTACACCAACGGCATCGTCGACTTCCATCAGGAGAACTGCATCGGCTGCGGCTACTGCGTGGCCGGCTGTCCGTTCGACGTGCCGCGCATCTCCAAGAAGGACGACCGCGCCTACAAGTGCACGCTCTGCTCGGACCGCGTGGCGGTGGGCCAGGAGCCGGCCTGCGTCAAGACTTGCCCTACCGGCGCCATCGTCTTCGGCACCAAGGAGGACATGAAGGAGCACGCGGCGGAGCGCATCGAGGACCTGAAGTCGCGCGGCTACGCCAACGCGGGCTTGTACGATCCGGCGGGCGTCGGCGGCACGCATGTGATGTATGTGCTGCACCACGCGGACCAACCGGGCCTGTACCACGGCCTGAAAGCGAATCCGAGCATCAGTCCGATGGTCGGACTGTGGAAAGGCTTGACCAAGCCCCTGGCGCTGGCCGGCATCGCCGTCACCGCGCTGGCAGGCTGGTTCCACTATTCGCGCGTCGGGCCGAATGAGGTCAGCAAGGAGGAGGAAGCCGAGGCGCTGCATGAGGCCAACCGCATCCGGGAGAGCGAAAAATGAGCACGCCAAATCGCGACAAGGACGGCAATCCTCTGATCGAACGCTATACGCCCAATGAGCGCAGCAACCACTGGGTAACGGCCATCTGCTTCATCCTGCTGGCGGTTTCCGGGCTGGCCATGTTCCATCCGGCGACGGCGTGGATGGCGGTGTTCCTGGGCGGCGGCCAATGGACGCGCATCCTGCATCCGTTTATCGGGTTGGTGATGTTCGTGTCGTTCGCGCTGCTGGTGATGCGTTTCTGGCATCACAATAAGTTCGAGCCGGGCGACAGGCAGTGGCTGGATCAAATCGGCGACGTCGTCAACAACCGCGAAGACAAGCTGCCCAAGGTGGGCCGCTACAACGCGGGACAGAAGCTGCTGTTCTATGTGCTGATCTTCTGCATGTGCGGGCTGCTGCTGTCGGGCGTGGTGATCTGGCGGGCCTACTTCGCGTTCTACTTCCCGATCGAGATCGTGCGCTTCGCCGCGCTGCTGCACGCCTTCTGTGCGTTTGTGATCATCTGCTCCATCGTGGTCCACATCTATGCGGGCGTGTGGGTGAAAGGTTCGATCGGCGCCATGGTGCGCGGCACCGTGACTTACGGGTGGGCGCGCAAGCATCACCCGCGCTGGTTCGAGGAAGTCGCCCGAAAATCGCGTGATTAGCTCAGCAATTTAGGATTAGAATAGTCTCCGGGCCGGCGGCGCCGTCGCCGCCGGCAATCTGGGAGACATCTTGGTACAACGTCTGCTTGCACCCGGCGAGATCGAAGCGCTCGATCACAACGCCATACCGCGCCTGCTGCTGCCGCAGCCGCGCAGCCTGTTCTCCGCGCGCGCCGTCCGCCTGCGCCAACTTGCCAAAAATGAAATCAAAGGTATTCCCGTCGGCGAAACGCTGCGCGGCTATCTGCTGCTGATGGCGGCGCTGGTCGACGCGCAGGCCGCCGTGGCGCTGGCCCTGCCGGCAGAGGCTTTCGCCTTGCCCGACGCCGCCGACATCGACATCTCGCTCGAACACCATATGCCGCCGCTGCCCGTCAGCGGCGCACGGCCGCCGTCGTGGCGCTCTGTGTTCGACGCCCTGCTCGATCAACTCGACACGCTGGCGGAAGGCCAGCCACAGATTGCCACCGTGCTGGCCGAGCTGCGCTCGCTCGACAGCGCTGAGCTGGAAGGCTGCGCCGACGCCGTGCTGTCGGAGCTGACCGACGGCGTGAATCCGCTGCACGCGCCGTTCGTCGCGGCGGCGTTGCAGGTCATGTGGAGCATGCGCGCCGGCCAGCTGGACGCGCAGCGCGTGCAACCGCTGGTGACCAACACGCTGTGCCCCGTGTGCGGCGCGCATCCGGTGGCCAGCGTGATCCGCATCGGCGGGCAATCGCAGGGTTATCGCTATTTGCAGTGCAGCTGCTGCGCCAGCGAGTGGCACATGGTGCGGGTCAAGTGCTCGTGCTGCGAGCATACGGCGCGCATCGCCTACCAGAGCATCGAGCCGGCCGACGACGCCGACGCCGCACCGGAGATCGTCAACAAGGCCAATGACCCAAGCAAGGTGGCGCGCGCCGAAACCTGCGACGACTGCCGCACCTATCGCAAAATCTTCAACCAGGAGCACGACTACAACGTCGAACCGCTGGCCGACGACCTGGCCAGCCTGGCGCTGGACCTGCTGGTGGGCGAAGCCGGCTATGCCCGCGCGAGCGGCAATCCTCTGCTGTGGTTCAACGCCGAATGAGCGGCGACACCGCAGACATGGGCGCGGCAACCGCGGCGGGCTCGATCCACCTGCCCGCCGTCCACCTGATCCTGTCGGACGCCGCATGCGCGCCGCTGATCGCCGAATATGGCCGCGTGCAGACGCTGGAGGCCGCCCGCATGCTTCTGGCCGAACTGCGCAGCATGATGCTGGCCAGCCGCCGCGACGGCATGCCAGTAGCCGGCGGCACCGGCATCCCCGCCTTGCTGGCGATGCTGGCCGAACGCCTGCGCGACACCAACCGTTCGCCGCTGCGGCCCGTCTTCAATCTGACCGGCACCGTCCTGCACACCAACCTTGGCCGCGCCCTGCTGCCCGACAGCGCGGTGCAGGCCGTCGCCGAAGCGCTGCGCTGGCCGATGAACCTGGAGTGGGACATCGACACCGGCAAGCGCGGCGACCGCGACAACCTGGTCGAAGACCTGCTGCTGGAACTGACCGGCGCCGAAGCGGCCACCATCGTCAACAACAACGCGGCCGCCGTGCTGCTGATGCTGAACACGATCGCGCAAGGCAAGGAGGTCATCGTCTCGCGCGGCGAGCTGGTGGAAATCGGCGGCGCCTTCCGCATCCCTGACATCATGACCCGCGCCGGCGCCGTGCTGCGCGAAGTGGGCAGCACCAACCGCACGCACCTGAAAGACTACGCCGAAGCGGCCGGACCGCAGACCGCGCTGATGATGAAGGTCCATTGCAGTAACTACGCCATCACCGGCTTCACCAAGAGCGTCGAGTTGCCGGAACTGGCGCCGCTGGCGAAGAAGCGCAACATCCCGCTGGCGGTGGACCTGGGCAGCGGCACGCTGGTCGACCTGGAACAATACGGCCTGCCGCACGAGACCACGGTGCGCGAAACCATCGCCGGCGGCGCGGACCTGGTCACCTTCAGCGGCGACAAGCTGCTGGGCGGTCCGCAGTGCGGCATCATCGTCGGCCGCGCCGACCTGATCGCGCAGATCAAGAAGAATCCACTCAAGCGCGCGCTGCGCGTCGGCAAACTGACGCTGGCGGCGCTGGAGCCGGTGCTCGCGCTGTACCGCGCGCCGGACCTGCTGCCCGAACGCCTGACCACTCTCAAGCTGCTGACCCGCCCCGCCGCCGCCATGCGTGAGCTGGCGCAGGCACTGCTGCCGCCACTGCAGGCGGCGCTGGGCGCCGGCTATGAAGTCGGCAGCGAGCCGATGATGAGCCAGATCGGCAGCGGCGCCCTGCCCGTCGACCAGCTGCCCAGCCACGGCCTGGTGATACGCGCCGCCGCTGCTGGACGCATCAGCAACGCGCTGGGCGTGCTGGAACAGCGCCTGCGCGCCTTGCCGCTGCCGGTGATCGGCCGCGTTGCGCAGGATGCCTTGTGGCTGGACCTGCGCTGCCTGGACGACCACCAGCGCCAGCGCTTCGCCGACCAACTGGCGCTGCTGGCCGTATGATCGTCGGCACGGCAGGCCATATCGACCACGGCAAGACCACGCTGACGCGCGCGCTCACCGGCGTCGACACCGACCGGCTGAAGGAAGAAAAAGCGCGCGGCATATCGATCGAACTCGGTTACGCCTACACGCCGCTAGGGAACGGAGAGATCCTCGGCGTGATCGACGTGCCGGGCCACGAAAAATTCATCCGCACCATGGCAGCAGGCGTCACCGGCATCGACGCCGCGCTGTTGGTGATCGCCGCCGACGACGGCATCATGCCGCAGACGCTGGAGCACCTCGCCATCCTGCGCCTGCTGGGCGTGCGGCGCGGCGCCGTGGCCCTGACCAAGATAGACCGAGTCGATACGCCACGCGTGGAACAGGTGGAGCGGGATATCGAGGCGCTGCTGGCGGCGACCGACTTTGCCGACGCGCCGATTTTCCGCACCAATGCCAGCGCGGCCGCAGACGAAGGCGTGCAGGCCTTGCTGCGGCATCTGGCGCTGATGGCGGCGGCGCTGCCGGCCAGCGACGAACGGCGCCTGTTCCGGCTTGGTGTGGACCGTGTGTTCACCTTGTCGGGCCAGGGCACCATCGTCACCGGCACAGCGCTGGCGGGCAGCGTCCGCGTCGGCGACGTGCTGCAACTGGCGCCGGGCGGACAGCCGGCGCGCGTGCGCAGCATCCATGCGCAGAACCGTAGTGCCGACAGCGGCCGCGCAGGGCAGCGGCTGGCGTTGAATTTAAGCGGCGTATCGAAGGAAGAGATACAGCGCGGCACCTGGGTCGTCGCTCCGGCGCTCGCCGCCTGTTCCGAGCGTATCGACGCCGAACTGACACTCACGCCGGACTGCGGCCAGACCCTGAAGCCTTGGTCGCCGCTGCACCTACACCTGGGTGCGGCGCATCATACGGCGAACGTCGTGATGCTGGACGGCGACGTGCTGGCGCCGGGCCAGACCGGCCGCGTGCAACTGGTGCTGGACGCGCCGGTGCATGCCGTCCCCGGCGACCGCTTCGTGATCCGCAATGCGCAGGCCACCGCAACCATCGGCGGCGGCACGGTGCTCGATCCCTTCGGCCCGGCGCGCAAGCGACGCAGCGCCACGCGGCTGGCGTGGTTGCGGGCGCTATCCGATTTCGTCGGCAGCGGCGACGTCGCCTCGCTGCTGGCTCGCAGCCCATTAGGTCTGCGCATGTCGGCGCTGGTGCGCCTGTCGCAGCTGCCCGCCGATCAAATCGCCCTGCCGACGGATACCATCGAGGTCGCGCTGCAAGGCGGCGATCAGTTGCTGTTGGCCGCCGATGAAGTGCAGATGCTGGACGCGCGCATCCTGGACGGCCTGGCCGAATTCCACGCACGCGCACCAGACGACGCCGGCCCCGAACTGTGGCGCCTCAAGCGCATCGTCGCGCCGGAGATGGAAGACCG
Organism: Duganella sp. S19_KUP01_CR8; assembly: GCF_036688705.1. Taxonomy (NCBI): domain Bacteria; kingdom Pseudomonadati; phylum Pseudomonadota; class Betaproteobacteria; order Burkholderiales; family Oxalobacteraceae; genus Duganella; species Duganella sp. S19_KUP01_CR8. Next base: position 172,250 of record NZ_JAQQPR010000005.1, on the reverse strand, counting down.
TTTGTGGAGCCGGTTGATCGAAACTTTGATCGCCGCAGGCCGGGTAAAGCAACGCGGCCGCAGCCTGCACCTGCCCGGTCACAGCGTCGAACTAAGCGAACAGGAACAGGCGCAGGCCAAGCCCTTGCTGGCCTCCCTGCTGGATGGCGCATACGACCCGCCCTGGGTGCGCGACCTGTCACGCGACCACGGCATGCAGGAAGCGGAGGTGCGACGCTTGCTGCTCAAGCTCTCCAAGACGGGAGAGATCAGCCAATTGGTTCCGGATCTGTTCTATCATCCAAAGCGGCTGGCCGAACTGGCGGCACTGGTGACGTCGCTGCCCGAGGTGCAGGCGTCGGTGTTTCGCGATGTGACCGGGCTGGGTCGCAAGCGGGCCATACAGATATTGGAGTTCTTCGATCGCGTCGGCTATACTCGGCGCGTGGGCAACATCCACTTGATACGACCCAACGCGGTCTGGTCGTACAGTGGCGAGTAGTACCAGGGAAGGCATACTCATCCGGTGATGGGGCCGGGCTTCAAACCCGGTGGGGGGCGTCAGACGCTCCCCTGTAAGTTCGACTCCTACTGCCTTCCGCCATTCACCGTATCGGCCACCATGTCAACCGCGGCGTCGAAGCTGGCCGGGTCTTCCTCCAGCAGCGACCAGAGGCGATTGTGTTCCGCGCCCTGCACCACGTGCAGCCGGCTCGATTGCGCGCGCGTTGCGGCGGCGACCAGGCGTTCCGGGATCTCCAGCGGGATGGTGGCGTCGTTCTCGGCGGCGATCACCAGCAGGCGGCCTTCGAAGCGCGACAGGATGTCCCAGGCGTCGCTGTCGACCCAGCTGCGCTCGCGCCGTATCACGGTCGAGAAGTCCGGCCCGAACGGCACCTCGTACGCCGACGGCGTGTAGACGCCGGGGACGATCAGCACCAGCGCATCGACACGATGGCTTTGCGTCATGCGAACCGCATTGTAGGCGCCCATGCTGGCGCCGAACACCGCCATCGGCTCCGGCAGGCCGCGCGCAGCGGCCACCGCCTGCGCCTGGCGCGTGCGGCTGGCCACCGACGATTGCGCCAGCGTGCCGCCGGTGTCGCCATGGCCGATGCAATCGAAGCTGGTGCTGCCGACGCCACGCTGCTGCAGAGCGTTGCGCAGCAGATGATGGCCGCGCCGGGTGCTGGCGCCGGCACCGTGCAAATACAGCACGCGGTTGTCGCCGCCGACGTACTGATCGCCCTTCAGCACGTGGCCGTCGAAGGGTACATCGAAGTCCACGATCATTTGCCTGCCTCTTTAGACAAGCGCAGATTCAGATTGTCGCGCGATTGCCTGGCGTAGGCTTTACAGCCCTCGCCGCCGTCCAGCAAGGGATGCGGTTTGTCGCTCCGAAGCTTGTCCCAGGTGCCGGAGAATTCTGGATGCACGGCGATGATGATGTCGCACGAGGCCTGCCCCAGCGCCGCGAAGCTCTGCTCATATTGCTTCAGCACTTGCGGATGGGCGTTGAATTTGTAGCCATCACTGGAAACCGGATTGATGCTGTCGGCGAACACGATGCTGGCGCAGCGGTCTTGTTCGCAGGACTTCCACGTCCAGCTGGTACCGCCCGAGGTGTGGCCCGGCGTGTACATCGCGGTCACCGTCAGCGGGCCGACTTTGATGGCTTCGCCATCGCGCACCGTGCGCACCTTGGCCACCTTGGCAAACGGCGTGCTGCCGACGAACTGGGGATCATCCTTGGCCATGCCGCCGCGCTTCAGGTCCGCAGCCGTGAGGGGGCTGGCCACCACCGTCGCGCCGCTCATGCGCTGAAGTTCGGCGATGCCGCCGGCGTGGTCCATGTGACCGTGCGAGCTCAGTATCAGCTTGACGTCCTGCATGCGGAAACCCAGCTTGCTGATGCTGGCGGCGATGCGTTGCGGCGAATCGGGATAGGCGCCGTCCAGCAGGATATGGCCCTGCGGTGACGTCACCAGCACCGCACTGAGACTGCTCACGCCGACGTAGTAGCTGTTGCCATAAATCTGGAAGGGTTCGACCGGCTTGTTCCAGTTGTCGTCAGGTGTGTTTGCGGAGGCAAAGGCGGCAAGGCCGCAGAGCACAGCGGCCAGCAAAGGTTTGATCATGAGTGGTGTACGACAGAGTTGGTAAAGAAGGAACATTGTACATCCGTACACCCTGCGTGGATGGGGCTTGCGGTATCGGCAACATGGTAATAGCTGGTAGACACTGGCACAATACCGTGTCGCCACTCGAAAGAATCGTCCATGAAACATCCAGCACTCCGCGCCACCCTCATGGCCTGCCTGGCCGCCACCTCCTTTACCAGTGCGGCCGAGGCCAAGCTTGGCGCCGCCGAAAAACTCTATCAGGCCAATTGCGCCGCCTGCCATGGCGCCAAGATGGAAGGCGCCGTCGGCCCGTCGCTGGGCGATCACGCGTGGCTGCACGGAGCGCCCACCAAGACCAACCTCATCAAGATCATCAGCAAGGGCGTGCCGGAGAAGGACATGCCGGCCTGGTCCCCTGCCCTGAACGCAACGCAGATCGCGCTGCTGGCCGACCTGATCGCCGCCAACGCCGCCAAGCCCGCCGTGGCGCTGACGCCGGCCGCAGCGGCTGCGGCGGCCGCCGCCAAGGCGCAGCAGAATGTGCCCGACCTGAGCGGCTTCAAGCTGCCCAAGGGCTTCCACATCAGCGTCTACGCCAACCAGGTCAGCGCCGCGCGCAGCATGGTGGTGTCGGACAGCGGCATCGTCTACGTCGGCTCGCGCAAGGCCGGCAAGGTGTACGCGCTGGTGCCGCGCGCCGACAAGCAGACGGCCGACGTGGTCACCATCGCCGAAGGCCTGGAACACCCGATCGGCGTAACGCTGCTCAACGGCGCGCTGTACGTGGGCGAAATCAGCCGCGTGATCCGCTTCGATAATATCGACAAGCGCTATGCGCAGAAGCCGTCCTACGAGGTGGTCAAGGTCAGCCTGCCGAATGACAAGTGGCATGGCGAGAAGGTCATCAAGGCCGGGCCGGACGGCAAGCTGTATATTCCGGTCGGCGCGCCGTGCAATGTGTGCGATGTCGAGGAGACCAAGAGCGCGAAGATCTATCGCATGAATGCGGACGGCAGCCAGTTGGAAGAGTACGCGCGCGGCGTGCGCAACACGGTGGGCTTCGACTTCCATCCGACCACCAAGGTGCTGTGGTTCACCGATAACGGCCGTGACGAGATGGGCGACAACACACCATCGTGCGAGCTGAACGTGGCGCCCAAGGCCGGCATGCATTTCGGCTTCCCGTACTGCCACGGTGGCGTGGTGCCGGACCCGGACTTTGCCAAGGGCCGCAGCTGCGAGGAGTTCGAGCCGCCGGTCGCCAAGCTGGGGCCGCACGTGGCGCCGCTGGGGTTGACCTTCTACACCGGCAAGCAGTTCCCAGAAGCGTATCGCAACAACGTCTACATCGCCGAACATGGTTCGTGGAATCGCACGACCAAGAGCGGCTACAGCGTGCGCCTGATTACGCTATACAACAGCAAGGTCGTCACCGACACCGCCTTCATCGACGGCTTCCTGCGCGGGGATGAAGTAGTGGGCCGGCCGGTGGATGTGGCCACGCTGCCGGACGGTTCGATGATTGTGTCCGACGACTACGGTGGCCGCGTGTACCGCGTCACTTACGACGGCAAGTAATCTGGAAAGAAGTCCTGAGCCAGCGCCTGCTCCAACGACCAGGGGCTGGTTTCAGGCAGGTCAAAGCAGTAGTTCTCCCCCACCACTTTGATCAAGGCGTCCAGCCATACATCCTGGAGAAATTCAGGGTCCGCGATGGCCGCACGCAAGCTGGGCAGGCGCGCCAACATTCGCTCTATTCGCCGGCGCTGTAGCGCGATGAGCTGGCGCCACAGCTCGCAGCGATTGCCTTCCTGCCTTTGCCATCGCGCCAGATGCGCCAGCAAAGTCGAGCATCGATTGTCCAGCTCAAACTCAAAATATGCGGCCACACCTTCAATCTCTTCCGCCAGATGCAGGGCATCGGCCAGAGAGAGTTGCCCTGACCGCAGCCAGAAAGCCTGCTCCTTCGCCCATGCCGCCACGTCGTCCTCATATCCTGTCGCCATGATTATTTACTCCGGAAAGAACTCCTCCGTCAGGATCTCCGTGATCGTCCACGGCGACTCGTCCGGCAGAGCGGGCAAAGAGGTCTCAGCGTAGGTGTCGATCAGCGCTCGACGATAGGCCCCTGCCACCCAATTGGGATTACTTATCAGTAATTTCAGGCCAGGCGTTTTCTTGATGTCCTGCCTGATAGCCGTACGCTGCTCCCGTATCGTATTTTTCCAACTACGAGTGCGCCTGATTGGCTGAAACTTCCACTTCAGAAGATGCGAGGTTAAGACGGACAGCCGGCTTTGTAGCTCTCGCTTTTCGCTCTTGCCCACATCCTCGATCTCCCCGGCGATGTTTTCATGGTCCAGCAATTCCCAGCGGCCGGCGCGCAGCAAGGCCGCCTGCTGTTCGGACCAGGCAATGATGTCGTCTTCATATAAGGTGCCCATGATCCGGTTGGACCGGGCGCGGCTCTAAAAGTTCAGGACAAAAAAAAAGCCGCCCCGAAGGGCGGCTTTCGATCAGACTAGTCTGAGATTACTGTGCAGCGGCAGCAGCGGCTTCTTCAGCAGCGGCTTTCATCGACAGTTTCAGGCGGCCGCGGTCGTCGGTTTCCAGAACCTTGACGCGCACTGCCTGGCCTTCTTTCAGGTAATCGGCAACGGCGTTGACGCGCTCGTTGGCGATTTGCGAGATGTGCAGCAGACCATCTTTACCTGGCATGACCTGAACGATCGCGCCGAAGTCCAGCAGCTTCAATACTACGCCGTCGTAGGTCTTGCCCACTTCGACCGAAGCGGTCAGTTCTTCGATGCGGCGCTTGGCTTCCTGGCCGGCGGCAGCGTCGACGGAAGCGATGGTGACCACGCCTTCGTCGCTGATATCGATCTGGGTGCCGGTCTCTTCGGTCAGCGCGCGGATGACTGCGCCGCCCTTGCCGATGACGTCACGGATCTTCTCTGGGTTGATCTTGATGGTGATCAGGCGCGGTGCGAAGTCCGACAGTTCGGTCTTCACGGTCGGCATGGCTTTTTGCATTTCGCCCAGGATGTGCTCGCGGCCTTCTTTGGCTTGCGCCAGCGCCACTTGCATGATTTCCTTGGTGATGCCCATGATCTTGATGTCCATCTGCAGCGCGGTGATACCGTTGCGGGTACCGGCTACCTTGAAGTCCATGTCGCCCAGGTGATCTTCATCGCCCAGGATGTCCGACAGCACGGCGAACTTGCCGCCTTCCTTGATCAGGCCCATCGCGATACCGGCGACGTGCTCTTTCATTGGAACGCCAGCGTCCATCAGCGCCAGGCAGCCGCCGCAGACCGAAGCCATCGACGACGAACCGTTCGATTCGGTGATTTCCGACACCAGGCGCACGGAGTAGCTAAACTCTTCCGGTGCCGGCAGTGCGGCGATCAGCGCGCGCTTGGCCAGACGGCCGTGACCGATTTCGCGGCGCTTAGGCGTACCTACGCGGCCGGTTTCGCCGGTGGCGAACGGTGGCATGTTGTAATGCAGCATGAAGGAGTCGGTGAACTCGCCCATCAGCGCGTCGATCTTCTGGCTGTCGCGTGCGGTGCCCAGGGTGGCAACCACCAGCGCCTGCGTTTCACCGCGGGTGAACAGCGCCGAACCGTGGGTGCGTGGCAGCACCGAGGTACGGATCGAGATCGGACGAACGGTGCGGGTGTCGCGGCCGTCGATACGTGGCTCGCCGTCCAGGATCTGGGTACGGACGATCTTGGCTTCGATGTCGAACAGGATGTTGTTCACTTCGGCTGCGTCGACTGGCGCGGCGCCAGCGGCGGCGGCTTCAGCGGACAGGTCGGCCAGCACTTCGCTGGTGGCGGCCTTCAGCTTGGCGGTGCGCTCTTGCTTGTCTTTGGTCTGGTAAGCAGCGTTGATTTTGCTCGCGGCGAAATGCGACACGCGGCCGATCAGCGCTTCGTTCTTCGCTGGTGGGACCCATTCAACTTCCGGCTTGCCGCCGTCGCGTACCAGCTCGTGGATCGCGTCGATGACTGCTTTCATTTCGGTGTGGCCGAATACGACCGCGCCGAGCATGATTTCTTCGGACAGTTGCTTGGCTTCCGATTCCACCATCAGCACGGCGGTTTCGGTACCGGCGACAACCAGATCCATCTGCGAGGTCTTCAGTTGTTCAACGGTAGGGTTCAGGATGTACTGGCCGTTGGCGTAGCCGACGCGCGCTGCGCCGACCGGGCCGTTGAACGGTACGCCCGACACGCACAGGGCGGCCGATGCGCCGATCATGGCGGCGATGTCTGGATCGATTTCCGGGTTGACCGACAGCACGTGAATGATCACTTGCACTTCGTTCAGGTAGCCTTCTGGGAACAGAGGACGGATAGGACGGTCGATCAGGCGGGATGTCAGTGTTTCTTTTTCCGAAGGACGACCTTCACGCTTGAAGAAACCGCCCGGGATTTTACCGGCAGCATAGGTTTTCTCAACGTAGTCGACGGTCAGCGGGAAGAAGTCCTGGCCTGGCTTGGCGTCTTTGCGTGCGACGACAGTAGCCAGCACCACGGTATCTTCGATCGATACCAGAACTGCACCGGAGGCCTGGCGAGCGATTTCGCCGGTTTCCAGCGTCACGGTGTGTTGACCGTACTGGAAGGTTTTCGTAACTTTATTAAACATGGGTAATCCCTTTCTATTTGCCGACAGATTTTCAGGGGCTGTCGTTCACCTCACCACAGACGGCAGTGCTGCCGTCTTTACTGCAACTCCTAAAACCCAGGAATTCCATGTCGCACTGCCAAGACGCTATTCTGCTTGGCAAGTTTTTCCCGGCAAAAATGACAAAATGCCCGCGTCAGCAAACTGGCGCAGGCATTTCGATTAAGCCGGATGACGCAAAAATTACTTACGCAGACCCAGTTTAGCGATCAGATCGCGATAACGGGTAGCATCTTTGCCCTTCAGGTAGGACAGCAGGCTCTTACGACGGTTAACCATCATAATCAGACCACGACGCGAGTGGTGATCCTTGCTGTGTGCCTTGAAGTGGCCGTTCAATTCGTTGATGCGTGCGGTCAGCAGCGCAACTTGAACTTCTGGGGAGCCGGTGTCTTTTTGACCACGGGCGTTGTCCGCGATAATGGCGGCTTTGTTGATGTTTTCTACGGTCATGATATTTACCTTTAACATGCGGTGCGCGGAGTCGTAACCCTGCACATCGTGAACTTCAAAAAAAAACTGATCCAAAGACCAGACCCGGAAGTATAGCGGAAAAACTCCCACATGTATCCTGTGTTGGCTACAATTGTTCCATCTTTCCGGTCCTATACAGGGGTGTGCGATGAAAAAACTGATATTTATGGCAATCTTGCCTGCCATGCTGGGCGCTTGCGCCGGCCTCAACACCCCTCCGCTGGCGACCGGCGAACCGGTCGACGCCGTCAAGGCCAAGCTGGGCCAGCCCACCGGCACCTATGCCAACGGCCCGGACCTCATGCTCGAATACGCCGGCGGCCCGTTCGGCCAGTACACCCATATGGCGCGCATCGGTCCGGACGGCAAGCTGATCTCCTTCGAGCAAGTGCTCAGCAGCGAGAAGTTCGCCACCGTCAAACCGCGCAAGGATAGCAAGCAAACCATCCTCAGCACCTTCGGCAAGCCGGCCCAGCAGGTGCACTACGCCAGCGTCGACGGCGACGTGTGGGTTTATCGCTACAAGGAACAAAACGTGTGGGATTCCGTGATGCATGTCGAATTCGACCGCAACGGCATCGTCCAGGCCTTGGTCAACGGCCCAGACCCGGAACGGGAATCGCGCCGCCGTTAAAATGTAGCAAAGATACAAAGGGATTTCTTCCTATTGTGCAGGATCTCTGCATTTTGTAGCCAAACTACTTTTTCAAGTAGATAATACGCCAACAAAAACGGAGATCCCCATGCACGCAAATGTGAAACTAGCCGAAACCGGCGCCGCCGCCGCGCCGGCGCAAAAGCCGAAGCTGTCGTTCTGGGCCATCTGGAACATGAGCTTTGGTTTTCTCGGCATCCAGGCCGGCTTTGCTCTCCAGCAAAGCAACGTCCCACGCATCTTCCAGACCATGGGCGCCGAGCTCGACAAAATCGGCTTCCTGATGACCGCCGCGCCGCTGGCCGGCCTGCTGGTGCAACCCATCATCGGCTACCTGAGCGACCGCACCTGGGGGCGCTGGGGCCGTCGCCGTCCCTACTTCTTCATCGGCGCCGTGCTGGCCACGTTGGCGATGCTGGGTTTGCCGAACGCCACCGTGCTGTGGACCGCCGCCGCCATGCTGCTGGTGCTCGACGTCGCGATCAATATTTCGATGGAGCCGTTCCGCGCCTTCGTCGGCGACCTGCTGCCGAAAGAACAGCTGACCACCGGCTACGCCGTGCAAACCTTCTTCATCGGCGTGGGGGCGGTGGGCGCCTCGGCCCTGCCGTGGGTGCTGACGCACTGGTTCAACGTGGCCAACACAGCAGCCGCCGGCAAGACGCCGGATTCGGTGGTCTACGCCTTCTACATCGGCGGCGCGATCTACCTGGCGGCCGTGCTGTGGACCGTGCTGCGCACCCGTGAATACTCGCCTGAGCAGCTGAGCCAATTCCATCCCGAAGCGGAACCGGAAGCACACGCGCCGACCGGCCTGCGCGGCTTCGTCAACGACTACCTCAATATGCCGAAGATCATGGTGCAGTTGTCGCTGGTGCAGTTCTTCACCTGGTTCACCTGGTTCTCGATGTGGACCTACGGCACGGCCACGCTGACCCAGCACATCTACCACGCCACCGACACCAGCTCCGCGCTGTACAACGAAGGCGCCAACTGGTGGGGCGTGTGCGGCGCCGTCTACAACGCGGCCTCGATCGCCTTCGCCTTCGTGCTGCCGCTGATCGCCGCGCGCACCAGCCGCAAGACTGCGCACGCGCTGGCACTGGTGGTAGGCGGACTCAGCTTCATCTCGATCTACTTCATCACGTCGCCGATGATGTTGCTGCTGTCGTTTGCCGGCGTCGGGCTGGCGTGGGCCAGCACCTTGTCGATGCCGTACGCCATCCTCGCGGGGAAAATCCCGGCCAAGAAAATGGGCATGTACATGGGCATGTTCAACATGTCGATCGTGATTCCGCAGGTGGTGTCCGGCGTCTGCCTGGGCTATTTCCTGACGCATGTGTTCAACGGCAGCGCCGTGATGATGCTGGTACTCGGCGGCATTTCGATGTTCATCGCGGCCGCGCTGTCGATGCGTATTGAAGAGGACGAGTAAGATCAACCCCTGAGCCAGGCGGCCAGTTCGGTCTTGCCGCCGGCCGAGACTTGCAGCGCGCGCGTGTCGTCGCTGCGGCGCAGCCAGCCGCGCTCGACGAAGTTGTCGAGCAGCGCCACGGCCAGCGGTCCGGCGAAGTGATCGCGCCGCTCGGACCAGTCGACGCAGCCATACAACTGGCGCTGGACCGGGGCGCCTTCCGCCAACTGGATGCCCAACTGACGCAGCTGCGCCTGGCCCAATGGCGTGAGCGGATAGTCGTGGCCATCGCCCTCCCCTGGCCGCACCCAGCCGTTGTCAACGAAGCAGCGGCATAGATCCACACCCAGCACGCCGGCCAGGTGGCCGTAGCAGCTGCGCGCATGGCGCAGGCCGCGCATGGCCGGCGCCTGCCAGCGCGTGCTCTCGGGCAGCGCGCCGTCGGCCACGCGCAGCAGCGCTTCCAGCGCGTGAGCGACATTGCCGTCGGCCAGCATGTAGTAGCGATGGCGGCCTTGCGCGCGCACACTCGCCAGCCGCTCTTCCACCAGCAGTTTCAGATGTTGTGACGCTGTCGGCGCGGACACGCCGGCATGCTGCGCCAGGTCGGTGGCGGTGTAGAAGCGGCCATCGAGCAATCGCGACAGCATCAGCGCGCGGGTCGGGTCGCCGATCGCGGCGGCGACGCGGGCGAAGCGCGGTTGCGGCGTACTCATCGCGCGGCCACCGGTGGGTGATATGGCGGCGCTTCGTCGCGCTCCATCAAACCGTAATCGCGGATGACGCTGGCCACGCGCAAGCGATAGTTGTCGAACACGCCGGCGCGGCCTGCGCTTTGCGCCTCGCGGTGCTGTTCCTGCTCGCGCCAGGCGCGCACCGCCTGCTCGTCGCGCCAGAAGGATAGCGACAGCAGCTTGCCGGGGGACTTCAGGCTTTCGAAGCGCTCGATGGAAATGAAGCCGTCCATCTTTTCCAGCAGCGGCGCCAGCTGAGCCGCGCGGTCGAGGTATTCGGCGTAGCCTTCGGTGCTGGGGATGACTTCGAATATCACGGCGATCATGTGGCGCTCCTACGCAAAAAGGCGTTGACGGCATTGTAAAGCAGCCCGCGCGACGACTCCAGATGCATCAGGTGCGTAGCGCGCGGGAAGGTCTCGCAGCGCTTGATGCTGCCACCCAGGTCGGCAAGCAGATTGACGGCGTCGGCCTCGGAACATACGCTGTCCCATTCGCCGCGCACCAGCAGCGTCGGCGCAGTGACACGCGAGGCATCATACAGCGCCTCGCCGGACCACAAGGCGCGGACATCGGCCTGCGGCCCGGCGGGCGTCAGCACGGCTGGCGGCGTGCGGCTGGCGGCGTCGGGATCGGTCGCCAGGAAGGCGGCGCTCCAATGCTGGAAGTGTGCTTCACCCAGCATCTGTGGATGGCCGCGCGGGACGTCTTCAACGAAGCGGCGGTACTGCGCCCATGCCGTCAGTGGATAGTGCGACGCCGTACCGGCGGCGGCCGGCACGTAGCCGCTCGCCGAAGCGGTGGCGCCGCGCATCACGATGGGCGCGAACAGCGCCAGCGCGGCCAGTGCCTGCGGATGCGCACCCGCATAGCGCAACGCCACCGAGCCGCCCCATGAATGCGCCAACAGCATGACGGGCCGGCCGCCGTTGCGCTCGCAAACGGCGCAGACCACGCGATGCAGCTGGTCCTGCACGCTGCGCAAGTCTCCAACGGGAATGCTGTCGTGCCGCGCATATCGCTCGGACGCGCCATAGCCGGCAAAGTCGAAGCCCCACACATTGAAGCCAGCGGCGTTCAGCGCATCGGCCCAGCTGCGGTCGTCGAAAGAATAGAACACGGAGAGATCGGCGCCGAACGTCGAGCCGTGCACGTAGATTACATCGCCCAGATCCTCAGTGGCGCGGCGTACTTGCAGCGCCAGCATAGGCGTTTCCATCAGTTTGATCATTGCTGCCTCCTGTCATCGAATCGACAAGATAGCTGTTTGAATCGGCGCATGCTTCGGCGTGGAACGAAGGATGCGTAGCCCGTGGAGTAAAATATTTTTCGCAAGCGTGTCGATTTTGTGTGCCGTCACCCGTCGTAGGGATGAAGCACCGATTGCCTATTCCACCTAACCAAGGAAGCGCTATGAAAAAACAGATCATCCTCAACCTGCCCGTGAAGGACCTGGACAAATCCAAGGCCTTCTTTTCCGCTCTCGGCTTTGCCTTCAATCCCCAATTTATCGGAGAGAACGCGGCATTCATGAACATCGTCGACGACACCATCCAGGCCATGCTGACGACCGAACCCTTCTTCAAGTCCCTGATCGACAAGCCCGTCGTGAATGCCAAGGAAGCCAATGAAATCGTCATTTGCCTGAGTTGCGACAGCCGGGAAGAGGTGGACAGCCTGATCGCCAAGGCCGTTGCCGCCGGTGGCCGTACACCGCACCCGCCCGAGGACCATGGCTTTATGTACGACCAGGGCTTCGAAGATATCGACGGCCACCTGTGGAACCTGGTCTGGTCGGCGCCAGACAGCTCTAAACTATAACCGCCGCAGTGACCGGCGAAACCATGGCCCACCCAATCGCCTGGTAGAGGGCCCGGCCCTGCTCCGTCGCAACCAGCACACCGGTTCTTGCCTCGTGAGCGATAGCGGCGTTGACCAGCGTCGCCATGATGACCCGGCCCAGCCCCTTGCGTTGATGCATGGGCTCAGTCACGATCTGGTCAAAGGTGGCGACGCCATCGCAGTGGGCTACCTTCCCCTTAGCCGCCAGTTGTCCATCCACATCCCGAAGCTCAGCTTCGGTGACCGCACCGGATGTGGACAGCGACAACAGGTAGCCGCCATGCGTACCCGCGACTGCGTCTTTCAGCGCCACGGCCATCAAATATTCCGGCGCCTGGACTTGCCAATTTTTATGCAGAAGAGGACTGACCTTTTCCGGATGCGCACACACTTTGAGCCACGTTCCGGGAGTCTGTAATTTGCTGGTCAGTTCAACCAACATTCCCTCGTCATCACTGACTACGACATGACGCTCCAAACACTCAGGAAGTCCCAGATCGATCTTGCAACCGTAGGCTTGACTGACGGGTGAGGCTTTATTTCTCGTCAGAGTCCATCCCTTGGCCCACGCTGTCGCAGTTGGCGCCACATTAAATTCTCCGGAAGTCGTACTCAATTTCATCCTTTCCACTAGAACTGAAATTCCACCAGCGTGTCATCCGGCCAGCTTTGGCCATGCAGCGGCGGCGCGTAGCGGGTGCGGTCCGTCACATTCAGCCGCTCCGCCGGTAGTTTTGACGGGTTCGGCCGGCGCGGGCGTGGAGAATGGCGCGATCGCTTGCATAACAGCATGTGGACTCAGTGTCCGTGCCTCCAGCGAGCTCATGAAGCGAGCGACATCGGCTTTGCGCGCCTCGTCGTTCAGCACCGCCTGATTGTCGGCCATGGAGCGCAACAGCTGCGTGGTGAGCCGGTCGAGTTCGGGACGCACGGTCTTGGCGAGATCGGGAGCGTCATCAAACTTGCCGGCATGCTGCGCGCGCCATTGAACGAACAATTCCCGCTGCACGGTTTTCGACGCTTCGATCTGCGCACGGAACACCGCCTCGACCCACGCACTGGAAAGGCCAAGTGCATTCCCCTCCTTCACCGCAGCCTGGATGACCTGTGCTTCGCGCCCGATGTCTTCAATCGGTGCTTGCACATTCCATTTGGCGCGCGCCACGGCTTGCGCCAGCAGCAGGCGCTGATCGATCGCCAGCCGCAATGGCTCCAGTGCCCTCAGCCCGGTGTCCACCTGGGCGCTTGCCGTCATGCAGACAAGCAGCAGCCCAAGCAGGGCGACCAACCTCATGCAGTATGTGTAGGGCGTGTGTATCTGCATCAGGGCTGCGGATTAACGCGCTCGATCTTCGAGTGCAGCTTGTTCAGCGCCGACAGATAAGCCTTGGCCGAAGCGACGATGATGTCCGGATCGGCGCCGACACCGTTGACGATGCGGCCTTCCTTCGACAAGCGCATCGTCACCTCGCCCTGCGACTGGGTGCCGGTGCTGATCGCGTTGACCGAGAACAGCACCAACTCGGCGCCGCTGCCCACTTCGGATTCGATGGCGTTGACGGTGGCGTCGACCGGGCCATCACCCTTGCCTTCGGAGGCATGCTCCTCGCCGTCGATCGTGAACACCACTTTCGCGCTCGGCGTCTGGCCGGTGTTCGACTGCTGTGACAACGACAGGAAGCGGTAGTACTCGCTCTCATGCGATTGCGCTTCGTCCGACACCAGCGCCAGGATGTCCTCGTCGAAGATCTCCGACTTGCGGTCGGCCAGTTCCTTGAAGCGGACGAAGGCGGCGTTGACCTCCGCTTCCGAATCCAGGTCGATGCCCAGCTCCTGCAGGCGCTGCTTGAAGGCGTTGCGGCCCGACAGCTTGCCCAGCACGATCTTGGTGGCGGCCCAGCCCACGTCTTCGGCGCGCATGATCTCGTAGGTCTCGCGCGATTTCAGCATGCCGTCCTGGTGGATGCCGGAGGCGTGGGCGAACGCGTTGGCGCCCACCACCGCCTTGTTGGGCTGCACGGCGAAGCCGGTGATCTGCGACACCATCTTGGAGGCGGCGACGATCTGCGTGGTGTCGATGCCGACTTCCAGGTTGTAGTAAGCCTTGCGCGTGCGCAGCGCCATCACCACTTCTTCCAGCGCGGTGTTGCCGGCGCGTTCGCCCAGGCCGTTGATGGTGCATTCGATCTGACGCGCGCCGCCTATCATCACGCCGGCCAGCGAATTGGCCACGGCCAATCCGAGGTCGTTATGGCAGTGCACCGACCAGATGGCCTTGTCGGAATTGGGGATGCGCTCGCGCAGGCGGCGGATGGTTTCGCCGAAGATCTCCGGCACCGCATAGCCCACCGTGTCCGGGAAGTTGATGGTGGTCGCGCCCTCCTCGATCACGCCCTCCAGCACGCGGCACAGGAAGTCCTCGTCCGAGCGGCTGCCGTCTTCCGGGCTGAATTCGATATCGTCGGTGAACTGGCGCGCGAAGCGCACGGCATTGCGCGCTTGCAGCAGCACCTGGTCGGGCAGCATGCGCAGCTTCATCTCCATGTGCAGCTTGGAGGTGGCGATGAAGGTGTGGATGCGTTTGCGTTCGGCCGGCGCCAGCGCTTCGGCGGCGCGCGCGATGTCGCGGTCGTTGGCGCGCGACAGCGAGCAGACGGTCGATTCGCGCACCACCGAGGCGATCGCCTTGATGGATTCGAAATCGCCTTGCGAGGCGGCCGCGAAGCCGGCTTCGATGACGTCGACGCGCAGGCGTTCCAGCTGCTTGGCGATGCGGACTTTTTCGTCCTTGGTCATCGACGCGCCAGGCGATTGCTCGCCGTCGCGCAAGGTGGTGTCAAAGATGATGAGGCGGTTGGATGAGTTGCTCATGATAGCTCCGTGGCTGATGCTTCGTTGCTTGAATTCTCAGGGCCTGCCGCCCCTGTCGTTTAGCGGCGCTCGCTGGGGTCGTCGGAATGTTCGTCGGTCTGGATCAGGCTGACCTTCTTGCCCTTGGCCAGCCGCCATGCCGACACCACGTAACCTGACAGGCCGTAGGCGATGAAGATAGGGAACAGCACTTTCGGCGGGTCGATCGACACCAGCGCGAACACCAGCGCGATCAGGAACACCGCGATGAACGGCACCGACTTGCGGAAGTTCACGTCCTTGAAACTGTAGAACGGCACGTTGGTCACCATGGTCAGGCCGGCGAACACGGCGATGCTCCACGAGATCCAGCTCAGTTGCAGGCCCGGTACTTCCTGGTCCACCATCAGCAGGATGAAGCCAGCCACCAGCGCGGCGGCCGAAGGCGACGGCAGGCCCTGGAAGAAGCGCTTGTCGACCACTTCGATATTGGTGTTGAAGCGGGCCAGGCGCAGCGCGGCGCCGGCGCAGTAGACGAAGGCGGCGATCCAGCCCAGCTTGCCCAGGCCGCGCAGCGACCATTCGTAGATCACCAGCGCCGGCGCGGCGCCGAAGGACACCATGTCCGACAACGAGTCGTACTGGGCGCCGAATTCGCTCTGGGTATTGGTCAGGCGGGCGACGCGGCCGTCCAGGCCGTCGAGCACCATGGCGATGAAGATGGCCCAGGCGGAGTGTTCGAATTTCTGGTTCATCGCCATGACGATGGCGTAGAAGCCGCAGAACAGCGCGGCGGTGGTGAAGGCATTCGGCAGCAGATAGATCCCGCGGTGGCGCGGCCGGTCGAGGTCCTCGCCCCTGGCGCGGCGTGCAAAGCGGCTAAAGCGCGACATCTGCGGCGTTTTGCCTTGGGCTGCGCCATTCTTGGCTCGGCGACGGGGGAATTTGGCCATGGGGTTCCGTTTCTGATTAGCTGGTGATGTTGCCTCGTCATTATAGAGGAGCCGACCATAAAAAAGGGGATGGCGCGCCATCCCCCTATTCTGCCCAAGTTTGCTTATTTGAAGCGCACTTTGCCCACCAGGCGCATCTGCAGCGTGGTTTCGCCCGCTTCAAAGCTCGGTTCGACCACGGCTTCGGAGCTGGCGTACGCCGCCGCCGGCGCGCCCATCACGCGCGAACCGGTCACGCTGACGCGGTCGACGAAATTGCCCGAGCCTTCGAAATCGACCGTGTCCAGCGCGGCGTCGCTGAGCTTGCGGCCCATCGCATGCGCGATCGAGTTGATGCGCTCATTCAGGTTGGCGTAGGTGGCGGCGATGCGCTGGTCGTCGAGCTTGCGGGTGGTTTCCGGCGTCAGGCCGAACTGCAGATTACTCAGCGCCAGGATGCGCTGCGCGGCGGCGACGGTCTTCGGCAGGCCCGCCAGGTTGACGGTGGTCACCTGCAAGGACTGGCCCACGCGCCAGGCAGTCGGCACGCGCGGCTTGCGCGGCTGGCCCGGCACCGGGGCCGGCTCTTCCGGATAGACCGGATAGGTGTAGTAACCCTGGGTTTTCAGGCTGGCCTGCGGATCTTCCTGCTTGACGATCTCCAGGCCCTGCTTCATCTTCTGGTTGACGCGGGAGGCGGCGGCGGCCTTGTCCTTGTCGACTTCCTCGACGGTCAGCGTGACGATGGCCTGGTCGTTGACGTGGCGGACTTCGCCAAAGGCGGGCACCACCACCAGGGCGCCGTTGGTCGGCAGGGATTCGAGCGGCGCGGCCTGCGCGGACAGCGCGCAAGCAGAGATAACGGCGGCGGCCAGGTGTTTCAATGCAGTCATTACGATCTCCAGAATTAATAGAAAGACAATCATAACTGTACATCAACATGCGCCGCCGCGCATCGGGGATTACTTGAAGCGAACCTTGCCCACCAGGTTCATTTGCAGCGTGGTCTCGCCCGGCTCGAAGCTTGGTTCGGCCACATCGGCGGCGTCCGACATCTTGGCCGAGCGCATCATCATCGGCGCAGGTGCGCCGCCCATGCGTTCCTGGGCGTAGTTGCCCGAGCCTTCGAAGTCGACCGTATCGAGCACGGCGTCGCCGACCTTGCGGCCCATCGCGCTGGCGATCGAGTTGATGCGCTCGTTCAGGTTTTTATAGGTGGCGGCGATGCGCTGGTCGTCCAGCTGGCGCGTGGTTTCCGGCGTCAGGCCGAACTGCAGGCCGTTCAGGGTCAGAATCTTCTGGGCGGCGGCCACGGTTTTCGGCAGCTTCTCCAGGTTGGTGGTGGTCACTTGCAGATACTGGCCCACGCGCCAGGCGGTCGGCGCGCGCGGCTTGGACGGCTGGCCGTTCAGCGTTGGACGTTCCTCGGGATAGACCGGATAGGTGTAATAGCCCTGGGTTTTCAGGCTGGCGCTGGGGTCTTCTTTCTTGACGATGTCCAGGCCCTGCTTCATTTTCAGGTTGACGCGCGAAGCGGCGGCGGCCTTGTCCTTGTCCTGCTCTTCGATCGCCAAGGTGGCGACCGCTTGATCATTGGCGTGCTTGACTTCGCCGAAGGCCGGCACCACGACCAGCGTGCCGGAGGTCGGCAGCGATTCAAGCGGGGCGGCGTGCGCGGCGAGCGCGAAGGAGGCGGCAGCGGCTGCGGCGATTGTTTTCATGACGGTCATTGCGGGCTCCAAAGTTAAAATTACAACAAGGAGAACTTTACCTGAAATTACCTACAAGATATGTAAGACATAGTGAGTGTTTGTAACAATCGTCAGCACTCCAGCATGTCCAGCACCCGGTGATGCAGCGCCTCCGCCAGTTGCCGGTGCTGTAGCTCGTCGAGATGGACGCCATCGGTTTCGCTAGGCTCAATGAACTCCGCCGCATCCAGGAACGAGCAGCCGCGCTCCTCGGCGATGCGCGCATAGCAGCGCGTGAAGTGGATCGACTTTTCCTCGGCGCCGTGAAATTTTTCCACCATGGTTCCAGCAAGCCCGACGATTCGTGGCGGCGCGAGCAGCAGCACTTGGGGAGCGACCTGCATCGGTTCGGCGCGGCAGGCCTGGACCATGTCGACCAGCGCGCCGGCGCCCAGCGAGGATTCATAGGCGCCCACGCCATAGACCGATTGCAGATCGTTCGTCCCGAGGAAGATGATGACCAGATCGATCGGTGCATGCGAGTGCAGGATGGGCAGCAGCAGGTCCTTGCCGTTTCGGCCGGGGCGGAATGGATCGTTCCACACCGTCGTCCGCCCGTTCAGGCATTCCTCGATCACGCGGACATCATCGCCCAACAGTTGCTGCAGGATGCCGGTCCACCGCTTGTCGTGCGGGTGGCGCTGCCTGGTTCCCGGAATAATCCCCCAGGACATCGAATCTCCGTAGCACAGCACATGTTTTGCGGCCATCGCGTATCAACCTTTGCAGAGAAAACAAACGTCAGCCAGCATAGCACCCGTCCGGCTGTTCGCCACGCCCCTTGTGCTAAAGTTCCGCCGGACTCCTTTTTGAAAGCTGACATGTCGTATCCGTATTTGAGTGATGTGGTCCAGGCCTGGACCGGCTATGAGCTGCCGCTGCCGCTGGCGACCTTCGGACTGTTCGTGGCCTTGGGCGCGCTGGCGGCGGGAGCGCTGCTGCGGGCCGAGCTCAAGCGCCTGTACCAAGCGGGCCGGATCGGGCCGGCGCGCGTGCGCGGCCGCGAGGCGCCGCCGCAGGACGTGGTCAGCGATCTGACGATGGTGGTGCTGATGGCAGGCATATTCGGCGCGCGCCTGTTCCACATCCTGGAGCACACCACCCAGTTTGCCGCCGATCCGATGAGCATGATCTTCACGCGCTCGGGCCTGAGCATATTCGGCGGGCTGATCGTCGGTACGCTGGCCGGCATGGTCTGCGTGCGGCGCTGGCGCTTGCCGGTGCGTCCGCTGCTGGACGCGGCGGCGCCGGCGATGATGATCGGCTACGCCATCGGCCGCATCGGCTGCCAGGTGTCGGGCGACGGCGACTGGGGCATCGCGGCCAATATGGCGCTCAAGCCGGACTGGCTGCCGACCTGGCTGTGGGCGCAAACCTACGACAACAACATCTACGGCGAGCTGATCGCCCTGCCCGGCGTGTATCCGACGCCGATCTATGAAACCGCGATGGCGCTGCTGTGCTTCGCGGTGCTGTGGGCGCTGCGCAAGCATGCGTTCCGCATCGGCTGGCTGTTCTCGGTGTATCTGATGCTGGCCGGCGTGGAGCGCCTGCTGATCGAGCAGATCCGCGTCAATCCGGTGTTCAATGTCGCCGGCCTGCATGCCACGCAGGCGGAGATCATCGCGGTAACGCTGATAGCGCTGGGAGCCATCGGCACGCTGATACTCAGCCAACGCAAGACCACCGGTACCGGACGCATGAAGGGACGCCCCTCATGAACAAACGTCGCATTCTTATGGTCGTGACCTGGTCGTTGCTGGCCTGTTCATCCGGCCATGCGCAAGATAAAGATAAGGCCGCCCCACCAGTCTTGCAGTTGACCGGCGGTGGCGAAGTCGCACGGTGGTCCGGGGAGCCGCTGGACGATCCGGCCATCGGCGAAAACACCATAGATTGGCAATACCCGGTATTCAAAGGCGGGGACAAGGCCGCACTAGAGCGCCTGAACGCGTGGACACGGACGGTTTCGCTGGCAGCCCTTTTCCAGGACGACGCCTTGCTGCAAAAGGCCATTCGCAGCAAGGACTCCGGCGTACTCGCTCTGCTGGCGAACGACAAGGCTGCGCGCGAGTCCGTGATGACGCAGTCCAAGCTCTTCGTGTCCTTGCGTTTTGCCCGACACATCACATTTGATCTTCACATCGAGATGCCTGGCCAAGCACGTACCACGCATGGCATCAGCCATCGAATATTCGACTTCAAGAACGGACGGGAAGTTCCGGTCAAGTCCCTTTTCAAGAGCAATGCCGCGCTTGAATTAGACGGGCTGCTGATGGATGAAATTGCGCTCGGCCTGGAGGAGAAGAAAGCGAGTCCCTCGGATATCGAACACTGCCAACATGAACGGCCATTCGAATGGGGCACAGTGTCGATCCAAAGTGGCAGCAAGATTGCAGTGGAGTTCCCGAACTCTTCCGGGGACAGTGCCAAGTGCGGCGAAGCGCACTACATTCTGAGCGGCCCGGCGGTAAGGAAACTTTTCCTTTCGCCGCAGGACTTCAACAAGGGTGTCACCCTTTAAATTATTTATACTGTACAAACGAATTCTCGCGCATATCCAGCTTCTTTCTGGCTACGTATTGCGAGCACGTACGCGCTCCTCAAGATACGCACGCATTTCAGTCCAGGGAATGGTCTTTCCGGTTGCGGGCAACTTAGCAAAGCGCGCGTCAGCTTCGGCCCCGAAGTCGGCACGCATGGCGGCGCTGTCAACGCACACTCTCAACTCATCCAGCAAACATATCATCTTAGTTGGCATGAGAACCTCCCTTCAGGCATCAATCTAGCACATATACTAACGGATGAAATGGTCGCACGCGGGACGCTAAGCGATGGCGGGCGAACGATCTATGCTTACGCGGGAGGACTCATCTCGCTGCGCCTGCCCGTTGCGGTGATCGAGCGCTGGCGGGCGACCGGCCCCGGCTGGCAACAGCACATGGCCGATCTACTGAGCAAAATATGAATGCGCCCCAGCCCCAAATCCCAGGGGGCCTTAGAATGAAAAAAGCCGGCAATCAATGCCGGCTTTTTCGTGACGAAGATGAAGCTTAGTTCTTCGACTGGTCGACCATCTTGTTCTTGGCGATCCAAGGCATCATGGCGCGCAGTTTTGCGCCGACTTCTTCGATCGGATGCTCGGCCGTCAGGCGGCGACGCGAGATCAGGGTCGGAGCGCCCGCCTTGTTTTCCAGGATGAAGGACTTGGCGTACTCGCCGGTCTGGATGTCTTTCAGGCACTGACGCATCGCGTCTTTGGTGGCCGAGGTCACAACCTTAGGACCGGTCACGTACTCGCCGTATTCGGCGTTGTTCGAGATCGAGTAGTTCATGTTGGCGATGCCGCCTTCGTAGATCAGGTCGACGATCAGCTTCAGTTCGTGCAGGCATTCGAAGTAAGCCATTTCCGGAGCGTAGCCCGCTTCGGTCAGGGTTTCGAAGCCGGCCTTGATCAGCTCGACCGCGCCGCCGCACAGAACAGCCTGTTCGCCGAACAAGTCGGTTTCGGTCTCTTCGCGGAAGTTGGTTTCGATGATGCCGGCACGGCCGCCGCCGTTGGCCGATGCGTACGACAGGGCGATGTCACGGGCGATGCCGGACTTGTCCTGGTACACGGCGATCAGGTGCGGCACGCCGCCACCCTGGGTGTAGGTGGCGCGCACGGTGTGGCCCGGGGCCTTCGGTGCGACCATGATCACGTCCAGGTCGGCGCGCGGCACGACTTGGCCGTAGTGCACGTTGAAGCCGTGGGCGAAGGCCAGCACCGCGCCTTGCTTGGCGTTCGGAGCGATGTTTTCGTTGTAGACCTGGGCGATGTTCTCGTCCGGCAGCAGGATCATGATGACGTCGGCGGCCTTGACCGCGTCGTTCACTTCCGCCACTTTCAGGCCGGCTTTCTCAACCTTGTTCCACGAAGCACCGCCTTTGCGCAGGCCGACGGTCACGTTGACGCCGGAATCGCTCAGGTTTTGCGCGTGGGCGTGGCCCTGCGAACCGTAGCCGATGATGGCAACGTTTTTGCCCTTGATCAGGGAGATGTCAGCGTCTTTGTCGTAGAAAACTTTCATGGTATTTCCTTAGTAGTATTTTTGAATTTGTTTAAACTTTGAGGATGCGTTCGCCGCGTCCGATGCCGGAACCGCCGGTGCGTACCGTCTCCAGGATGGAGGCGCGGTCGATCGAATCGATGAACGCGTCGAGCTTGGTCTTGGCGCCGGTCAGTTCGATCGTGTAGGTCTTCTCGGTGACGTCGATGATGCGGCCACGGAAGATATCCGCAGTACGCTTCATCTCTTCACGCTCCTTGCCCACCGCGCGCACTTTAATGAGCATCAGCTCGCGTTCGATGTGCTGGCCCTCGGTCAGATCGACCACCTTCACCACTTCAATTAAACGGTTGAGGTGCTTGGTGATCTGTTCGATGATGTCGTCCGAACCGGTGGTGACGATGGTCATCCGCGACAGCGTCGCGTCTTCGGTCGGCGCCACGGTCAGCGTTTCAATGTTGTAGCCACGGGCAGAGAACAGGCCCACCACGCGCGACAGCGCGCCGGCTTCGTTTTCCAGCAAGACAGAGATAATGTGTCGCATCTTATAAGTCCTCCGAACCCAACAGCATTTCAGAGAGCCCTTTGCCCGCTTTCACCATCGGCCAGACGTTTTCCGATTGATCGGTAATGAAGTTCATGAAGACCAGCTTGTCTTTCATGCCGAAGGCGTCGCGCATCGCGCCGTCGACGTCGCCCGGTTTCTCGATGCGCATGCCGACGTGGCCGTAGGCTTCCGCCAGCTTCTCGAAGTTCGGCAGCGAATCCATGTAGGACTCGGAATAGCGCGAACCGTAGTCGATCTGCTGCCACTGGCGAACCATGCCCAGGAAGCGGTTGTTCAACATGATGATCTTCGGTGTCAGATGGTATTGCTTGCAGGTCGCGAGTTCCTGGATGCACATCTGGATCGAGCCTTCGCCGGTGATGCAGGCGACGGTGGCGTCCGGGTTGGCCATCTGCACGCCCATGGCGTACGGCAGGCCCACGCCCATCGTGCCCAGGCCGCCCGAGTTGACCCAGCGCTTAGGCTTGTCGAACGGGTAGTACTGCGCGGCCCACATCTGGTGCTGGCCGACGTCGGAGGTGATGAAGGCGTCGCCCTTGGTCACTTCCCACAGCTTCTGCACCACGGCCTGCGGCTTGATCACCAGCTCCGACGAGGCGAACTTCAGGCAATCCTTGCCGCGCCATTCGTTGATCTGTTTCCACCAGTCCTTGACCGCAGGCGCGTTCGGCTTGGCGTCCGCAGCGTCGAGCTGGGCCAGGAATTCGATCAGCACGTCCTTGACGTTGCCGACGATAGGGATGTCGACCTTCACGCGCTTGGAGATCGACGATGGATCGATGTCCACGTGGATGATCTTGCGCGGGTTGGAGGCGAAGTGTTTCGGGTTGCCGATCACGCGGTCGTCGAAGCGGGCGCCGATGGCGATCAGGACGTCGCAATGCTGCATCGCCATGTTCGCTTCATAGGTGCCGTGCATGCCGGGCATGCCGACGAAGTTCTCGCTCGACGCTTTGTAGGCGCCCAGGCCCATCAGCGTGTTGGTGACCGGGAAGCCCAGCTTGTCGACCAGCTTGTTCAGCTCGGGCGAGGCATTGGCCAGGATCACGCCGCCGCCGGTGTAGATCATCGGACGTTCGGCTTGCAGCAGCAGTTGGACTGCCTTGCGGATCTGGCCGGAGTGGCCCTTGTCGACCGGTTTGTACGAACGCATCTCGACCTCTTTCGGGTACGAGTACGTCGTCTTGTGCATCGAGATATCCTTCGGGATGTCGACCAGCACGGGGCCTGGACGGCCGGTGCGGGCGATGAAGAAGGCTTTCTTGACGGTTTCCGCCAAATCCTTGACGTCTTTGACGAGGAAATTGTGCTTGACCACGGGACGGGTGATACCGACCGTGTCGCATTCCTGGAAGGCATCCTGGCCGATGGCGTGGCTAGGCACCTGGCCCGAGATCACGACCATGGGGATGGAGTCCATGTAAGCGGTGGAAAGACCTGTCACGGCATTGGTGACGCCCGGACCGGACGTGACCAGCGCGACACCAACTTTATTCGAGCTGCGCGAGTACGCATCGGCGGCATGCACTGCGGCCTGTTCGTGACGCACGAGGACGTGTTGGAATTTGTCTTGCTTGAAGATGGCGTCGTAGATATACAGTACGGCTCCGCCCGGATAGCCAAAGACGTGTTCTACGCCTTCCTCGGCCAGGCAGCGCACCAGTATTTCAGCGCCTGTGAGCGTGTTCGCTCCTTGTGATGCGGTTGCTTCGGTATTCATGAAACATTCCTTTCAAGGTCCATAGGAGATTGATCGGATGCTCTTTCCTAACGAAGTAGGCCCACCTCTACAGCATTGCCCTGCTTCCCTTTTTTTCTGCAGTCACACCTGCCTCTTCCGTCAACCGTAGTGACGTGCAAAGCAGTGCTAGCTGCAAACTCTCGTTTGGCTGGATCTGTCTGTAGCGGTTCTGCGTACCTCTCGCGCTTGTGGCACGGGTTAGAGCAAACTGCTGACATATGAAAGCGCGTCTCGTCGATTGCGGCGTTGTGTGCCAACTGCGACCAGACCATAGAGCTTCGGGGTGTTCAAAGCGTCCCATACGGTACACCCGCCACCCCGGTTTCGGCAAGTGAAATATCGAAAAAAGGGGGATTACGGTACATTTTGCACCGTCAAAGCTGCAAAAACCATGCAGAAATGGCTAATTTTTGCTAGCATGCGCTCAGTTCACGAGCCGCTCCCTAGCGGCCCAGCGCCGGCTTTCCCGGCAGTATCCACACCCGACGCATGGCCACAGACAAAGAATTATCCGACTTTCTCGAAAACGTCGAGCGGCGTGCCTTTAAACAAGCCGTCTATGCAGTGCGCAAGGACGAGTCCGCATTGGACATCGTGCAGGACGCGATGATCAAGCTCGCCGAGAAATACGGCGACAAGCCGGCCGCCGAGCTGCCGATGCTGTTCCAGCGCATCCTGCAAACCACCATCCTCGATTATTTCCGCAGGGAAAAGGTCCGCAACACCTGGGTCAGCCTGTTCTCGGGCATGGGCCCTTCCGGCGACGACCATGATGATTTCGACATGCTCGAATCGTATGCCGCCGAAGAGGGTTCCGAAGCCTCCGAGTCCAGCGCGGACAAGATCGAACGCCAGCAAATGCTGGCGCTGATCGATGCCGAAGTACAAAAGCTTCCGGCACGTCAACGAGAAGCCTTCCTTATGCGTTATTGGCAGGACATGGACGTGGCTGAAACAGCCGAAGCGATGGGATGTTCCGAGGGGAGCGTGAAGACACATTGCTCACGCGCAACACATACGCTCGCCGAATCGCTAAAAGCCAAGGGAATAACACTATGAACACCGACGATCTGAATTTCGCTTACAAGGTGCGTCACGCGCTCAATGAGCACCTGGACGATCTGCCCGCATCGACCACCGACCGCCTGGCGCAGGCGCGCAAGCAGGCGCTCGCCCGCAAGAAGGCCCACGTGGAGGCGCCGCTGAAGGTGCGCGTCAGCAAGAACGCACTGGCCGGCGCCGGCACCGGCTTCTTCTCGTTCAGCTGGATGAGCCGCATGGGCGTGGCGCTGCCACTGCTGGTGCTGGTCGGCGGCCTGGCCGGCATCTACCAGTACGAGCAGGAACAGCGGGTGGCCGACCTGGCCGAGCTCGACGCCGCCGTGCTGTCGGACGAACTGCCGTTGTCCGCCTATCTGGACCACGGTTTTAACGCCTACCTGACCCAAAGCGAGTAACCAGCATGGGATTGAGCGGTCGCGCAAAATGGGGCGCTGGAACAGTGGTGGTGTTAGCGATAGCAGCGGCAAGCGCGGCGTTGGTCGGCTGCGGCCGGTCTGAAACGCCGGCCCAGCACGCCGCGCCGAGTTCTTCCGCTTCCGGCGCGCAGCCGGGTGTAGCGGCGGGCAAGCGCGCGTCGGCCAAGTCGCCGGAAAAAACCATGTGGAAAGATTTGTCGCCTGAGCAACAGCAGGCGCTGGAGCCGCTGGCGCCCGAGTGGGACCAGATGGAGCCGATCCGCAAGCAAAAATGGCTGGGCATCGTCAAGCGCTATGCGTCGATGAAGCCGGACGAGCAGGCCCGCGTGCAGGAACGCATGCGCGAATGGGTCAAGATGACGCCGGAAGAACGCCGCCAGGTGCGCCAGAACTTCACCCGCGCGCAGAAGATCGATCCGTCACAGAAATCCACGCAGTGGGAGTCGTACCAGCAGCTGCCTGACGAGCAGAAGAAGGAACTGGCGGCCAAGGCGGCGGTGAAGAAGCAAGTCGCCAACCTGCCGACGCCAGCCCAGAGCAAGATGAAAACCGTGGCGCCGATCAAGCCGTCCGTGCCGACCAGCGGCGGTCCCGCCGTGGCGCCGGCCTCGCCTGTCGCGGGCACCGCGCCTGCCTCCGCGCCCGGCATCGATCCCGCCACCGGCGCCGCCATCCCCAACGCATCGAATATCGCACCGGTCGTCGCGCCGGCCGCTTCTGCGCCCGTGTCGCCTGCCCCACCCGCCACCAGCAATGTCAAATAATCCGGCTGTCACCATTCCCACCGTCAAACGCCGTCTGATTTCGATGGTCTATGAAACCCTGCTGGGTTTCGCGGTGCTGTTCCTGCCCTTCCTGATTTTTGAATTCATCGTCCACGGCAACCACACGCCCACCCTGGAGCACATGCGCCAGGCGCTGGCCTTCCTGGTGCTGGGCGCCTACTTCATCCACCAGTGGAGCCGCGACGGCCAGACCCTGGCGATGAAAACCTGGCGCCTGAAAGTCGTGCGCCCCGGCCACAATCACCTGTCGCTGCAAGCGGCCGCCGTGCGTTACCTGCTGAGCTGGATGTGGGTGCTGCCGGCGCTGCTGGTATCGCTGGTGCTGGACCTGCATAAATGGCAGGCGCTGGGCGCGGTCGGCGCCGGCATCCTGCTATGGTCGCTGACGGCCTTCCTCGACAAGGACCGCCAGTTCCTGCACGACAAACTGACCGGCACCCGCCTGGTCCAGTTGCCGCCGCCGGAAAAGAAAAAGAAGGCCGTGCCAGCGGTGTAATTCTTGCAATCTTCTGTGGCAGAATAAGCCTTTCGCCACAGGGGGTACAAATGAGCAAAGTTGTTTGCACGATGTACGGGGCGGTCCTCGCCCTGTCAGTCTCCGCCGCGTTCGCGGCCGACATTCCCGCCGCGCCGGTGGCGCGGGTTGAACCAGTCAGCGACACCTACTTCGGCGAAGCCGTGGTCGACCGCTATCGCTGGATGGAAAACGACAAAGACCCCGACTGGCTGCCCTACCTCAAACAACAGAACGCCCACGCCCGCGGCCTGCTCGACGCGCTGCCGAAACGCGACGTGCTGCTGAGCCGCATCCAGCAACTGTCCGGCGACGTGGCCGCGCCATCGCGCGTGCAGAAAGCCGGCTCGCGCCTGTTCTACCAGCAGCGCCCGGCCGGCGCCAACAACTTCAAGCTGTTCGTGCGCGAGGTTGGCAAAAACAGCGGCAAGGATCGCGTGCTGGTCGATCCAACCAAGCTCGACACCAAGACCAGCCACATCTCGCTGGACTGGTGGCAAGCCTCGCCGGACGGCAGCAAGCTGGTCTACGGCCTGTCCAAGGACGGCAGCGAAGACTCGGTGCTGCAGATCATGGACGTGCGCACCGGCGCCATCCTCAAGGAGCGCATCGCCGACACGCAGGGCGCCAACCCCAGCTGGCTGGACGACAGCTCCGGCTTCTTCTACAACCAGCTGACCGGCAAGAACAACACGCCGGAACGCTACCTCGATTCGGTGGCCCGCTTCCACAAGCTGGGCGGCGATCCGGCCAAGGACCCGCTGCTGATGAAGCGCGGCTTCGATCCGGCGATCGCGTATGAAAAAATCCAGTCGCCGTACATCGGCACCTCGCTGCACTCGGCCACCGCGCTGCTGATCCTGGCCGACGTGCGCCCCGAGAAGCGCATCTACGCCGCGCCGCTGCGCGACGTCGTCGAGGGCAAGGCCAAATGGCAGCAGGTGGCCGACTTCGCCGACGAGGTGACGGACGTGGACCTGGACGGCGACGACCTGTACCTGCTGTCGACCAAGGACCATCCGCGCGGACGCCTGCTGAAAACCTCGGCCAAGGCGCCATCGCTGGCCAAGGCGAGCGAAGTCGTGGCCGAATCGAAGCAGGTCCTGCAGGGCATGGCGCGCGCCAAGGACGGCCTGTACCTGCGGGCGATGGACGGCGGCCCAAGCACGCTGCAACGCCTCGGCAACGACGGCAAGCTGACCACAATCACCCTGCCCTTCGAAGGCACGCTGCGCGGGATCGAGTCCGATCCGAACGCACCGGGCGTGCTGACCGTGCTGACCGGCTGGCTGGAACCGGCCGGCATCTGGAGCGTGGCCGCCGACGGCAAGATGACCGACACCGGCATCACGCCGAAACCGGCCATCGACACCAGCGCCTACACCACCGAGCGCCGCTACGCGACCGCCAAGGACGGCACACAGATCCCGTATAGCCTGATCTACAAAAAAGGCCTGAAGATGGACGGTAAAAATCCGGCCTTCATCTCCGCCTACGGCAGCTACGGCTCGGCCGCGTACACGCCCTCGTTCGCGGGCCGCACGCTGGCACTGGCCGACCAGGGCGCCATCATCGGCTACGCCAATGTGCGCGGCGGCGGCGAGTTCGGACGCCAGTGGCACCGCGCCGGCCAGCTGGAAAACAAACCAAACACCTGGCGCGACCTGATCGCCGTGTGCGAGGACATGAACGCCAACGGCTACACCTCGCCGCAGCATCTGGCGATCGGCGGCCGTTCGGCCGGCGGCATCACCATGGGCCGCGCGCTGGAAGAGCGGCCGGACCTGTTTGCGGCGGTGGTATCGGGAGTGGGTTGGCACAATCCGCTGCGCTACGTGGCGGAGCAGAACGGCTACGGCGAAGAGCCTGAGTGGGGTGCGATTGCCGATCCTGCCGGCTTCAAGGCGCTGAAGAGCATCGACAGCTATCAGCAGGTGGTCGACGGCACGAAGTACCCGGCCATCATGCTGACCACCGGTGTGACCGATCCGCGCGTGGCGCCGTTCCATCCGGCGAAGATGGCGGCGCGCCTGCAGTCGGCCACGGCCAGCGGCAAGCCGGTGATACTGCGGGTGGACTTCGACGCCGGCCACGGCATGGGCTCGACCCGCGCGCAACAGGATGCGGAGTCGGCCGATACCTACGCCTTCATCCTGTCGCAGACCACCGCGAAATAATCAGAAGCGCTCGTGATCCTGCAGGTAGCGCCACTCGCCTACCGGCAGGCTGGACATCGCGATGCGTCCGATGCGGATGCGCTTCAGCGACACCACGGTCAGGCCGACCATTTTGCACATATGTTCGATCTGGCCCGGCTTGGGATTCTTCGGCGCGAAGCGCAGGCGGTTCTCGTTTTGCCAGCTGACCTTCATCGGCGGCAGCGGCTTGCCGTTGAACGGCAGGCCGTGGTTCAGCAGCGCCAGGCCGTTTTCCACGATGGTGCCGGTCACCTCGGCGATGATCTCGTGCTCGATCTTGGCCGCTTCGTCGACCAGTTTGCGGCTGACGCGGAAGTCCTGCGTGAACACCAGCAGGCCGCTGGCATGCGTCTCCAGCGGATTGGTCAGGGTCAGGTTGACCAGGTGGCGCTTGAGGAAGCGCTGGCCCGGCGCGGAGCGCGTCAGCGAGGCGGCGTTCAGCAGATGCACCGCCGGCGAGCCGTCCTTGCCGATGCCGCCGTTGGCGCCCACCGGTTTGTGCAGCAGGATCGTCACCGGCAGGATCTCCAGCAGCGTGGCGTCGGGTGCGACCTCGATCTGCTGCTCCATCGTCACGCGGGCGCCCGCTTCTTCCACCACAACGCCATCGACGCTGACGAAACCGCCCTCGATATAGAGTTCGGCTTCGCGGCGCGAGCATGGGCGCATCTCCGACAGGCGCTTGGCCAGGCGGATGCTGTTATCAGTGGTGGTATCGGTCATCCGAAGAAATCTCCAAAAACGGTAATGGCGCGGTCGATGTCCTCGCGCGATGCATCCATGTGCGTAACGATGCGCAGGTGCGGCGACATCGATACACGTATGCGGGTCAGTTGCAGCACGTCGTTCAAGGCACGACAGGTATCGGCCGGGATATCGACGTAGAAAATATTGGTTTGCGGCGTGCTGACCTGGATGCCTTTCAGCTTGGCCAGTTCGCTCGCGAAGTAAGTGGCGTTGTCATGGTCTTCCGCCAGCCGCTCGAAGTTGTGCTGCAAGGCGTACATGCCGCCCGCCGCGATCATGCCGGCCTGGCGCATGCCGCCGCCCAGCATCTTGCGCCAGCGCTTGGCCTCGGCGATCAACGGCTTGCTGCCGCACAGGACGGAGCCGATCGGCGCGCCCAGTCCTTTGGACAGGCACACCGAAACGGAATCGAAGCCCGCCACTGCCGCGCGCGGGCTCACACCCAGCTTGACGGCGGCGTTGCAGACGCGCGCGCCGTCCAGGTGCGTGGCCAGGCCGCGCTCGTGCGCCAGCGTGGTCGCCTGCTTAAGGTAGTCGAGACCCAGCACGCGGCCGCCGATGGTGTTTTCCAACGCCAGCAGCTTGGTGCGCGCAAAGTGGAAATCGTCCGGCTTGATGTAGGCTGCGATGTCGGCCAGCGCGATGCTGCCGTCAGGCTGGTTGATGATGGGCTGCGGCTGGATACTACCCAGCACCGCAGCGCCGCCGCCTTCGTAGCGGTAGGTATGGGCTTCCTGCCCGACCAGGTATTCGTCGCCGCGGCCGCAGTGGGCCAGCAACGCCAGCAGATTGCTCTGCGTGCCGGACGGCGCGAACAGCGCGTCCTCGTAGCCGAACAAGTCGGCCGTGTATTCCTGCAGGCGGTTGACGGTGGGATCATCGCCGTAGACATCGTCGCCGACGTCCGCTGCGTTCATCGCGGCGCGCATCGCCGCGCTGGGGCGGGTGATGGTGTCGCTGCGGAGGTCCAACCATTTTTCGTTCAGCTCACTCATCGTTCCATCACCCTTTGTTGATTTACTGTTTTGCTACCTGCTCCGTGAAGAAACGGTTGCCCATCTCCTCCAGCCCCAATGTCTCCAGCACTTCCTGCAAACGCTCCGATGGTCGCTGGCGCGGCAGGTTCTTGTACGTGGCGATGATCAGCTCATTCTTCATCGAGTGCTCCCAGCCTACCAGCTCGGTCACGTTGACGTGATAGCCGTGCGCCTCCAGTTGCAGGCAGCGCAGCACGTTGGTGATCTGGCTGCCGAATTCGCGCGTGTGGATCGGGTGGCGCCAGATCTCGGTCAGCGCGGACTTGGCCAGCGACTTGCCCTTGTTCTTCTTCAGCACCGTCGCGACTTCCGCCTGGCAGCACGGCACCAGCACCATGTACTTGGCCTTCTTCTTCAGCGCGAAGTGGATGGCGTCATCGGTCGCCGTGTTGCAGGCGTGGAGCGCGGTGACGACGTCGATCTGGTCCGGCAGCAGCTTCGATTCGGTGGACTCGGCCACCGACAGCGGCAGGAAGGACATGCCGGGGAACTTGAACTGCTTGGCCAGTTCCTGCGAACGCGCCACCAGCTCTTCGCGGGTTTCGATGCCGTAGATGTGCGAGTTATCGCCCAGCGCCTTGAAGAACAGGTCGTAGATGATGAAACCGAGGTAGGACTTGCCGGCGCCATGATCGACCAGCGATACGCTTTCCTTCTCGGCCAGCACTTCCTTCAGCAGCGGCTCGATGAACTGGTACAGGTGGTAGACCTGTTTCAGCTTGCGGCGGCTGTCCTGGTTCATCTTGCCGTCGCGGGTAAGGATGTGCAGCTCTTGCAGCAGCGCGACGGTCTGGCCTTCGCGGATTTCCGGCATGTTGTCGGCGCCGGTGACGGTGGCGCCGATCTTGGTCGTTTGCTTACTTGGCTTCATCGATCCACGCCTGCTGAACCGCTTCAAGGACTTTTTCACCGCCGCGCGAGTGGTCGTCGTCGAACTCTTCGAGGTCGACGATCCAGTTGTGCAGATCAGTGAAGCGGATAGTCAGCGGATCGATGTCCGGGTGCTTATCGTAGAGCGCTTCCGCAATCGCGGTGATGTCGGTCCATTTCATATCAGTGCCCGCCTTCGCTTGCGTGATTGATGGTGTATTTCGGGATCTCGATGACCAGGTCTTCGTCCGCCACCACCGCCTGGCACGACAGGCGCGACACGGCTTCCAGGCCCCAGGCCTTGTCCAGCTGATCTTCTTCGTTTTCGCTGGCTTCGCTCAGCGAGTTGAAGCCTTCACGCACCAGCACGTGGCAGGTGGTGCAGGCGCAGGACTTCTCGCAGGCGTGCTCGATGTGGATGTCATTTTCGAGCATGATGTCGCACAGCGTCTTGCCGACTTCGGCTTCGACGACGGCGCCGTCCGGGCACAGTTTTTCGTGGGGCAGGAATACGATTTGTGGCACTTGATACCTCTACATTTAATGGGCCCCGCCGTCGCTCCCGCGAAAGCGGGAGCCCATAGGGGCGCGATTCAGTCAGCTCAGCATGGATTCCCGCGTGCGCGGGAATGACGTGCGGCGCCTTAAACTACCTGGTCCAGCGTCTTGCCGGCCAGTGCGCTGCGCACGCTGCGATCCATGCGGCGCGATGCGAATTCTTCGGTGCCGTTGGCCAGCGCTTCGACGGCGGACTTCACCGCCGCGTGATCGACGGCGCCGGTCTGCGACTGGGCGACCACGTCGCGCACCTTGTTCATCAATAGGTCGACCGCCGCGCGTTCTTCGTCGCTCAGCAGGGATGCGTCTTCGTCCAGCGCCGATTGCGTGGCCAGCAAGATGCGCTCGGCCTCGACCTGCTCTTCGCGCAGTGCGCGGGCGACCATGTCGGTATCGGCCGATTTGTACGAATCCTGCAGCATGCGCGCGACGTCGTCGTCACCCAGGCCATAGGCCGGCTTGACGATGATCGACGCTTCGACGCCGGAGCGCAGCTCGCGCGCGGACACCGACAGCAAGCCATCCGCATCAACTTGATACGTGATGCGGATGCGCGCGGCGCCGGCCACCATCGGCGGAATGCCGCGCAGCTCGAAGCGCGCCAGCGAACGGCAGTCGGACACCAGCTCACGCTCGCCTTGCAGCACGTGCACCGCCAGCGCGGTCTGGCCATCCTTGAAGGTGGTGAACTCCTGCGCGCGGGCGCAAGGGATGGTCGAGTTACGCGGGATGATCTTCTCGACCAGGCCGCCCATGGTCTCGATGCCCAGCGACAGCGGGATCACGTCCAGCAGCAGCCAGTCGTCGCCCGGCGCGCGATTGCCGGCCAGCAGATTGGCCTGCACCGCCGCGCCCAGCGCCACCACCTTGTCCGGATCGATGTTCGCGTGCGGGATGGTGTGGAAGTATTCGCTGACCGCGCGCTGCACGTGCGGCATGCGCGTCGCGCCGCCGACCATGACCACGCCGTCGACGTCGTCCGCATCGACATTCGCGTCGCGCAAAGCCTTCTTGATGGCCTTCATGGTCTTGTCGATCAGGTGCTTGGTGATCTCCTGGAAGGTCTCGGCGGTGATCTTCAGATGCACTTCTTCGCCGGAGCCGAGGATGGCGTCGACGGTCACATCGTTTTTGTTCGACAGCTGCTCTTTGGCTTCGCGCGCCTTGACCATCAGCACGGCGGTGTCTTCGTCCGACAGCGGCGCCAGTTTTTCCTGCTGGTGGATGTAGCAGAACAGACGGTGGTCGAAGTCGTCGCCGCCCAGCGCGGAATCGCCGCCAGTGGACAGTACTTCGAACACGCCCTTGCTCAGCTTGAGGATGGAGATATCGAAGGTGCCGCCACCAAGGTCGTAGACCGCGTACAGCCCTTCCGAACCGTTATCCAGGCCGTAGGCGATGGCGGCGGCGGTAGGCTCGCTCAGCAGGCGCAGCACGTTGATGCCGGCCAGTTGCGCCGCATCCTTGGTGGCCTGGCGCTGCGCGTCGTCGAAGTAAGCCGGCACGGTGATGACCGCGCCCACCAGATCGTCGCCCAGCGAATCTTCCGCGCGCTGGCGCAGCGTGGCCAGGATCTGCGCGGAGATCTCGACCGGGCTCTTGACGCCGGCGATGGTCTTCAGCTGCACCATGCCAGGGGTGTCCTGGAAATCGTAGGGCATGTTTTCCGCGTAGGCGATGTCGGCCAGGCCGCGCCCCATGAAGCGCTTGACGGAAACGATGGTGTTCTTCGGATCGGTGGTCTGCGCGGCCTGCGCCTTGTAGCCGATGTTGGCATGGCCGTTCGGCAGGTAGCGCACCACGGACGGCAGCAACGGGCGGCCATCTTCATCGTTCAGCACTTCTGGAATGCTGTTGCGCACAGTGGCGACCAGCGAATTGGTGGTGCCCAGGTCGATACCGACCGCCAGCCGATGCTGGTGCGGTGCGGTGGACATGCCTGGTTCGGAAATTTGCAGAAGTGCCATTTCGATGCCTTTAATCCGGGGTCAGGTCCCCCATTTGAGCATGACCTCGCTTGGACAGCCGAGGTCATGCTCAAATGGGGGACCTGACCCCGGGTTTGTTAGTTGTCTTCGAGCGCTGTGAAGCTATGCTCTATTTCTTCTTTGAATTTTTCTAAAAACATCAGGGCGCGCACGCCTTGCGCCGCCGCGTGGAAATCGCCGCCGTCGATCTGCGTTTCGATCTCCGCCAGGCGCGCCTTGCGTTCGTTGCGCAGCTGCTTGTCCAGCGCTTCCAGCGCGTCGCTGTCCTTGGCGGCGCGGGCGTCGCCCAGTTCTTCGCGCCATTCCATCTGCTGCATCAGGAAGGCCATCGGCATCGCCGTATTCGACTCGGTCTGCAAATCGACGCCATTGAGCTCGCACAGGTACTGCGCGCGCTTCTGCGGATTTTTCAGGGTCTGATAGGCTTCGTTGGCGCGGGTGGCCCACTGCATGGCGACGCGCTTTTCGGCGTCGGTGGCATTGACGAACTTGTCGGGATGGACGCGGCCCTGCACGTCGCGGTAGGCGCCGTCCAGCGCCTCCGCGTCCACGGCAAACTGCTGCGGCAGATTGAACAGCTCAAAGTGATTTTGCATGGCTTATCAGATGCGGAAGCTTTCGCCGCAACCGCAAGCGTCTTTCTCGTTCGGGTTATGGAACTTGAAGCCTTCGTTCAAGCCTTCGCGCGCGAAATCGAGCTCGGTGCCGTCGATGTACGGCAGGCTTTTCGGATCGACGAATACCTTGACGCCGTGCGATTCGAAGACACTGTCCTCGTCGGCGATTTCGTCCACATATTCCAGCTTGTAGGCCAGGCCCGAGCAGCCGGTGGTACGCACGCCGAAACGCAAACCGACGCCTTTACCACGGCGTTCGATGTAGCGGTTGATATGCTTGGCTGCTTTTTCGGTCAGGGTGATTGCCATTTGATTCTCCTACGTCGTTCCCGCGCAGGCGGGAACCCATGCTCACTGGCCGTATCCGGCTCGGCATGGATTCCCGCTTTCGCGGGAATGACTGGGTTACGCTGCGACTGGGTGCTTGGTCTGGTAGTCCAGTACCGCTGCCTTGATGGCGTCTTCCGCCAGGATCGAGCAGTGGATTTTCACTGGCGGCAGCGCCAGTTCTTCAGCGATCTGGGTGTTCTTGATGGCCAGCGCCTGATCCAGCGTCTTGCCCTTGACCCATTCGGTCACCAGCGAGCTGGAAGCGATGGCCGAACCACAGCCGTAGGTCTTGAACTTCGCATCTTCGATCAGGCCATCGGCGCCGACCTTGATTTGCAGCTTCATCACGTCGCCGCAAGCCGGTGCACCGACCATGCCGGTGCCAACGCTGTCATCGCCCTTTTCGAACGCGCCCACGTTGCGTGGATTTTCGTAGTGGTCCAACACTTTTTCCGAGTAAGCCATTTTGGTGCTCCTGTATTTTCTGTATCTTAAAAATTAGTGGGCTGCCCATTGGATCGAGCTGATGTCGATGCCTTCTTTGAACATGTCCCACAGTGGCGACAGCTCACGCAGTTTGTGTACCTTGGACTTCATCAGGTTGATGGCGAAGTCGATGTCCTCTTCGGTGGTGAAACGGCCGATGGTGAAACGGATCGAGCTGTGCGCCAGCTCGTCGCTGCGACCCAGCGCGCGCAGCACATACGATGGTTCCAGCGAGGCCGAGGTGCAGGCCGAACCGGACGATACGGCCAGGTCTTTCACGGCCATGATCAGCGACTCGCCTTCGACGTAGTTGAAGCTGACGTTCAGGTTGTGCGGCACACGGTGTTCCATGTCGCCGTTGATGTAGGTTTCTTCGATCTCTTGCAGGCCAGTGGCCAGGCGGTCGCGCAGGCCCTTGATGCGGGTGATCTCGCTGTCCATTTCCACTTTGGCCAGGCGGAAGGCTTCGCCCATGCCGACGATCTGGTGGGTAGGCAGGGTGCCGGAGCGCAGGCCACGCTCGTGGCCGCCGCCGTGCATTTGCGCTTCGATGCGCACGCGCGGCTTGCGGCAGACGTACAGCGCGCCCACGCCCTTAGGACCGTAGGTTTTGTGCGCGGTGAAGGTCATCAGGTCGACCTTGGTTTTTTGCAGGTCGATCACCAGCTTGCCGGTCGCTTGCGCGGCGTCGCAGTGGAAGATGATGCCTTTCGAGCGGCACAGCGCGCCGATTTCGTCGATCGGCTGGATCACGCCGATTTCGTTATTGACCAGCATGACGGAGATCAGGATGGTGTCCGGACGGATCGCGGCGGTCAGCTGCTCGATGGTGATCAGGCCGTTGTCCTGCGGTTCCAGGTAGGTCGCTTCAAAACCCTGGCGTTCCAGTTCGCGCACCGTGTCCAGCACCGCCTTGTGCTCGGTCTTGACGGTGATGATGTGCTTGCCCTTGGTCTTGTAGAACTGGGCCGCACCCTTGATCGCCAGGTTGTTCGATTCGGTGGCGCCGGAGGTCCAGATGATTTCGCGCGGGTCGGCGTTGACCAGGGCGGCGACGTGGCCGCGCGCCTCTTCCACTGCCTTTTCCGCGGTCCAGCCGTACATGTGGCTGCGCGATGCCGGATTGCCGAACTGCTCGCGCAGGTAAGGAATCATCATGTCGGCGACGCGTGGATCGATCGGCGTGGTGGCCGAGTAGTCCATGTAGATCGGGAAATGCGGGGCGGTCTGGAACTTCACTGGCGCGATATTTTTTTCAGGGGCGTTCATCTGGGTTACTCCGTTATTTATTTCTCTTAACCAAGCGCGGCGTGGTTACGGTGCATCACGACCACGTTTTGTTCAGCATTCTTTTGCTTCTGTTGATCGACCAGATCCTGCAGCGACACGGAATCCAGGTAATCCACCATTTTTTCGTTCAGCGTGGCCCACAGTTCATGGGTCATGCAGCGCGCGCCGCTGGCGGCATCCGCGCCGTGGCAATTTTCCTTGCCGCCGCACTGGGTCGCATCAAGCGGCTCATCGACGGCGATGATGATGTCGGCAACGGTGACCTTGTCGGCGCGGCGCGCCAGACTGTAGCCGCCGCCCGGACCGCGGATCGATTCGACGATCTCATGGCGGCGCAGCTTGCCGAACAACTGTTCCAGGTAGGACAGCGAAATGGCCTGGCGCTGGCTGATGCCGGAGAGCGTGACCGGGCCTTTGCCTTGGCGCAAAGCCAGATCGATCATCGCAGTCACAGCAAAACGGCCTTTGGTGGTCAGACGCATCACTACCTCGGTTCAACTGGGTTAAAATATCGACCTTGTCGCTAATCACAGTGTTGCAAAGAGCTGATTAGTTGATCGATTTAGTCAAGTATACCAAACTTTAACAAAGTTTGCCCGGAGGCCCTTGCGCCCAAAGGGTTGCTTAGCGTTTCAACAACTCCATCGGCTTAAATAGCTGGTGCATGTCCTGATTGCCGATGAAGCTTAGGTTGTAAGGGTGCTCTGCCACGATCTGCGAGAACTCCTTCATTACCGGCAACTTGCTCAGCAACTCAGCGATCTTTCCCCATAAAACCATGGTCGGCGTCGTGGACGCCTGCGCGGCCAAGCCGGCCATCACGGTCTCGAAGAACGGCAGCCAGGCTTTGGCATCCTTGGCCGGGGCGACGTGGCTGCGGAACACCAGCGAGGCATTCAGCAGCAAAAACCCCTGTTGGATCAATTTCTGTTGCATGTCGGCCAGGGTCTGGATGTGGCTGCCCGATCCGCTGCGGGCGCGGGCGGCGACGGCCACCATCGCTTCGCCGGCGGTGTTGTCCAGCGACAGCTGGCCGTCGGCCACCAGCAGCATCTTCATGAAGTTGCGCAGCGAGGTGGCTTTATTGACCGGCTTGGACAGGCCGCCCCCCTCCTCGTCCGACCACAGGCTGCCGACCGCGCCGTCCATGAAGCAGACGCCGGTGGCGCTCTCGGCGCGCGGATACGGGCCTTCACCGACTAATACAAAGCGCACTTTATCCAGCGGCAGCGCGAAGGCGGCGAACAGGCGCTGCTCGGTCGGCAGGTACTGGTCGTTGGCCAATTGCGGCAGGTAGTCGGGCGTGGCGGCCATCATGGCCTCCAGTCCTTGCACCAGCAATGGACGCCAGGAAGCATCTGCGCGCGCCAGCGCATCGAGGATCGAAGTCGGGATCGTCATGAGAAAAAACTTTTGGGGAAAGGCGAGATTGTATCGCCGATCCTTGTTCTTGCCCAATGAGCTGGAATTATTGGCCGTCCAGCCAGCCGCCGGTGAAGCCGGCGCTCAGCAGGCCGTTGCGCAGGTAGGTGTTCCGGCGCAGCAGGCTCCAGGGGAAATCGTTTAGATGGTTTTCCACCATGATGACGGTCGGCCCTTCGTTGATGCCGAAGTGGTAAGGCGACACCCAGCGCCGGCAACCCTTCTCGCACAGATGAAAAATCGTCGAGAACGAGGCCTTGAAGCCGTAGGGATTGCTCTCGCACAGCTGCATGCCCTGATAATGGGCGATGCTGGGCAGGACGATCTCCGGCGCGAACGGCAACGAAGCCGCCACCGCCCACGGCGCCAAGGTGCCGTCGTCCGGGCCGTACGGCGCGCCCCGCCCCACGTAGTCGTAGAACTTGCGCTGCACGCCGTCGATCTTGCGGGTGGTCGGGCCGGGTCCGTCGCTGGCCGTGATGCCCCAGCATAGTTCGCCGTACTCGGGGAAGCCCATCGGATTCTCGATCGCGTAGCGCTGCTGCACGTAGGCCGCGCGTCGGCTGTTCTCGAAGTAGTCCAGGTCGTGCTCGCGCATGAAGTCGTCACGGATGCCGCGCAGGTCCAGCCAGATGTGTGACATCTGATGGATGAACAGCGGCCCCGCATACAGGTAGTCGATGCCGTGCACCGTTTTCCATTCGTAGCTGCTGGCCCAGGCGTCGTAGCTGTCGCGCCCGATCGGATATGTCGGCGAACCCAGCGCCAGCACGTACAGGATCAGCGCCTCGTCGTAGCCTTCCCAGTGCCAGCGCAGGAAACCGCTTTCCGGCTTCCAGCCGTGGCATAGCAACGCGTTGCGGCGGCGCATCCACTGCCAGTCCACGCGCCGGTACAGCATGTGCGCCAGTTCGCGGATCTCGCCCTCGCCCGGCGACGCACCGCTGAAATACTCGGCCGCCGTCAGCATGCCGGCGATCAGCAGCGCGGTGTCGATGCTGGACAGCTCGCACTTCCATGCGCGCGCCCCGCTCTCCATGTCGAGGAAATGATAGTAGAAGCCCTTGTGGCCGGTGGCGCCGGGCGCGTTGCTCTGCTCACTGTTGGCGAAGAAACGCAAGGTGGTCAGCGTGCGCGACACGGCTTCCGAGCGCGGCATGCAGCCACGCTCGACGCCTATCGTGTAGGCCGTCAACGCCATGCCGACGGCGGCGATACTGGCCGGCCAGCCCGGTTCGGTCTTGTCGCGTATCAGGCCGTTGGATGGATTGGTTTCGTGAATGAAGTATTCGAAGGAATCCTTTTGCATCTCCGTCAGCAACTTCAGCGACGCGGCATCGTGCGGCATGGTGGTCATAGCGGGCCCGGCAATTACCAAAGTTCCATGCTGTCACAGGCGACCACCAGCGTATGTACCTCACCGCACGCATGACAGCAGAGAAGCCATGCGTCCAGCTCGGCGCGACTGCGGCGTTACTGCAAATCAACTTGCAGCGATCCCGATTTTCCCGCACTATTTGCTGAACTTCTTGTTAACTTTTCTGCTTTCCTGTGAGGCTTTCGTGGCGACTCCTGATATTTCCCGGCTGAAAATTGAACGAGGTGCAACCCTGCAGGTTCAGGGGCAGCGCTCCAGGCGTCGCCGATGGATCAAGATCGCGGTGGTGGTGATCGCCATCGGCATAGGCGGCAAGGTCGCCATGGGCCAGTTCAGCGGCAAGACCAGCGTGGAAACCGTGACCGTGGCGCAGACCTATCCGGCGCAGAGCTACACGCTGCTCAATGCTACCGGCTACGTGGTGGCGCAGCGCAAGGCGGCGCTATCGTCCAAGGCCACCGGCCGGCTGGAGTGGCTGGGCGTGCTCGAGGGCAGCAAGGTCAAAAAGGACGAGGTCATCGCACGGCTGGAAAACCGCGACGTCAGCGCCTCGCTGGGCCTGGCGCAGGCTAACATCAAGGTGGCGCAGGCCAACCTGGAACAGGGCCAGGCCGAACTACTGGATGCGCAGGCCAACTTCAAACGCACCGCAGAGCTGCTCAGCCAGAAATTCATCACCGCCTCCGCCTACGACACCGCGCACGCGCGGCTGAACAAGGCCAAGGCCAACATCTCCGGCTACAACGCCGGTATCGCCGCCGCCAGGGCCAACGCGCAGGCCGCGCAGGTGGCGCTGGACCAGACCGTGATACGCGCTCCCTTCGACGGCGTGATCCTGACCAAGAACGCCAACGTCGGCGACAACATCACGCCCTTCTCCTCCGCCGCCGACAGCAAGGGCGCGGTAGTCACCATCGCCGACATGGATACGCTGGAGGTGGAGGCCGATGTCTCCGAATCGAACCTCAGCAAAATCCGCGTCGACCAGCCTACCGAAATCCTGCTCGACGCCTTCCCCGAACTGCACCTGGCCGGCACCGTCTCGCGCATGGTGCCGACCATGGACCGCAGCAAGGCGACCTTGCTGGTCAAGGTGCGCTTTGTCGACCGCGATCCGCGCGTGCTGCCGGACATGAGCGCCAAGGTGGCCTTCCTGTCGAAGGCCGTTCCGCCCGAGGACAAGCAGGCCGTCACCGCCGTGCAGGCCGCCGCCCTCGCCACGCGCGACGGCAAGACCGTGGTGTTCGTGGTCGATGGCGACAAGGTCAGGCAGGTGGCCGTCACGCAGGGCCGCAAGATCGGAGAGCTGGTCGAAATCAAAGGCGTCAAACCCGGCGACAAGCTGGTAATGACGCCGGACGCCAAGCTGCACGACGGCGCCCCGGTCAGCCTGGCGAAAAAATAATGAGCGAGCCACTGGTACTGATAGAGCACCTGGTCAAGTCCTACCGTCGCGGCGACCAGGTGGTGGAGGTGCTGCGCGATATCAGCCTGGCGATACCGGCCGGCGATTTCACGGCGCTGATGGGCCCTTCCGGCTCCGGCAAAAGCACGCTGCTCAACCTCATCGCCGGCATCGACAAGCCGGACCGCGGCGTGCTGCGCATAGCCGGCCTCGATATCGCAGGCATGGGCGAGACCGACCTGGCGCGCTGGCGCGCCACCAACGTCGGCTTCATCTTCCAGTTCTACAACCTGATGCCGGTGCTGTCGGCGTTTGAGAACGTCGAACTGCCGCTGCTGCTTACGCCCCTGTCGCGCCGCGAACGGCGCGAGCGCGTCGAGCTGACGCTGGAGATGGTCAACCTGGCCGACCGCATGGACCACACGCCGAACGAACTGTCCGGCGGCCAGCAGCAGCGCGTGGCCATCGCCCGCGCCATCGTCACCGATCCGACGATCATCGTGGCCGACGAGCCCACCGGCGACC
Source organism: Duganella sp. S19_KUP01_CR8 (assembly GCF_036688705.1). Lineage (NCBI taxonomy): Bacteria > Pseudomonadati > Pseudomonadota > Betaproteobacteria > Burkholderiales > Oxalobacteraceae > Duganella > Duganella sp. S19_KUP01_CR8. Next base: position 130,815 of record NZ_JAQQPR010000005.1, on the reverse strand, counting down.
TGGATCGCAATTCGGCCTCCGAGATCCTGGCCCTGCTCCAGCAGCTGAACCAGCAGCTGGGCAAGACCATCATCATGGTCACGCACGACGCCAACGCGGCGGCGCAGGCGCGCACCATGGTCCATCTCGAAAAAGGCGAATTGATCGCCGGCGAACCTGCCGCTACGGCCTAGCACCATGTACACGCTGCGGCTGATCTTCAAGAACTCCATGCGCCACAAGCTGCGCACCTCGCTGACCATACTCGGCCTGGTGGTGGCGATCTTTTCCTTCGGCCTGCTGCAAACTGTGGTCGACGCGTGGTATGCCGGCGCCGAGGGTGCGTCCAACACCACGCTGGTCACGCGCAACAAGACCTCGCTGGTGTTCCCGCTGCCGTTGTCCTACCAGGCGCGCATCCGCGCGGTGCCGGGCGTATCCGGCGTCGGCTTCGCCAACTGGTTCCAGGGCACGTACAAGGATCCGAAGAACTTCTTCGCGCAGTTCGCCATCTCCGGCGACAGCTACCTGAACATCTATCCCGACTACCTGCTGCCGCCGGACGACCGCGCCGCCTTCCTCAAGGACCGCAAGGGCTGCATCGTCGGCCGCAAGCTGGCCGACCAATATGGCTTCAAGGTCGGCGACATCATTCCGCTCAAGGGCACCATCTACCCCGGCAACTGGGAGTTGGTGGTGCGTGGCATCTACGACGGCAAGCAAAGCACCACCAACACCTCCACCCTGTTCTTCCACTGGGACTACGTCAACGAGACGATGAAGAAGGTGGCGCCGCGCCGCTCCAACCAGATCGGCGTGTACGTGGTGCAGATCGACCAGCCGGAGAACGCCGCCGCCATTTCCGCCGCCGTCGACAAGGAGTTCGCCAACTCGCTGGCCGAGACGCTGACCGAGACCGAGAAGGCCTTCCAACTGGGCTTCGTGTCGATGTCCGAAGCGATCGTGGTGGCGATCCGCGTGGTGTCGTTCGTGGTCATCATCATTATCGCGGCGGTGATGGCCAACACCATGGCCATGAGCGCGCGCGAGCGGCTGGGCGAATACGCCACGCTGAAGGCGCTGGGCTTCGGCCCCGGCTTCCTGACGCTGATGATCCTGGGCGAATCGCTGCTGCTGTCGGCGATCGGCGCGGCGATCGGCATCGTCATCCTGTTCCCGTTCGCGAGCTTCCTCGGCAAGGTGATGGGCACCATGTTCCCGGTGTTTGAAGTGTCGCAGCTGACGGTGATCCAGCAGGTGCTGGCCGCGCTGGCCATCGGCGCCGTCGCCGCCATCGCGCCGACGATACGGGCGGTGCGCATCAACATCGTCGACGGCTTGAGGAGCATAGGTTGAAGATTCCCCTGTCCTACGTGGCCCGCAACCTGTGGGCGCGCCGCCTGACCACCGCGCTGACCGGCGCCGGCCTGGCGCTGGTGGTGTTCGTGTTCGCCACGGTGCTGATGCTGGACGAAGGCCTGCGCAACACCATGGTCACCACCGGCGAATACGACAACGTGATCCTGATCCGCCGTTCGGCCGCCACCGAAGTGCAGAGCGGCGTAGACCGCACCCAGGCCAACATCGCCTCCAGCCACCCGGCCATCGCACTCGGCGCCGATGGCCAGCCCTTGCTGTCGAAGGAAACGGTGGTGCTGATCTCGCTCAACAAGCGCGGCTCGGCCAAGCCGTCCAACGTCATCATCCGCGGCATTTCGCCGCGCGGACTGATGCTGCGGCCGCAAGTCAAGCTGACGGCGGGCCGCATGTTCCGTCCCGGCGCTTCCGAGATCATCGCCGGCGCCAGCATCGCGCGCCGCTTCGAGGGCGCCGGCATCGGCGAGACGCTGCGCTTCGGCCAGCGCCAGTGGACCGTGGTCGGCCTGTTCGACGCCGGCAACAGCGGCTTCGATTCCGAGATCTGGGGCGACGCCGACCAGCTGATGCCGGCCTTCCGCCGCAACGCCTATTCGGCCATGGTGCTGCGGCTGGCCGACACCTCGCTGTTCGACGGCTTCAAGAGAGACATCGAAGCCGACCAGCGCCTGACGCTGGACGCCAAGCGCGAACAGACCTTCTACTCCGACCAGTCGAAGGCGCTGTCCACCTTCATCAGCGTGCTAGGGCTGATCCTGTCGATCATCTTCTCGATCGGCGCGATGATAGGCGCCACCATCACCATGTACGCCTCGGTCGCCAACCGCGTCGGCGAGATCGGCACCTTGCGCGCGCTGGGCTTCCAGCGCCGCAGCATCCTGGCCGCCTTCCTGGCGGAGTCGATGCTGCTGGCGGTGCTGGGCGGCGCACTGGGCCTGGCCTGCGCCTCGCTGATGCAGTTCCTGTCCTTCTCGACCACCAATTTCCAGTCCTTCTCCGAGCTGGCCTTCGGCTTCCGCCTGACGCCGGCGATCGTGGTCAAAACGCTCATGTTTTCGCTGGCGATGGGCATGGTCGGCGGCTTCCTGCCGGCGCTGCGCGCGGCCCGCATGAAAATCGTCGACGCCTTGCGCGCCGCATGACTAAACAATAGTGAAAGAAAGCATGCTAGACTTGCCTGAATGCAAATTTCGCCGCATACGCCATTTTTGCCTTCGGAATCACAGCCGACCATGCCGCACAAGGATCATCCACCTGCCGCGCACGGAACCGGGCCACGCCAATTCTGGCGCCGGCTACTGCTTTGCTGTGCCCTGCTGATGTCGATGCTGGCGGCGCCCGCATGGGCCGCCGGTGAGCGCAAGGTGCTGGTGCTGTATTCGCTGGGTTCCGATTCCGCGTCGGCCTGGCAGCGCCTGATCAACAAGGGTTTAACGACCGAACTGGCGGACAAAAACCTGACTTCCGCGCTGGGTATTTTCGAAGAACGCTTCGACGCCGTGCGCGTCGGCGACGAGCAGGCGCAGGCCGGTATGGAGCAGTACCTGCGCACCAAGTATGCCAACATCAAGTTCGACGCCATCATCACCGAGAACTACGTGGCGGCGCGCTTCCTCAGCGAGCGTCCCGACCTGTTCCGAGGCGTGCCGCGCCACTACGTCAACCATGGACGACTGGACTGGACGCCGTCCGACGGCATAGCCTACCAGGTCCATGCGGATTTCGACCGCGCCATCGGCATCATCCCGCAAGTGGCGCCGGACGTGCGGCACGTGGTGGTGATCGGCGACAGCACGGAACGCATGCAGGAATCCGTGACCGGCATGCGCAAGGCGGCCGCCGGCTACGACAAGCAAATGCGCTTCGAATACTGGGATCAACTCAGCTACGACGAGATCTTCCGCCTGGCCGCGCTGCTGCGGCCCGGCAGCGCCATCTTCCTGCTGCCCACCTACCACGACGTCACCGGGGAGCGGCGCCGGCCGGTGGACATCGCGCGCAAGCTGGCGGCCACCACGCAGGTGCCGGTGTTCACCAACTGGGAGGCCATCGTGGTGCCCGGCGTGGTCGGCGGCTACGTGGTCAGCGCCGAGCGCATAGGCCGCGCCATCGCCGCCATCCTGATGCAGCAGAAGCCCGATATCGCCGGCATCCCCGGCTACCTGTTCGACTACGGCGCCGCACAGCGCTTCCACTTGCAGAACATTCCGCCGACGGCGCAATGGCTCAACCGCCCGCGCAGCGTGTTCGAGGAATACTTGTGGCAGATACTGGCCGGCGCCACGCTGATCGTGCTGGAAGGGATCTTGATTTCGGCGCTGATCGTCGCGCTGCGCGGGCGCCGCCAAACACTGTCCGCGCTGCACGATGAACGCAACCAGCTGGAAGCGCGGGTGATGCAACGCACGCTGGAGCTGATGATCGCCAACACCAAGCTGGAACAGCTGGCCACCACCGATCCACTAACCGGCATCGGCAACCGCCGCCGCATGACGGAGCAGATCAACAAGGAGCTGGAACGCAGCCGCCGCTTCAAGCATCCGCTGTCGCTGCTGATGGTCGACATCGACCACTTCAAGAACGTCAACGACGTCTATGGCCACGAGGCCGGCGACCGCGCCATTGTGGCCGTCGCCAAGGCGCTGGCCGGCGGCATGCGCAATATCGACATGGCGTCGCGCTTCGGCGGCGAGGAGTTCGTGCTGTTGATGCCGGAGACCGAAATCAATGTCGCCAGCGGCGCCGCCGAGCGGCTGCGCTGCGACGTCGCCGACCTGCGCATCGAGGGCGACAACGGTGAACTGATTACGCTCACCGTCAGCATCGGCGTGGCGGCGTCGGCGCCGGAAGGAGCACCGGACAGCGCCTCGTCGCTGATCTCGCGCGCCGACAAGGCGCTGTATCAGGCCAAGCACCAAGGGCGCGACCGCGTGGTCAGCGCCTGATTACCCCGCACGACCAACGGGGTCGGACCCCGTACGGGGTCCGACCCCTAAGTGGCGCGGCATGCGTATCGCTTAGGCGTACGGGGTGCTTGCTTACTCCGCGTCCGGCTGCTGCGACGGGTGCGCCTGCTGGAAGGCCGGCAGCTCGGCGCAGGCCTCGAAGATCCGCATGATGGTCGGATACGGCGCCATGTCCACCCCGAAGCGCTGGGCGCCGAATACCTGCGGCACCAGGCAGCAGTCGGCCAGCGTTGGCGTGTCGCCGTGGCAGTAGCGGCCGGTGCGCGTATCGTCGGCCAGCAGGCGCTCCAGCGTCGCCATGCCGGTGCGCAGCCAGTGCTGCTGCCATTCCAGCTTGACTTCTTCGGTCACCTTCAACTGGTTCTTCAGGTACTTCAACACGCGCAGGTTGCCCAGCGGGTGAGTGTCCGCAGCCACCGTCAGCGCCAGCGCGCGCACGCGGGCGCGGTCGGCAGCGGTGGTCGGCAGCAGCGGCACTTGCGGGCGCGTCTCCTCCAGATATTCGATGATGGCCAATGACTGGCCGATCACGCTGCCGTCGTCGTCCAGCGTCGGCAGCAGCGCCGACGGATTAAGCGCGCGGTAGGAGTCGGCCAGTTGTTCGCCGCCGTCGCGCAGCAAGTGCACCGGCACGGCATCGTAGGCCAGGCCTTTCAGGTTCAGCGCGATGCGCACGCGATAGGCCGCAGTGCTGCGGAAGTAGGTATAAAGCTTCATGCTTTAGCTGCGCTCTTGGTAGTGCGTGACGGTTTGCTCGATGGCGCCGAAGATGCTGGCGCCCTGCTCGTCCTTCATCTCGATGCGCACGCTGTCGCCGAATTTGAGGAAGCCGGTTTGCGGCTTGCCGCTTTCGATGGTCTCGTACATGCGCACTTCGGCCAGGCAGCAGTAGCCCACGCCGCCGTTGGCGATGCTCGATCCGTGCAGGCTGCCCTGCTTGTTCGACACCGTGCCGGAACCGATGATGGTGCCGGCCGCCAGTTCACGCGTGGCGGCGGCGTGCGCCACCAGTTGCGCGAAGTTGAAGGTCATGTCGTCGCCGGCGTTCGGCTTGCCGAAGGGTTGTTTGTTCAGGTCGACCAGCAGCGGCAGGTGCAGCTTGGTGTCGGCCCAGTGCGCGCCCAGTTCGTCCGGCGTGACGGCCACCGGCGAGAAGGCGCTGGCCGCTTTCGACTGGAAGAAGCCGAAACCCTTGGCCAGTTCGTTCGGGATCAGGTTGCGCAGCGAGACGTCGTTGACCAGCATGACCAGGCGGATCGCTTTTGCGCAGTCGCCGACGCTGGCGCCCATGCGCACGTCGCCGGTGATGACGGCCACTTCGGCCTCCAGGTCGATGCCCCATTCTTCGGACAGCGCGAAGATAGCATCGCGCGGGCCGATGAAACTATCCGAGCCGCCCTGGTACATCAGCGGGTCGGTGTAGAAGGAGGCCGGCACTTCGGCGTTGCGCGCCTTGCGCACCAGCTCAACGTGGTTGATGTAGGCCGAACCGTCGGCCCACTGGTAGGCGCGCGGCAGCGGCGAGTGGCAGTACTGCTGGTCGAACGGATGGGTATCGATGGCGTCGCCGGCGTTCAGCGAGGCGTAGACCTGCTCCAGGCGCGGGGATACCAGCTCCCAGTTGTCCAGCGCGTGCTGCAGCGTGGCGGAGATTTTCGGTACGTGCTGGTAGCGCGACAGGTCGCGGCTGACCACCACCAGGCGGCCATCGCGGCTGCCGTCTTTCAGGGTTGCGAGCTTCATGCTTTCACCTCCGGTGCGTGCATCCAGGCGGCGTGCTTGGGCGCCTTGCGGGTCTGCGACCACTCTTCCAGCATCTCCCATTTGACGGCGTCGAGCTTCTGCATCATCTCCGGCGTGCCGGTGTTGACCGCCAATTCGAGGCGGTGGCCGTTCGGGTCGAAGAAGTAGATCGATTTGAAGATGGTGTGGTTGACCGGGCCGATCACGCTGATGCCGGCGGCGACCAGGCGCTCCTTGGCGGCCAGCAGTTCGTCCATGGTCTCGACTTCCATCGCCAGGTGCTGCACCCAGGCCGGGGTGTTGTGGTCGCGGTCCATCGGCGCCTGGGTCGGCAGCTCGAAGAAGGCCAGCACGTTGCCATGGCCGGCGTCCAGGAACACGTGCATGTACGGGTCCGGCGCCTTGGTGGACGGTACTTCGTCTTCGGCGATGGCCAGTACGAAGTTCATGTTCAGGTGTTTGACGTACCACTCGACGGTCTGCTTGGCGTCGATGCAGCGGTAGGCCACATGGTGGATTTGCTTGATTTTCATGCTTGTCTCCAGATCAGTCATTCCGCATTAAATGCGAATTTCAGATATCATACAAACGATATTTTCCAACCCACTTATCAGATTTCCCGATGAATCCTAGTTTGCGCCAGATGCGCGCCCTGGTGGCGCTCGCCAAAACCGGCAGCTTTACGCTGGCCGCCGAGCATCTCAATGTGACCCAATCCGCGCTCAGCGGCCAGATCAAGGAGCTGGAGCAGATGCTGGGGGTGCGCGTCGTCGAGCGTACCACGCGCAAAGCGCAGCTGTCGGAGATCGGCCGCGAGCTCACGCCGCTGTTCGAGAAGATGCTGCAGGACCTGGACCGCGCCATGGCCGACATCGCCAGCCGCAAGGCGCTCAAGCAGGGTTCGGTGCGGGTGGCGGCGCCGCAGATGCTGTCCTGCACGCTGATCCCGGAGGTGATCGCGGCCTACAAGGCGCGCTACCCGGACGTGCAGGTGTGGCTGGCCGACAGCCCGGTCGAGATGGTGTCGGCGCGGGTGTTCAGTGGCGAGGCCGACTTCGGCATCGGCCCGGACCGCGATACCACCGCCGAGATCGAAGCGCAGCCGCTGTTTGAGATGCCCTTCGTGGTGGTGTATCCGCCCGGCCATCCGCTGGAGCAGCGCAAGCGCATCACCTGGGCCGATGTGAACGAGTTTCCCTTGATCTCGCTGCAGGGACAGTTCACCGAGCGGCTGTTGCGCGACATGCACGCGTCGTTCCGCGAGCAGTCGCTGAGCCCGTACAACGAGGTGACCTTCATGACCACCGCGCTGGCCATGGTGCATGCGCGGCTGGGCATCACGGTGTGCCTGCCGTATGCGGAAAAGATGGTGCAGCTGTATGGTTTGCAGATGCGGCCGCTGGAATCGCCGGCGCTGACGCGGCGCTTCTTCGTCTACACGCGCAACGCGCGGGCGCTGTCCCCCGCGGCCGAGAGTTTCGTCGCCTTCCTGCAAGAGTTTGCAGCGGCGCATCAGTGGAATGTGCCGCAGGGCTGAACGTTTTATAATTGACGCATGACAGCAGATACCATCGCCATCAATCAGAAGATGGACCAGTTCGACGGCCACCACAGCGTTTGGTTGTTCGGCTACGGCTCACTGATTTACAAAGCCGACTTCCCTTACCTTGAACGCCGTCCGGCCAGCATCGCCAACTGGACGCGGCGCTTCTGGCAAGGCTCGCACGACCATCGCGGCACGCCGGACGCGCCGGGCCGGGTCGTGACCATCATCGAAGCGCCCGGCGCGGTGTGCCACGGCATGGCCTATCTGGTGACGCCGGAAGTGTTCGCGCACCTGGACCATCGCGAGAAGAACGGCTATCTGCGGCTGGCGATCGCCATCGCGTTTGAGGACGGCGACAGCGTCGAAGGCCTGGTCTACATTGCCACGCCGGACAACACGGCCTTCCTCGGCGCCGCCTCCGAGCAGGAGATCGCGCGGCATATCGCCCGCTCCGCCGGACCCAGCGGGCCGAACAGCGACTATCTCAACCATCTGGCCAGCGCGCTGCGCGAACTGGGCCGCCATGACCAGCATGTGTTCGAGATCGAACGCCATCTGGCCGCGCTGAAAGACCAAGGTACTTGATATGATGGCGGCCGGGATCAGTCCCATCCAGTCGAAACCACATCCACTGCAACGATAACGATCGCGAGACAACACCATATGGCTCATATCGACCAGCGCCGCCGCACCCTCTGCATGCAACTTCTCGGCGGCCTCGCCGGTATCGCCATCGACGGCTCCGTCATGGCCCGGCCTTCCGTGGACGAAACCACCAGGGTCTTCCGGCTCGATGGACCGGGCGTCACCTACGCGTTCGGCGTCAATAGCGAAGGGCAGTTGCAGTCGATGTACTGGGGTAGCGCCTTGTCCAGCGAGGATAGCTTGCCGGCCCCCGTGCCGGTGCCCGAAAACTCCTCCAATGAAATGCCGGTCACGATCACGCCGTTCGAGTTCCCGTCCTTTGGCGGTGGCCTGACCGTCGAACCAGCCCTGAAGGTGACGTTCCCGGACGGCGTGCGCGACCTCGCCTTGCGCTACGTGAGTCACCAGCTCGACAAGGACCGGATCGTGGTGCGGATGAAGGATGCCAGCCGCGCCGTCCATGTGACCCTCACGTATGCAATGGATATGGCGACAGGCATCCTGGTCCGCTCGGCCGTGGTGGAAAACCGCACGGCCAGCTGGATCCAGCTCGACCAGCTGGCGGCCGCGAGCATCAACCTGCCATACCGGGACGATTACCGCCTTTCCTACCTGACAGGACGCTGGGGGGGTGAATTCGCATTGCAGACGCGCCCGATCGAGCCGGGCTCCATCGTCATTGAAAGCCGCAAGGGCATCACTTCCCACCAGGCCAATCCGTGGATCGCGATCAGCCATGCCGGCACGGAAGAGGAATCCGGTCCCGTGTGGTTCGGTGCGCTGGGATGGAGCGGCTCCTGGCGCATCCACGTCGACATGGATGCGCTAGGCGGCGTCCGCACGACCGCCGGCTACAACCCTTTCGACTTCGCCTATCGGCTGAAGCCGGGTGAGAGCCTGGCGTCGCCTGCGTTCCACGCCGGATATTCGGAGAGTGGCTTTGGCGGCGCGTCCCGCATGTTCCACCGCTACCAGCGCGAGCGCATCCTGCCTGGTGCGCCGCAGCCGCGACTGCGCCCCATTCTCTATAATTCGTGGGAAGCCACCGCTTTCGCCGTCGATGAAGCGGGACAGGTGGCGCTTGCCGAGAAGGCGGCAAGCATCGGCGTGGAGCGTTTCGTGGTCGATGATGGCTGGTTTGGGGCGCGCAATAGCGACAAGGCCGGCCTGGGCGACTGGCTCGTCAACCGACAAAAATTCCCGAACGGGCTGGCGCCGCTGATCAGGCGAGTCAACGCGCTCGGCATGGAGTTCGGGCTGTGGGTGGAGCCGGAAATGGTCAATCCGGACAGTGATCTGTATCGAGCCCATCCGGACTGGGTCATCAACTTCAAGGGCCGGCCGCGCAACGAGGCACGCAACCAGCTGGTACTGAACCTGGCGCGCAAGGATGTGTACGAGTACCTGCTGACGGTGCTCGACAAGCTCCTCGTTGAGCATGACATCGCCTTCCTCAAGTGGGACCACAACCGCGCGTGGTCGGAACCCGGCTGGCCGGAGGCGGCGCCTGGAGAGCAGCAGAGGCTGTATGTCAGCTACGTGGAAAACCTGTACAAACTGCTGGCCGAACTGCGCCGGCGCCACCCGAAGCTCGAGATCGAATCCTGCGCCAGCGGTGGCGGCCGCGTGGATCTCGGCATCATGGCGCTGACCGATCAAGTGTGGACATCCGATAACACCGATCCGTTCGATCGGCTGCTGATCCAGGACGGCTTCAGCCACGCCTATGCACCAGGGATCATGATGGCCTGGGTGACCGATGCGCCGAACTACCTCAACAAGCGCGTCACGTCGCTGGAATACCGCTTCCTGTCATCGATGCAGGGAGCGCTGGGCATCGGCGCCAATCTGAATCACTGGAAGGACGAGGATTTCGCGAAAGCCAAGCGCCTGGTCGCGGAATACAAGAGTGTCCGATCGACGGTGCAGCAAGGGAAGCTGTACCGTCTGGTGTCGCCGCAGCGCGGAGCGGCACGCTCGGCCACGCTGTCCGTGGCACAGGACGGCAAACAGGCCGTGCTGTTTGCCTTCCTGCACTCCGGCGGCAGACGCAATCCGCAGCCGCGCATCCAGCTGCGCGGACTTGATCCGAAACGGAACTATGCGCTTCGGGCGATTTCCGGCAGTGCCACGCCGCAGACGCCGCAGCGCGCCAGCGGCGCTTACTGGATGGGGCGTGGAATCGATGTCGTGCTCGAAGGGGATTTCCAGGCTGCCGCCTTGGTGCTGGATGGCGTTTGAAACAGCATGACACGGCAGGGAATATAGGCGTGTTGTCCTGCGGCCTGCTAGTTCAGACTGGCGAGGTAGGCGCACAGCATATCGGCCAAGGCTTCCGAGTAGGCGTGGGTTTCTTCCTCCGTGCGCGGCATTTCCGAAAACTGTTTGCCGACTGAACCGAAGGTCGTCATGATGAGGTCGCCCGCCAGGGCCCGCACGCTGTCCGTGACCGATGGCAGGGCTTCCAGCATGAAGGCGTTCATGATGTCATCGACCTCCGACCGCGTCTCGTGGGCTTCGGGGCTGTCGCGGTAGTACGGCGCGGCGTCGTTGAGCGCGGTGCGGATGTCGGCTTCTTCCACTTCCGAACGCAGGAAGGCGTGCACCAGTGCGCGCAGCCGCTCCAGCGGCGGCTTCTGCTTGTCTTGCAGGATGTTGACCAGCATCTCGGTGGTTTCCCGCCACTCATCCGACTGCAGCCTGAACAGGATGGACGCCTTGTTCGGAAAGTACTGGTACACCGATCCCACGCTCACACCGGCACGCTCCGCCACCCGCGTGGTGGTGAAGCGGCGCACGCCCTCCTTCGCCAAAACCTGAATAGCCGCTTCAAGAATGGCCGAAACCAGGTCCGCCGAGCGTGCCTGCTTGGGCTTCCTGCGCGAGGAGATTGGGGCTTTTGCGGGGTCTGCCATGGGGGGAGCTTCCGAATGCGAATATGAAACATGAAGGATTCTTCATATTATATCCATTCTTCATTCGAAAGGAATCACCATGACAACCCTGACCAATAATCCCGTGGCCTCGCTGCTCGACCGCCTGTTTGACGAAGCCGACGCCGTGCAGATCGCCGCGATTCCGGCCGTCGCCGAATTGTCCAAGGACGAGCGCGACCGCCTGATGCGCAGCAAGACCGAATACCTCAACCTCTACCATCGGCTGAAGGATGTGCCGCTGCCCGTGTCGCGCCAGACCGGCGAGTTGCTGTACATGCTGACGCGCAGCTGCCGTGCCCGCAATATCGTCGAGTTCGGCACGTCGTTCGGTATCTCGACCTTGTACCTGGCAGCCGCGCTGCGCGACAACGGCGGCGGCCATCTGATCACCAGCGAGTTCGAACCGACCAAGGTGGCGCGGGCCCGCGACCATCTGGAGCAAGGCGGCGTGCTCGACTTGGTGGACATCCGCGCCGGCGATGCGCTGGAAACGCTCGCCAGCGATCTGCCGGAACAGGTCGACCTGCTGCTGCTCGACGGCGCCAAGGCGCTGTATCCCGAGATCCTCGGCCTGGTGCGGAGCCGGCTGCGGCCGGGTGCGCTCGTCATCGCGGACAACGCCGACATGAATCCGGACTATGTGGCGCTGGTGCGTTCGCCTGAATCTGGCTTCATGTCGCTGCCGTTTGCGGAAGATGTTGAACTTTCCGTCTACACCGGCGTGTAGGCCTCCTCAAAATAAGTCCAGCTGACCGGCGTCGGCCGTCGCCTTGGCGCGCGCGCCCAGCGGCGGCACCACCAGCGGACGGGTGAACTGCGACGCGTCCATGTTGTGAAAGCGGCTGCCGCGTCCGGTCAGGCCGAGACGTTCGGTGGCGATCTTGAAGCGCTGGCGTATCAGCTCGGCCCACACGCCCTCGCCTTTCATGCGGGCGCCGAAGTTGCTGTCGTAGTCTTTGCCGCCGCGCATTTCACGCACGCGGTTCATCACGCGCTGGGCCCGCTCCGGGAAGTGCGCTTGCAGCCACTGGTGGAACAGCGGCGCCACTTCCCACGGCAGGCGCAGCACCGTGTAGTGGGCGCTGACGGCGCCTGCCTCCTTCACCGCTTCCAGGATGCGCTCCAGATCGGGCTCGGTGACGAAGGGGATGATGGGCGCGACACTGACCGCGACCGGGATGCCGGCGGCGGTCAGCGTGCGGATCGTGCGCAGGCGACGGGCGGGCGCGGCGGCGCGCGGCTCCAGCGTGCGCGCGATGGCAGGATCCAGCGTGGTCAGCGTGATGGCGACGCCGGCCTGCTGCCGGGCCGCCATCGCCGACAGGATGTCGATATCGCGCTCGATCAGCGAGGACTTGGTGATCAGGCCAACCGGGTGCTGGCATTCCTGCAGCACCTCCAACACGCGGCGGGTGAGCTTGCGTTCACGCTCGCAGGGCTGGTAGGCGTCCGTATTGACACCGAGCGCGATCGAGGACGGCTCGTAGCTGGCCTTGGCCAACTCGCGCCGCAGCACTTCCGGCGCGTTGACCTTGGCGAAGATCTTGCTCTCGAAGTCCATGCCGGGCGACAGGCCGAGATAGCTGTGCGTGGGCCGCGCGAAGCAATAAATGCAGCCGTGCTCGCAGCCCCGGTAGGGATTGAGCGAGACGCTGAACGGCAAATCCGGCGAAGCATTGCGGCTGAGGATGGATTTGCAGAGCTCGTCCGTGACTTGCGTCTTCCAGGGCGGGGCTTCCTCCTCTTCACGCTCCCAGCCGTCGTCATACGCCTCGCGCGCGTGGACCTCGAACCGCCCTTGCAGGTTCGACACCGCGCCACGGCCTTTTTGCGCCTTCAACGACGGCGGCGGCAGCATTACATGCTCCTGATTATTTTCATCGTGGTTTTCATCGTAAGACATCGCGGCACCAAACTACTGTATACATATACAGTATTCTAGGCGCTTAAAATGACGATATCAAGCGAAATATCAAAGGTGCATGCTTGCCTTCTTGGGAACCAAGTGATCAAGCTGGTATCATGCAGGGCTTCCGGGGGACGGAATTTCCCCGCGCCACGCGCGCCCCCAACCCACACCTCGCCAGGATGCCGCCGATGCGGCGCCCCGGCTCACCCGATACGAGCAAACAATATGAACAATTCGACTCAACCATTGCCGTCGTTTTTTAGCAGGATTTCCATCGCCATCGGCGCGTTTTTCCGCGCGCTGTCCGACGCCGAGTACGCAGCGCGCCTGATGCGCATCGACGACGCGCCGCAGCCGGCCGCCGCTCCTGTGGCAGCTCCGGCACCAGCCCCGGCGCCCGCGCCTGCGCCAACGCCGCTGCGCGTGGCCACGCCGGATGCCGCCTTGCAGCTTCTGAGCCTGTTCCAGCGCGAAGCGCGCCTGATCGACTTCACCCAGGAAAACCTGAGCGCCTACTCCGACGCCGACATCGGCGCCGCCGCGCGCGTGGTGCATGAAGGCTGCAGCAAAGTGCTGCGCGAGCACTTCACCATCGAAGCGGTACGCAGCGAGGCCGAAGGCAGCCGCGTGGTGCTGGAAGAAGGCTTCGACGCCAGCGCCGTGCGCCTGACCGGCAACGTGGTCGGCAGCGCGCCGTTCCGCGGCGCCTTGAGCCATCGCGGCTGGCGCGCCTCCAACGTGCGTCTGCCGAAACTGGCCGAAGCACACGATGCCGCCATCCTGGCGCCGGCGGAGGTGGAATTATGAGCGACCCACGCTACGCCATCGGCATCGACCTTGGCACCACGCACAGCGCGCTGTCCTATGTGGACCTGGGCGCCAGCGACGGCGAGAAAACCCAGCACGGCGTGCTGGCCATTCCGCAGCTGACCGCACCGGGCACGGTGGAAGAACTGCCGCTGCTGCCGTCCTTCCTTTACCTGCCGCACGCGGACGAATTGGCGCCGGGCGAATTGAGCCTGCCATGGCCGCAATCGCCGGAAGAACAAACCGCCGTCGCCGGCGAGATGGCGCGCAGCCGTGGCGCCACCACGCCTATCCGCCTGGTCTCCAGCGCCAAGAGCTGGTTGAGCCATCCGGGCGTCGACCGCCGCTCCGCCCTGCTGCCGAACGACGCGCCGGAAGAAGTGTCGCGCGTCTCGCCGCTGGAAGCATCGACCCGCTACCTGACGCACCTGCGCCAGGCGTGGGAGCAGGCCTACCCTGACGCGCCGTTCGGCGAACAGGCGGTGACGGTGACGATCCCCGCATCGTTCGACCCAGGCGCGCGCGAACTGACGGCCGACGCGGCACGCGCGGCCGGCTACACCAACCTGACCTTGCTTGAAGAGCCGCAAGCGGCCCTGTACAGCTGGATCCAGGGCAGCGAAGGCCGCTGGCGCAAGGAAGTCAAGCCGGGCGACATCATCCTGGTGGTGGACGTGGGCGGCGGCACCAGCGACTTTTCGCTGATCGCCGTGCTGGAACGCGACGGCGTGCTGGAACCGCACCGCATCGCGGTGGGCGACCACATTCTGCTCGGCGGCGACAATATGGACCTGGCGCTGGCGCATCTGGTGGCGCGCAAGCTGGCCGCCAACGGCACCCAGCTCGACGCCTGGCAAATGCGCGCGCTGACCTACGGCTGCCGCAGCGCCAAGGAAAAACTGCTGGCCGACGCCAGCGTCGATACCTGGCCTATCGTCGTGCCGAGCCGTGGCTCGAAGCTGATCGGCGGTTCGATCCGCACCGAACTGACGCGCGACGAAGTGACTACCTTCATCCTCGACGGTTTCTTCCCACAGGTGGAAGCGTCGGCCCGTCCGGCGGTGCGCACACGCGCAGGCCTGACGCAGCTTGGCCTGCCGTATGCGCAGGACGCCGGCATCACGCGCCATCTGGCCGCCTTCCTGGCGCGCCAGTTGGGTGCGACCAGCGAACTGGAAGGCTACGTCGGCAAGCAAAGCGCCGACGCGACCTTCCTGCATCCAACGGCGGTGCTGTTCAACGGCGGCGTGTTCAAGTCGGACCTGCTGTCGCAGCGCATCATGGACGCCATCAACGACTGGCTGTACCTGGAAGGCTCCGAGCCTGCGCGCATGCTGGGCGGCGCGGACCTGGACCTGGCGGTGGCGCGCGGCGCGGCCTACTACAGCTACGTGCGTCGCGGCAGCGGCGTGCGCATTCGCGGCGGTACGGCGCGTGCCTACTATGTGGCGATCGAATCGTCGATGCCTGCCATCCCCGGCATGGAACCTCCGATCCAGGCGCTGTGCGTGGCGCCGTTCGGCATGGAGGAAGGCAGCGAGATCGAACTGCCGAACCAGGAGTTCGGCCTGGTGGTCGGTGAGCCGGTGCAGTTCCGCTTCTTCGGTTCGTCGGTGCGCCGCCAGGACCAGATCGGCGACCTGCTGGACTTCTGGAGCGCCGATGAGCTGATCGAGTTGAACGAGATTCAGGCGACGCTGTCGCCGGAAGGCCGCCAGACCAGCGACGTGGTGCAGGTGCGCCTGCATGCGATGGCGACCGAGTCGGGCACCTTGGAACTGCAAGCGGTGGCCAACGACGGCCAGCGCTGGAAGGTGGAGTTCGACGTACGCGCGGGTGCCCAAGCCTGAGCATGAGTCAATACGTCGTCAGTATCGATCTCGGCACCACCAACACGGTGCTGGCTTATTCTGAGCCGGGCAGCGCGCAGATCCGCCTGTTCGAGATCGAACAGCTGGTGGCGCCGGGCGAAGTCGGCGCCGGTGCGCTGCTGCCTTCGCTGCGCTACCACCCGGCGCAGGGCGAGCTGGCGGACGGCGATCTGCAACTGCCTTGGCCTGCGGCCGATGTCGCGGGTCTGTCGCAAGTGGTGGTCGGGCGTCTGGCGCGCAAGCTGGGGGCGCAGGTGCCGGGGCGGCTGGTCTCCAGCGCCAAGAGCTGGCTGTCCCATCCCCAGGTGGACCGCATGGCGCCGATACTGCCGTGGGGCGCGGAGGCCGATGTGGCCAAGGTGTCGCCGGTGGCCGCCAGCGCCTCATATCTGGCGCATGTGCGGGCGGCGTGGAATGCGCGCTTCCCCACGCATCTGCTGGAGCATCAACAGCTGGTGCTGACTATACCGGCATCCTTTGACGAAGGCGCGCGCGCATTGACGCTGGAAGCGGCGCGTATGGCCGGCCTGCCCGGCTTGCGCTTGCTGGAAGAACCGCAGGCGGCGTTTTATGATTGGCTATTCCGCCAGCGCGCGACGCTGGCCACCGACCTGGCGGACACCCGTCTGGTACTGGTGTGCGACGTCGGCGGCGGCACCACCGACTTCAGTCTGATCAAGGTCGAAATGATCGAAGGCCAGCCGCAGATCAGCCGCATCGGCGTGGGCAACCACCTGATACTCGGCGGCGACAATATGGACCTGGCGCTGGCGCATCTGGTCGAGACGCGCATGGCGGCGAATGCCGGCGGTGTGGCGGCGCGCCTGTCCGCCAGCAGCCTGTCGCAACTGGCGGAGCGCTGCCGCGCGGCGAAGGAGCTGCTGCTGGCGGCCAATGCGCCAGAGCGCACCACCGTCACCCTGCTCGGTTCCGGCTCGCGCCTGATCGGTGGATCGCGCTCGGCCGACCTGACGCGCGAGGAAGTCGCCGCCTTGGTGGTGGATGGCTTCTTCCCCCTCAACGAACAGCAGGAACCCGCGCGACGCGGCCGTGGCGCCATCGTCGAATTCGGCCTGCCCTACGCCAGCGATGCGGCGATCACGCGTCACCTTGCCAGCTTCCTGCGCCAGCACGCGGCAGCCGCGCGCGAGGCGCTGGGCATCGCTGCGGACGACCGCGACACCGTTCCCATTCCGGACACGCTACTGCTCAACGGCGGCGTATTCCGCGCCGACGCGCTGGCCCGCCGCCTTGAGGCCACGCTGGCCAACTGGCGCGGGCAGCCGCTACAAGTTCTGCACAACGACAATCCGGATGTGGCGGTGGCGCGCGGCGGCGTCGCCTACGCGCTGGGCCAGGCCGGACAAGCGCCGGTGATCGGCGGCGGCTCGCCGCGCAGCTACTTCCTGCTGCTCGACGACGAAGCGCGCCAGGACAAGCCGCGCCGCGCGGTCTGCATCCTGCCGCGCGGCAGCGTCGAGAACCGCGAGATCCTGCTGGCCGACCGCACCTTCGCGTTGCGCCTTGGCCGGCCGGTGCGCTTCCACCTGGCCTCCTCCATCTCCGAAGCCGCGCCACCGCAAGCCGGTGAGCTGGTCGAGCTGCAAGCCGACGAATACATCCAGTTGCCACCGATCGCCACCGTGCTGCGCGACAGCAGCAGCGCCGACGCCCGCAAGGAGATCCCGGTGCAACTGGCCGCCACGCTGAGCGAAGTCGGCACGCTGGACGTGCACTGCGTCGCCATCGAGGGCGCCCAGCGCTGGCTGCTGGAGTTCCAGCTGCGCGGCGAGTCCGCCGTCGATGATGGCGAAGCCGATGCCGCAGCACCGCAGGAAGCGCCGATGCCTGCCGGCTTCGATGCAGCCATCGACAAGATAGACCGCATCTTCGGCAGCCGCGCGCAGCAGGTCGACATCAAGGAAGTCAAGCAGTTGCGCGCGCAGCTCGAACACCTGCTGGGCAGCCGCGAGAGCTGGGCCACGCCGCTGCTGCGCCGCCTGTTCGACGCGCTGATGCAGCGCGCCAAAGGCCGCCGCCGCTCGTCCGAGCATGAACGCGCGTGGCTGAACCTGAGCGGTTACTGCCTGCGTCCCGGCTTTGGCTACACGCTGGACGAATGGCGCATCGAGCAACTGTGGGCCATGTTCGACACCGGCATCCAGCACCACAAGGACAGCCAGGTCTGCGCAGAATGGTGGACGCTGTGGCGCCGCGTGGCCGGCGGCCTGAGTGTGGAAGCGCAGTTGCGCGTGCTGGACGATTTCGCCTTCAACGTGCAGGCCGACGCGCAGGAACGCGGACGCCGTCCGCACACGCTGGTCAACGGCAGCGAGGAAGACATGCTGCGCCTGGGCGCATCGCTGGAGCGCATCCCCGGCAACTACAAGGCCGAAATCGGCGCGTGGATGCTGGGGCAGCTGGAGGCGGCGACCAAGGCCGCAGTCAAAGCCGCCGCCAATAAAACCCGCAGCGGCGCCGCCGAAGTTGGCAAGGCCGAAGCAGCGCAGGCCCGCTTCCTGTGGGGCTTGAGCCGGGTCGGCGCGCGCCAGCCCTTCCACGGCAGCGCGCACGATGTGGTGGAAACGGCCGTCGTCGAACAATGGCTGGCCGCGATCCTGTCGCTGGACTGGAAGAAGGTGGAGCCGGCCGGTTTCGCCGCCGCCCATCTGGCGCGCATGACGGGCGACCGCACCCGCGATATCGGCGAAACGCTGCGGGTGGAAATCCTGCGGCGCCTTGCCGCCGTTGGCGCGCCTGCCAACTGGAGCGCGATGGTGCGCGAGGTGGTGCAGCTCGACCAGGCCGACGAAAAACGCATGCTGGGCGAAGCCCTGCCTCCGGGCTTAAAGCTGATCGCCTGATGGCGGCCGCACGACGTAGCCAGCCTGCTGCGCCACGAAGCCGTCGAAGGCGTCGATCAGCGGATTGAATTTATTTATATCGTTTTCCAATTGGGCCAGCGCGTAGACCGTGGCCTCCAGCGTGGACAACTGGTCCGGCAGATGCGCCTTGCGGATCAGGTAATGCGATGGTGGCGTATCGCGTAGCGGCAGGCGCGGCAAGGCTTGCAGCGCTGGATTCAGGTAAAGCATCTTGCGGCTTTTGCGCCAGGTCCCGTCCAGCACCACCAGGCGCAGAAGCTGCGGCTCGCGCAGCCAGGATGCATCGAACGGCTGCGGTGCGGCCAGGCCCAGCGACTTATCGGCCGCCGTGTCGGGATACAGCAGCACGCTGCGCCGCTCAGGCGACAACAGCGCCTGCAAATGCTCCGATGCGAAGGCCTCGCCCACTTCCAGGCGGCTGTCGGCCAGGCTCAAATGCAGCAGGCGCGCGCTGCCCTTGGCGTTGTTCACTTCCATCGGGTGTTGAAGAATCAGCACCTCCACCTGGTTCGGCAACGCGGCTACCCAATGGCAAATGCAGGTCTGCTGCGGACGCAGACAGGTAGCGCATAGCGCGCGGGTGGAACGTGGAGTGGATGGTGCGGCGGCGCCGTCGGTACTGGTCGTCATAGACCGCCATTGTACCGAAGGCGCCGGATATGCTTAGAACTCTTCCCAGTCTGATTCACTGGAAGCCGCCGCCGCGCGCTTGGGCGCCGTCGCCAGCACCTTGCGGGCCGGAGCGGCCACCGCCGGCGCCGGACGCAGCGACTGCACCGCGTCACGCGGCCGCACAGGCGTCCGCGCAGGCGGCAAAGCACGGGCCTGCGTCGCCATTTGCGACGCATCGAGCTTGAACACGCTGACCACGTCGGCCAGCTTGGCAGATTGCTCCTGCATCGATTCGGCCGCCGCTGCGGCCTCCTCCACCAGCGCCGCGTTCTGCTGCGTTACCTGATCCATCTGCGTGATCGCGTCGTTGACCTGCGCGATACCGATGCTCTGCTCTTCGCTGGCGTGGCTGATCTGGGTCATGATCTGCGTGACACGGCTGATGCTGACGACGATTTCGTTCATGGTCTGGCCAGCCTTGTCGACCAGGTCCGAACCCTGCGCCACCTTCTGCACCGAATCGTCGATCAAGCCCTTGATGTCCTTGGCGGCGGCGGCCGAGCGTTGCGCCAGGTTGCGCACTTCGGATGCCACCACGGCAAAGCCGCGTCCCTGCTCGCCGGCGCGCGCCGCTTCCACCGCTGCGTTCAGGGCCAGGATATTGGTCTGGAAGGCGATGCTGTCGATGACCGAAATGATGTCGACGATCTTGCGCGACGAGTCGTTGATCGAGCCCATGGTGCTGACCACTTCACCCACCACGGCGCCGCCACGGCTGGCGATTTCCGATGCGGTGACGGCCAGCTTGTTGGCCTCGCGCGCGTTCTCGGCGTTGAAGCGCACGGTCGATGTCAGCTCCTCCATCGAGGATGCGGTTTCCTGCAAGGAGCTGGCCTGCTGCTCGGTGCGCGACGACAGGTCATGGTTGCCGGCGGCGATCTCGGTGGAAGCGGTGGCCATCAGGTCGGTGCCATTGCGCACCTGGCCAACGATGTTGACCAGGTTCGTGTTCATGTTTTTGAGAGCGCTCATCAACTGGCCGGTTTCATCGCTGCTGCTGATCTGGATATCGCTGGTCAGGTCGCCCGACGATACCGTCTCCGCCACCTTCACCGCTTCGTTGATCGGATTGGTGATGGTGCGCGTGATCCACCATGCGGCGAATACGCCCATGACAATCGCCGCCAATCCCAGCAACACCAGCAAGGTGCGGCCGCTGGTGTACTGCTGCTGGATCTCGACTGCCGCCTGGTCCAGCAATTCCGCCTGCTTGTCCGCGAATTTTTTCAGTGCGTCGAGATAGAGGGTGCGGCTTTGCACCATCTCGCCTTCGTAGAGGCTTTTGCCCTTTTCCAGATCGCCGGCATTCTTGGCGGCGAAGACGGCCTTGCGGATCTCGGTGTAAGTCTTGCGCGTATCGAGCACCTTCTTGAACAAGGGCTTGAGCTCCTCGTCCTCGATGCTGGCGCCGATCTGGTCCTGGATCTTGGTCGCGCGGCCGGAGGATTCGGCCATCATGCCTTCCAGTTTTTTCTGGTCGGCGGGATCGGCGACCATCCAGGCGCCGGTGGTGCGGGCGGCGTTCACTTCGATGATCTTGCCCCACTCCGCGATGAGCCGCTCGTCGCGGATCTTCTCGTTGATCATGCGGTCGGTCAGCGAACTGGCGCTGCTCAGCCGAAGGATGCCGATGATGGTCATCGCCGTCAGCATCAACAGGATGAGTGAAAAGCCGAAACCAAGGCGAGTGCCGATTTTCAGGTTGTTCATAGCAGTCCTCAAAATGGAGATGAATTGGCCTTTCAATCCACTCTAGCACCATTTAGGGGAAAACTATAGTTCCAAAGGAAATATTTCCTCGCGGATATTACTCATTCGCCGGCGGTTTGCGCGCCCAGCAGCTCCTCGACGCTGGAGATGGCGGCGGGATCCTTGATCACGGCGCGCAGCCAGACGTGCAGCGGCATGTCCCCCCAACTGGCGGCCTTTTCGGCAAGGTAGGCCACGGGGCTGTGCGGCTCGGTGCGGCGGAAGAAATCGGCGATCACCCGCAGCTGCGCCAGCGCCTGGCGACGGTCTTGCGGCGTCCCGCTGGCAACCGCGGCCACCTGGCCGGCCGGGGCGTCACCGGCGGCCGCCAATGCCGGCACGCTCCCCGCCGGAGCCACGCTTCGGATCACGGCCTGCAGGCAGTCCTTGGCGGCGCTGAAGCCCGGGCCCTCCGCGCCCAGGCGCTGGTCGACGATGCATTCCAGGCCTGTGAGCATGGCGAGGCAGTATTCGGCGTCCGGCAGCAGCGCCGCGCCTTCCGTCAGCGGCATCTCCTTGACCAGCGGCGGCGTGCGGGCCAGGAGCCAGAACAGGTTGCCGATGCGCTGTTCGTAGTCGCCGTCGTCGGCGACCGGATACATGCCGTCCCAATAGTGTTCGCACAATCCGCTCAGCACCGCATAGCCGTCGCCCAAGCCGCGCAGGCCGCGCGTCTTGGCGAAGGCCTCAGCCAACCATACCGCCAGCCGCATGTCCTTGCTGCGGCTGGCGATCATTCCGGCGCTGCGGCTGGCGACCAGCGGCCAATCGGCTTCCTTCAAGGCGGAGATCCATTCGCCCTGGTCCAGCGTAGGGTCGTCGTGCACGCGCGCCTGGGCGATCTGGTCCACCTCCGGGCTGAAGGCGACGTCCTCGCCGCAGGGTTGCGCTGCGCTGATGGGCTGCAGCAGTTGGGCGATGCTGAACATGGTCCGCCTCCGCGCTATTTGATGGTGTATTTGAACTGGCCCTGCTTGCTGGCGCCAACCTTGATCTTGCCGATGGCGGCGCCCTCCGACATCCGCTGCAGCACCGCCTCGGCGATCTCCGGCAGCAGGCTGCCGTTGAGGATATGGTCGACGTTGCGGGCGCCGGAATCGACCTCGGTGCAGCGCGCCCACACCGCTTCGATCAGCGCCTGGTCGTAGCTGAATTCCGCGTGGTGATGATCACGGATGCGCTGGCCGATGCGATCCAGCTTGAGCGCGATGATCTGCACCAGCACCGCATCGGCTATCGGATAGTACGGCACCACTTTCAGGCGGCCCAGGAAGGCCGGCTTGAAATGCCTGACCAGGTGGGGCCGCAGCAATTCTTCAAGCGCGGTCTCGGTCGGCGGCGTTTCCTGGCTCAGGCAAGCCTGCATGATGGCGGCCGAACCGGCGTTGGAGGTGGCGATGATGATGGTGTTGCGGAAGTCGATCTCGCGGCCCTCCGCGTCGTCCATCACGCCCTTGTCGAAGACCTGGAACCACGGCAGCTCGTACAAAGCACGCGTGCCGGACACGATGCCCATCTTCGAACCGCGGATGGTGTCGATCGCCTTCAGCATGTCGTCGCGGATCAGCTTGACCTCGGCGCCGGACTGGTCCTGCGGCGGCGCCTCGGCGGCGGACTGGGCGCCGATGGCCGCGCCCAGTTGTTCGGATTCGCGGCGGGCGCGCCGGCGTCGCCACAGCCAGGCCAGGCCGGCCAGCAACAGCATCAGCGCGGTGGCCGCCAGCGCCCAGATGAGGGCCAGCTCCAGCACTTGCGCGCCGAGGTAGAACAAGGCCGCCATCGCAGTCAGTCCGATGATGGTCAGGTGGCGGGTATCGGTGAGGAAGGTCCAGATTCTTCGCATCATGGGTCTAGGCCGGCTTGGACAACAGCGCCTGAGCAGCAAGCGGACCAATAAATGTTGCCACCAATAATGCTGGGATTTCTTGAGACTGCGCAACTATCGCCACATGCAGAGCTATTTCCGCACGGTGCCAGCCACCCGCAACTCCGCGTGGCCGAAGTCCATCATGGTCCAGCGGCCGCCCCAGCGCAGGCCCACCGATTCGGCCACCTCGCCGTACAGGCGGTAGCCGCGCATCGCCCACGGATCTTTTTCGGAGATCAGCAATTTTCCATTGCGCAGGAAGGCGCAGTCCGCCGCTAGGCCGAACTGGTGATAGCTCTGAAAGGCCTTGGCGTTCGTCACGCTGGGACCGGCGGCAGCCAGCGAGTTCTGCCGCTCCGGGCTGCGGTAGCCCTCCAGGATCGCCATGTCGTAGCCGTGGCTCTCTTTCATGATCCTGAACACCAGCAGCAGGCGCTGGGCGAAGACGGGATCGAGCAGCTGCCAGTTGCGGTTGGCGCCGTCGAGCAGCGGCCGCACCAGCGTCACCTCCGTCGTCGTGAAGACCAGCGGCGGCAACTGCGCCGGCGCCGCCAGCTGCTCGCCCTTCAGCAGATCCGCCACCTGGTCGTTGATGGCGTGGCTGTCGCTGTCATAGCCGCCCAGCATGCTGCGTCCGCTGAGCACCAGCGCCAGCATCGGCGGCACGGTCAACAGCACCGTGGCCGACAGCACCAATAGATAGCGGCGCTGCAAGAACTTCAGCCCGCGCAGCAAGCCGCCGCCGGCGCTGCGTCCCGCTCGCGCAGCCTGCTGCGAGCCCTGCCGGTAGCCACCGCGCAATCCCTGTTCGATGCGCCGGCCGATGGCCGACATCGACTGCGTCACCACATCGCGCCCAGCAGGAAACAGCACCAGCCAAGCGCCCGCACAGGCCAGGATGAAATACAGCAGTACCGAAAAGACAAACATAGTGCGCTCCGTCAAGACAAGGTCGCTCCGCAGATCGGACACTGAGGGGCAAGAACGCTTCATCGTAGGCGCTCCAGCAAGCGGCGTGAAAGACCAGATCAAATTCGGAGGAAATACCGTGGATACGTCGAAGCAAAAACCCGACCTGATGAGTTCCAATCGCGCGGCGGCGGATGGCGGCAAGCGCATACTGGCGCACCTGGAGCATGGTCCGAAGACAGCGCCCAAACCGCCCCTCACCAGCGGCTGGAACATCGACGGCTGGGGCATCGGCCTGGGCCTGCTGGTGGTGACAATTTGCACGGTAGCGTGGCTGGTGCACGATGACACGCTCACCCCTGGCTCATTCGGGCGCAGCCGCAGCAGCGTACGCACGCATTTCGAGCGGCGGTCAATTGAAACAGTGGAGCCGCAAGTTGCGGCCAGCCCGCCGGCCAACCAAGCGGCGGCGATTGTGAATGAATCGATAGTCAGGACATCGCCGACGCCGGAGGCTCACCCGTCGTCGGTAGCAGCAGCACCTGCCGTGCCCACGCTGGCAAGGTCCGAAGCGCCGCGTGCGGCCAGCACAGCACACAGACAGGCAGGCGCCGCCAGCACCGCCGCCGCGCCCGTTGCACGCTTGCAGGCGGCGCGCCCCGCCGTCGCGGCATCGACAGCGGCTTCCGGCGATACCGATGTCGCCCTACTCACAGCATTGGTCGCGCACTCAAACAAACCGACGGCCGTACTGCCGGAGCGCAACCGCGACGTGGTCGAGCGCCAGGAGGGCGACAGCACCGCGCAATTGCTGGCGCGCTGCAAGCAGCTGGGACTGATCGAAGGCATGCTGTGCCGCTCGCGCATCTGCTCCGGCCGCTGGGATGCCGACCCGGCCTGCAACGCCCCCTCGCACTGATCATTGGATCGACAGCTGCTTGCCGCCGGTGCCGACCTTTTTCGGCAGGGTCAGGTGCAGCACGCCGTTCTCGTAGCGCGCCTCCGCCTGCTCGTCATCCACATCCTGCGGCAACGTGAAGCTGCGCTGGATTTGTCCGTAGTAGCGTTCGCTGCGCAGGGCGCCGGTCTTGTTGGCGCCGGCCTGCTGTTCGTCCTTGATCTCTGCGCTCAGCGACACCTGGTTGCCGTTGACGGCCACCTTGATGTCTTCCTTCTGCACGCCCGGGATTTCGGCTTTGACCAGATACTCTTTTTCGGTTTCGCTCACATCCATGCGCATGCGCGGCGCCACGTCGGCGCCACGCCACGCCGCCGGCGCAAAGTCGCGGAACATTTCATCCATGTCGCGGAAGGGATCGAAACGGGCAAGGTCGCGGAAAGGATCAAGACGCATCAAACTGTTAGCCATGGCAGCCTCCATCAAATGTCTGGACTACCATGATAAGAAACGCCCCATCCCCTCCTTTGACGCACATCAAGGCGCGGCTTTGCCCTCGCGCGCGACAAGCGAGTTGATCATCGCCTCGTTGTAGAACTCGCCCTTGCTGTCGGCGGCGGTGATCATGTCGCGCCACAGCGGCACGATGTCGACCTTCAGCTTGTTGTAGCGCTCGAAGCCGCAGGCGTAGATGCCGCGAAAACTGTCGAAGCTGTGTTCCAGCTTCGCGCACTCGTCCAGGGTGGCGGTGGTGAAAGCCTGGCCTTGCTCGGCGCTCCAGATGCCGCTGCGCAGCAGACCGTCCAGCGCCATGGCCTCGGCGCCGCCCTCGTGTACCCACGGCGGCGAGTGCTCGCTGATGCCGCCGCGGCGCACATTGTTCTGCCACAGATGCGCCATTTCATGCGCCACGACCTTGGCGACCATCTCCCGTTTCTTGGTACTTTCGGCAGTCAGCAAGGCCGTGCCGCCGAGACGGTAGACGATCTGCGTGCCGACCACGCCGCCTTTGATCGACAGGCCCGGCGAGGCGGTATCGCTGACCGCCACCAGCAGCAGGAAGGGCTGCCGCAGCTTCTGTCGATACGCCGCGCGGTAGTAGGTGGACATCCTGGCCGTGGTGTCGAGCAGCGTTTCCCGCGCCCAGTCGGACAGGCTGGGGTCGAGCACCACCTGTGCCTCGCCGGCGGTGACCGGCGACTGCGGACCGAAGTAGGCATAGGGCGTGGCGTTGTTGGAAGGCGCGGCCGGAGTGGCGGGCACCAGCACGGTTTCCTTGCCGAGCCCTTCCAGCGTGAAGTTGGCCGCGATATCGCGCACCACCTTGCCCTGCCTTGCCTCGCCTTGCAGGAAGCCCAGGTAGATGAGGCGGCCGCCGTCGGAGAAGCGGTCCATGGCGACGTATTGCTTCTCCAGCAGTTGATCGAAGGTCGAGATTTCCACGCTGAGCTGTCGCAGCGGTTTGCCGTCGGCGGCGGCCAGCGTGTCATGCTCGCCGCCGGTGGTCAGCGTCACGCCGGGCGTCAACACCTTCCATGCGGTTTTGCGGAAATCGGCCACCGGCTCGAACTGCATCGACGTCACCGGCTGCGAAAACCGATAGTCGGCGCGCCAGGTATCGGGCGCAATATGCGTCAGGCGCACTTGCACCGGCAAGGGCTTCGCACACCATCCGGCCGTCATGGGCAACGCCAGCACAACCGCAGCAAGCAATCTCTTCATCATCTGCGCCATTCCATCAAATTGGTAAGGCACAAAATATAGCATGAAAGACATGGCTATTTTGCAATGAGCGCCGCGTTGAACCTGGCGATATCACTGTCGTCCACTTGCAGGGAGCACATCAGATAGCGGTAATAACCTTGGGGCATTTCCTTGAAGGTGATGAAGCGCATCTGCTCCGCATGCATGACGCCATGCGCCAGATAATATTCCGCCTCTTCCTTCGGGGCGAAGATCACGTCGGCGCGCCCGGCGGCGATCATATTGAACAGCTGCGGCGTCTCTCCCGCCGTGGTCATGCGCGCCGCCTTCATGGTGCTGAACTTGTCGTCCAGGTAGCTGCCGTAGACAAAGCCTTCTTTCACCAACACCGTCATTTTGGCGTCGGACAGGATGCCGTCGACGGTCGCGGCAGTGCGTGGGAACCTGGACGAGACCACGGCAACCCAGGGACCGTCCTGCGATACCGGATTGGAGTACTTGGCAAATTTTTCGCGCTCCGGTGTCTTGTACCAGCCCACCGAACAGAACTTGCCGCTATTTTTACGCAAGAGCGCCAGTTGGCGCAAGGCGGGCATTTCGCGCCATACGACGTCGAGATGGGCTTTTTCAACCGCCCTGAGAACAGGCTCGACCGTCGAACCGCTGACCTGCAGATTCGGCCCAACCACGAGATATGGCGGGCGATGAACAATGTGCAGTTCCAAGGCGGGGCCAGCAGCATAGGCCCCGGCAGCGGCAGCCTCCAATAAAACGAAGGCAAGCCAAGAGATACCCTTCATTCCCCACTCCTTGGATTAGTCCGAAAAAGCGCGCTGCTTGTTGGCGTTGATCCAGCATAACCGGAATACTGCTTGAAGTCCCTCATCTACTTTACGCTCTTTCACAACTCAGAAATGACAAAGGGCTACGCCTAAGCGTAGCCCTTCGATAATTCTGGCTCCCCGACCTGGACTCGAACCAGGGACCTGCGGATTAACAGTCCGTCGCTCTACCAACTGAGCTATCAGGGAAAAGAGGCCGCATTATATACGGCCAATTTCTAGCTGTCTAGGCTAGCAGGCAAATTTCCAAAAAATCAGAAGCTGCCCTTGAACTGCACGCCGAACTGGCGCGGTTCGTTGACGAAACCGGTCAGGTTGTTGAAGTCGATCGCGCCGATGATACGCTCGGTGTTGGTGATGTTGCGACCGAATGCAGCCACTTCATACTTGCCGCCCTGCCAGTTGTAACCCACGCGCAGACCGCCTTCAACCATGGACTTGCCGGTGAATTCCTTGGCTTCGTACAGGAAGAAGTTGATCTTGCTACGATAAGCCCAGTCGGTCAGCACGAACAGGTTGCCGTCAGCCAGCGCCCAGTTGTAGCGCGCGGTGGCGTTCAGGATGACCTTGGGCGCTTGCGGCAGCGGATTGCCGTCGATGCTGACGCGGCCGGCCGCGTTCAGCGGATCGGTCACGGTGCACGAACCGCACTTGGCGACCGACAGCGATGGATCTTCGATCTTGGTGAAGTTGTACGAACCGCCGGCGGTGACCTTGAAGTCAGGCGTCACGAAGGCTTCGAAGTCCGCTTCCAGGCCGCGACCGACGGTCTTGGCTGCGTTGATCAGCTTGGTCACGTTGGAGGTGCCGCCGACCACGGTCAGCTGCTGGTTCTTCACATCGTAGTTGTAGATGCTGACCGATGCGCGGGCGCGGCGGTTGAACAGGTCGGCCTTGATGCCGGCTTCGTACGACACGATGGTTTCAGCATCGGCCACGGTGATCGGCACCGATGCCGACGCGGCGGCGATACTCGGCGCGCGGAAGCCGGTCGCTACGCGGGCGTAGGCATTGACGTCCTTGTTGATCTTGTAGGTCGCGCTCATGTCCCAGTTGGCTTTGTTCTTGCTCTCGTCCACCGACTTGGGACCGATCTGCGTCACGTTGAACGATTCAACGGTGGCGAAGTCCTTCTTGTCGTGGGTGTAGCGCAGGCCGCCGCGCAGCACCAGCTGATCCGACAGGTCATAGGTCAGCGAGCCGAACACTGCCGCAGCGGTGTTGTTCTGGTGGCTGGCCAGGTGCGAGGTTTGCAGCTGGGTGTTGCTGTCGAAATTGTCGCTGTAACCGCTGGCGCTTTCCTTGAAGTAGTAGACGCCGCTCTGCCAGTTCAGCGGACCAGGGTTCTTCGACTCGACGCGGAATTCCTGGGTGTACTGTTGCAGGCCGCTCAGGCCCCCACCGGTCTGTACCTGGAATGGAATGAAGCCGGGACCGGCCGGGCTGCCGCCGTCGATGTCGCCGCGGCTGTAGTAGTTGTCCACGGCTTCGTAGCCGGTGATCGAGAACAGCTTGACCGCGCCCAGGTCCCAGCTCAGGCGGGCATTGGCGCCGTTGGTGCTCAGGCTCTGCGTGTTCTGGCCGTTGGTGGCGATCTTGGTGAAGCTGTAACCGTCGGCGAAGTCGTTGGTGCCCTTCTTGATCAGGTTGGCGCGGAACAGACGGGCGCTGCCGTCGGTGGTGCGCGAGTGCACGTTGAACAAGGCGTTGAAGGTGGTGCTCGGGGTGTACAGGAACTGCACGCGTTCGGCGTGTTCGTTGTAGCCTTCCAGCACATCGTTCTGCTTGGTGAAGGTGTTGTCGACGAAGTTGTCGCGGTGCTGGCGCAGGGTCGAAACGCGCATCGCCCATTCGCTGCTCAGCGGCAGGTTGACGGCGCCTTCGGCGTTGATGGTGTTGTGGGTCGCCCACGACAGGTTGTAATAGCCTTCAATCTTCTTGGTGTTCGGCTTTTCGGATTCAAACTTGACCACGCCGGCCGGGGTGTTGCGGCCGAACAGCGTGCCCTGTGGGCCGCGCAGCACTTCCACGCCAGCCACGTCGAAGATCGGGAAACCTTTCAGGATGCCGTTTTCCTGCACCACGTCGTCATACACCAGCGACACCGGCTGCGAAGCGAAGGTGCTGAAGTCGGTGTTGCCGTAGCCGCGGATGTAGAAGCGCGGGAAGGTACGGCCGTTCGACGACTCCACGTTCAGCGACGGCACTTTGCCGGCCAGCAGGCGGATGTCCTGGCCGCCGGACAGCAGCACATCCAGCTTCTCGTCCTTCAACAGCGTGACGGAGACCGGCACGTCCTTGATGTTTTCGGCACGGCGCTGGGCGGTGACGGTGACGGTTTCCAGTTGCGGTTGAACGGCGGTTTGCGCCATGGCGGTACCGATAGGCATAACGGCGCTCAGCGCCAGCAGGCGCTTGTGCATCTTCGACAGTTTGATCATTCAATTTCCCGATTTTGAGGTAAGGCAAAGAGTTAAAAACAGTGTCTCCTGTTCTCTCTTTCTTTTTGATACCACCCGGTCATCTATCGTGTCCGTGGCGGCGCAAGCGGATGTGAGGCCGTTTTTCGATGTCTAGAATGCACCGTCTTGCAGAAAGGCGGTATTTTCTTTCATTGATAGCAGGTATTGCAAGGGCAATATAAGCAAATGGGAATTTACTGTTAGAAATTTGGTGGCGCAGGAGGGCGGACTGAATAATAAAAGGCTACGCAGCCCGCCGCCCCGGTTGGAATGACTGATCGATCAAGCTTGTTGTTCAACCATGCCGGATCGCCAAACGTTGTTGTTGCACAACATGCCTTGCCGCTGAACGGGGCGCGGTGGCGCCGCCGGCGGCTTTCTCGTTGCCCAGCACAAAGCGACTCATCGCCCCGACCAGGGCCTGGGTCTGTTCTTCCAGGCTGGCGGACGCCGCCGCCGTCTGCTCGACCAGGGCGGCGTTCTGCTGGGTCATGTCGTCCATCTGCGTGATCGCGTGGTTGACCTGCTCGATGCCGGCGCCCTGCTCGGCCGAGGCGGTCGCGATGTCCGACATGATGATGGTGATGCGCTGCACGCTGGTGACGATTTCACCCATCGCTTCGCCGGCCTGGTCGGCCAGCCGATTGCCGACCTCGACCTTCTCGACGCTACGGCCGATCAGCTCCTTGATTTCCTTGGCGGCGGCGGCCGAACGCTGCGCCAGGTTGCGCACCTCGGATGCCACCACGGCAAAGCCGCGCCCCTGCTCGCCCGCGCGCGCCGCTTCCACCGCCGCGTTCAGGGCCAGGATGTTGGTCTGGAAAGCGATGCCGTCGATCACGCTGATGATGTCGACGATCTTGTGCGAGCTCTCGTTGATCTCGCCCATGGTCTGCACCACCTGCGACACCACTTCGCCGCCGCGGCTGGCCACATCGGAGGCGCTGATCACCAGCTGGTTGGCCTGGCGCGCGTTGTCTGCGTTCTGCTTGACGGTAGAGGTCAGTTCCTCCATCGACGATGCGGTCTCCTCCAGGTTGGACGCCTGCGATTCCAGCCGCGACGACACATCGGCATTGCCGCTGGCGATGTCGCGCGTGGCGGCGCTGATATGGTCGATGCTGCCCCGCACGTCGCCGACGATGTTGCGCAGGCTGTCGTTCATATCCTTGAGCGCGCGCAGCACCTGCCCCACTTCGTTGGGCGCGCCAACGTCGAAGTCGCTCACCAGGTTGCCGCGCGCAACGCTTTGCGCGACGGCGATGGCGTTGCTCAATGGCCGCGTTACCGAACGCGATATCAGCAGCGCCACATAGCCGGCCAGCGCCACCAGGCCCAGCATGGCGCCCAGCATCAGCCAGCGGGTGGTGTAGAAAGCGCGGATCTTCTCGTCCAACAGGGCGTCCAACTGCTTGCTGGCGACGGCGTTGAGCGCGAACTGCAGGTCGATGGCCTGGGTAGCCAGCGCCACGTAGTTCTCCGCCGAATAGGTCAGCGCCTCCGGCTGCACGATCTCATGGAGGGCCAGGTCGGTGATCTTGGTGGCGGCCTGGGCGGCCTCGCGCATGGCCGGCGCCAGCGCGGTGTCGAAATCCGGGTTGTAGCGGGCGGCTTTGCCGAATGCGGTCAGCGTCTGGTCCAGCCGGTCCGTCACGCGCGCGACGATGGACGACAGCAGCAACCGGTCGGCCGGGCTGGCCTCCTTTTTCGCCAGCAGGCCGGCGCCCTTGGCGCGGGTCTTGCCGAGCTCCTCGGACAGATAGGGCAGCTGATAGAACATGGCCTGGATCAGCTGGTAAGTGTCGCGGTCGGGATCGAGGCTGAGGCCGTAGTAGTCGCCGATCAGGTCGTTCACCTTCAGCAGCTTGGGCACCAGCGCGGTATGCGCGGCGTAGCTTTGCGGCACCGTCAGGCTTTTTGAGGAGACTTGGGAGCGCAAGGTCTGCCAGTCGCTGCGCGCCTGCGACCAGGCGGCATCCAGCGTGGCGTCGTGCAGGGTTTTGACCAGGTCATCGGTGGCCGCGTAGGCGCTGTCGGCTTCCTGCTGCTTTGCCGCGCGCTTGTCATCGTTGGTCGCGCCGCCCAGCACCAGCGCCGCCAGGCCGCGATGCTGCTGGGTCAGCTGCACCATGCGCAGGCCGCCCACCACGGCCGGCATGCCGGCGCGCTCGTCCAGATAAGCATCCAGCCCCTTGCCTGCTTCGCGCATGTACAGCCAGGTGGGGATGCTGGCCAGGATCACCGCGATCAGGCTCAGGATCAGGAACTTGTGCCCGAGCCGCAGGCTGCCAAGAAGAGTGTGCTTGTCCATGTCGCGCCTCCGTGAGTGTAAGTCACCGGGCCGCACCCACCGGCAAACTACGGCCCGTTGCTTTTGATCATAGTCTTATCCCAGGCGGTCGTGGTGGCTTTAATAGCACAAGTCGCAGATCTTGCTACATGCCAAGCGACCTCAGCAGCTCATCGTTGGCTTCATCTTCGGCAGAAGCAGACGGGGCTGTTGATCCACCACCCTGATTGCCGCGCTCCAAGTCCATCAAGGCGTCCGTATCGGTGATCTCGCTGGAGTCGAAGTCGTGCAAACGAATGAACTCGGTTCGGTCGATCGCCAGCTCCAGATAAAAGATATTACTCTTTTCCGTATAGAACGTGACGCGCCGCATCTCAGGGCGATCCAACGGTGTGTCCACGCTCAACATCACCTGCTTGGTCAGCACCAGCATCTTCGGCTGGTTCTGCGTGATATTGGTTTGCAGCTCGCGCCGCACCTTGCCGGTGAAGTCGCCGACGATCTGGTTCATCAGCTCACCCATGATGTTGGACACCTCGTCCGACGTATGGGAGCTGGCCAGCTCGGACTTCGGCATGCCCATGTGCAACATGTAGCGTTCGTAGATTTCCATGGCCGTGTCGGCCGCGAAGTTCAGCACCACCAGGCCGGTGAAGCCTCCGTCGAACAGCACGAAGCAGCCGATGTCGGGCTTGAGGCCGGTCTTTGTGATCCGCTGCACCATGCCGGAATAATTGACCTTGCTCTGGGTGGCGACGTTCAGGACACGGGTTACCGAGTTACACAGACTCATCAACAAGTCTTCAGTCCCGTACACAACTTCCTTGTTTTCCTCGCTCATGATCTACCTCTAGTTATTTTTAAAAGATGAAAGCACAGTTTCCTGGTCCAGCGAGAGACGGAACAAGACCACTTCGCTCAGCAAGCGGACGACCTCATCTTTCCATTCCTGGTCCCTGCCGCCAGACGGCAGGGCGGCCAGGGTGCTGCGCAACAGCGCCACTTCGCGCTCCAGCTCACGCACCCGTTGCACCTGATCGACCGCCTCGGCTGAGATGACCATCGCTTTTCCTTCGGCCAGAAATAAGATTCAGAATACCGAGGTGCAAGATTCCCGTCCATCGGAATCGCGCATTTCGGTGAGAATCGCGTGCCAAAATGCAAAAAGCCCAACGCCGGAAATTTACGCTGATGCGGGGCGCGGCACGCCGACCACCACAGGCCGGCCGAGTCCACCTATAATCGGCTGAGCAGGGAGGCATAACAATGCGCATATTTCTTGCAATACTGGTCAGCCTGATGTGCTTGCGCGTCGACGCCGAAGACTTGGGCGTACCCAAGCACAACCAGCGCGAACCCTGGACGGGTTACATACTCGAACTCCTCACCGAAGCGCTGGCCAGGGCCCCAGGACCAGAGCCCGACCAATGGCACTGGGTGGAAACCCGGATGAACCAGGACCGTGCGTTCGCGCAGCTGCGCACCGGCCAGGATCTGGATATCTACTGGAGCATGACGTCGTTGGCGCGCGAGCAGGGGGTGATCACGGTCCGCATTCCCCTGATGAAAGGATTGCTCGGAAGCAGGCTGCTGATCATCCGCAAGGAGTCGCTCGACAAATTCGAGCGCATCAAGACCCTTGACGACCTGAAGACCGTCAGCATCGGGCAAGGCCTGGATTGGCCGGACACGGCGATCAAAACCGCAGCCGGCCTGCATGTCGTCACCTCATCTTCGTACGAAAGCCTGTTCCTGATGCTGAAGGCCAAGCGTTTTGACGGCATCTCCCTGGGCGCGAACGAGATCGACGACGAACTGGCCAAGCAGCGGGACCCCGACCTGGTCGTCGAAAGGAATATCGCGATCGCCTACCCCGCGCCGGTGTTTTTCTTTGTCACGCCGAAGAAGAAGGCGCTGGCCGAGCGCATCGAAAAAGGCCTGCGGCTGATGATGGAAGACGGCAGCTTCAACACGATCTTCGACAAGCGCTGGAGCAAATCCTTGATCGCCAACAATATGAAGAACCGTTTGGTGTTTCAGCTGCCCAATCCGCTGCTGTCGCCGCAGACAGCGGAGATGATACGGCAACATCCCGAGTATTTCTTCTTCCCGCCGTTGCGGCAGGAGAAATAGCGGCCCGAAATCAGCTCGCCTTTGATTGTTGGGCCAACCAGTCCCGCACAACGTCGTTCACCCGAGTTTGCCATCCTTTCCCACTCGCTTTGAGTGCATCGAGAACGTCTTGATCAAAACGAACGATGACGGTTAACATTGATTTAAGTGTACTAACGAAAAATTAGAGCAACAAGGATAATTTGTTAGTACGATTGGTTAAAGCAGGCTCATCAACGAAACGCTCTACTTCGCCTGAAACAAATCAAGATGAATGCCTAATCCCTCTCCGCCAGCCATGGGGCCACTAGACTTTAGTCTCCCGATTCGCGGCATAGGCCCCAAAATGGAACAGCCCCCCCTGCCCAACCGGCAGCCATCCCCACCACTCAAGGCCCTCAGCTCGGGCCACCATCCGTAAATAATCGGGCCTTAAAACGCAAAAACCCAACCGGTTAGGGTTGGGTTTTTGGCGTGCTACTGTATTCTGGCTCCCCGACCTGGACTCGAACCAGGGACCTGCGGATTAACAGTCCGTCGCTCTACCAACTGAGCTATCAGGGAATTGAGGCCCGAATTATATCCGCTCAAAAAGGATTTGGCGACCCCGCCGTGAATTTTTTTTATGCAGGGCGGCGGCGACGCGCAATCGCGCCCACCAGGCCCAGACCAGCCAACAGCATGGCATAGGTTTCCGGCTCAGGCACAGCCGCGGTGACCGAGATGTTGTCCAGCGCCGCGCCGTAGTAGGTGTTGGCAGGGCTGCCGGCGAAGGTCAGCGTGCTCAGGGCCGAGGTGGCGACGAAGCTGAAGCTCTCGGTTTGCCAGCCCATGGCGCCGTGCGAGCTGCCGGCCAGCGCGAACGAGAAGCTGTGCGGATCGGTCACGCCAACGGTGATGGTCTTATCGCCGCCGCCGTCGTGGTTGCCGGCCAGGCTGAAGCTGACGTTATAAGTGCCGCCGACCGTGGTGGCGAACGACTGGGAAATCGTGCCGGTGCCGCTGCCATTCAGGTCCAGGCTATAGCTGCCGCCGGCAGGCTGCCAGTAGCTGCGGATCAGGTCCACGCTGCCGTCGTTGATGGTCCAGCCATCCAGGCCGGAGCTGAAGGTGACGAAATTGCCGCTGAAAGCGTTTGCAGCGGACTCGAAGCCACCATTGACGATCAACTCCGACGATGCATGCGCCAGTGGAGCCAGCGCGGCCAACGCAGCGATTGCAGCCAGTTTTTTAATTTTCAACATGTCATTTCCCCATTTAATATCACAACGGCAACTAGAATTTCCTAGAATTAACGTCATGGTATACGATAACAAGGAAACATCAACTGTTTCATTTTAGAAATATCCCGAAAACAACAAATCGGCGCTTGACCGTTGCCCAGTCTATGCTGCGGACAGGCTTGGCGGCGCTACACGCGGCACCCGCAGCGTAAAGCAGGCACCGTGGCCCGGTTCGCTCACCACCTGCACGCTGCCGCACAAGGCGGTCGTCACCTGGTTGTAGACCACGTGCAGCCCCAGGCCACTACCGCCCTGCCCCAGCCGGGTGGTAAAGAACGGCTCGAACACGCGCACCAGATTGGCTTGCGGAATGCCGATGCCGTCATCGACAACGCTGATTTCCACAACATCGTCGGCATGCAGGCAGGCCGCGACGCGGATCTGGCCTGGCGCGCCGTCGGGGAAGGCATGCACCAAGGCATTGTTGATCAAATTCAGCAGCACCTGCTCAAGCGCGCCGGGGTAGCTATCCATGGCGATGTCGCCGTCCACCTCGCACAGCACCTGGTGGCCACTCTGGCGGATGAGCGCTCCCACGGTCGCCAGGATCTCGCCGAATGTTTTCCTCAGGTCGAATTGACGCCGGCGCTTGCTGGACTGGTCCACTGCGACCTGCTTGAAACTATCCACCAACTCGGCCGCCCGCCCCAGGCAGTGCAGCAGGATATCGGCGCCCTGGTCGACGCCGCCGATGAAGTCGTCCATATGCTTGCGCGTTACGCCAGCCGCCAACTCCTTGGCCATCGCACCGACATTGCTCTTGAGTGTGCTCGCGACCAGCAGGCCATTGCCGATCGGCGTATTGAGTTCATGCGCGACGCCGGCCACCAGATTACCAAGGGCCGACATCTTTTCCGCGCGCAGCAATTCACCCTGCATCGCGCCGATCTTGTCCAGCGCCGTCTTCAACTCGCCATTGCTGAGCGACAGTGCCTGGTTGGCGCTGAGCAGATCGGCATTACTTGAGATTAATTTCCGCTGCTGCTCCATGACCTTGAAATCCGCCTCGATCGCCTTCTTGATCTCCCATAGCAAATCGACATAGCGTTGTTGGTATGAGCGCTTCTTGCTGTCGAGTACGCATATCGTGCCGAATACCTCGTCGTCGGGCCACAGCAGCGGCACGCCCAGATAGGAAATCATGTTCAGCGCGACATCGGGATTGTCTTTCCAGTGCTCGTCCTCCAGCGCGTGCGGCACATGCAGCAGCGACCGTGTCGCCATCACCGTTTCGCAATACAGGCCGGTGTTCAGGTTGGCTTTCTCGTACGCTTCATAGGGATTGCCTGGCGTGTGGCTGGACACCAACACCTCGATCTGCTCCGCCCCGACTCGCATGATCAGGCCGGCCGGCACATCGAAGATGCCCGCCATCACATTCGTGGTCTGCTGCCACTTCCCCAGGAAATCGTCTGAGACGACACGTTGTTGGAACATAACGGCGAGCTCCTTGATCAGTCGGTACAAGGGACACAAATTACGTGTTGATTGGCAAATGGTAGGCCCATTTGCAGGAGATCTGTGAAATTATTCTGGCTATAATGAAAAAAGCTAACTGGACTGATGGGGGCGCCGATGTGGTTAACCGCCGTAGTGTTTGCCGCGACTGCCGCCGCAAGCCCCGTCATACAGCAGGCGCCAGCCAGTCCCAGCCCCACTACCGTCAAGATAGGCCTGCAAAGCGTGATCGCACCCTTCGTGCTTTCGGACCGCGCATCCGGCTTGTTTGCCGACGTGCTGCGCGCCGCGTTCGCATCGCAGCAGGTCACCGTCGAATTTCTCTATTTGCCCAATGTGCGTTTTGAAGAACAATTTCACCAGGGTGTGTTTGACGTGACGACGGCATCCGCTCCCCGGCAAGCGCAGGATGGTTATCTGAGCCGGTGGCCGGTTACGTATTTCCACAACATGGCGATTACCTTGCGCAGCCGGATTCCAACGCTATCCAGCGTGGATGACTTGAGAAAGTATCGGGTGACCGCGTTCCGCAACGCGCAAAAGGTGCTGGGGCCGGCCTACGCCGCAGCGACGGCGGATCATCCGCACTACAGGGAGGCAACCACCATGCCTTCCGGCACCCTGTTCCTGGACCGCACCGACGTCATTATTTCGCAGCCCGATGTGTTCCAGTATTACCTCAAGCAGCAACTGCCCCAGAAACGCATTGCCGAAGCGGAGCTGGCGTACCACGACGTGCTGGGGCCGGGAAAATTCTACTGGATGCGGTTCCGCACGGAGGCGCAGCGGGACGGGTTTGAGCACGGCATCGCGCAACTTTACGCCACCGGAGAGATCGACCGCATACTGGATCGCTATCAACGCGACTACGGCGTGACGCGCGACTTCTTCGTCTCGCTGGATTGCCAATTCCGACCAGAACTGATCCCGCAGAAATGCAAGAAACTCAGCAAGTGGTTGAGTCCCCCGTAGCCAGCGGCTCAGCCTTTCATGGCGCCTTGTAGAACAGTCCAACCACAATTAGGAATAGAAATGCGACAGGTGTCATCAGGAAGATACTCAGCACGCCCATCAGTTTTCTCTGCCGCCGCATGTACCTGATTGATACCGCCAACGAAATTGCGATACCGCTCAGGGCTGCAAGGATAATTTCCAATGTCATGGCTTTGTGCTCCGAACCTGAAGCCGCCAGCCCAAAAACCGCCCACATCAACATGAAGCCTAAATTGGCAGCCACCGCCAGCCCCCAAGCAACAGCAGCAGCGATTGATGAAAGCATATTGGGAGCCATCTGATTGTTTGGCTTGCGCGCACAAGGAATGTCGGGACTGTACCCTGTTGTTGAGTTTTTGTCGCGTTGCCTTTGCAGGCCGGAATAGAAAAGGGCCACACCTTACGATGTGGCCCTTGAATTCTGGCTCCCCGACCTGGACTCGAACCAGGGACCTGCGGATTAACAGTCCGTCGCTCTACCAACTGAGCTATCAGGGAAAAGAGGCAATATTATAGCTGCTCACAGCCAATTTGGCTTCCCCTTGGGGAAAAATTTTCTTCAGGTGCCGTAGCGCCGCACACTCGCCACGTTCGCGCCGGAGTGCGCCGGCCTTATCGGCATGACAACGCCAGCTTCGCCAGCCGGCTCGCCAGGCAAGTCATCGTCCAGCATGCGCACCAGCGGCGCCAGCGCCAGCCGCTCGTCCGGGGTCGTGGTTTGCAACGCCAGGTCGCGCGCGATGTCGCGCAGCCGCCATTGAATTTCCCGGCAGGCCACCTCGCGCTCGAACAGCAGCATATGGTCCGTGCCGGCCCCCATGTCCGGTTCCGGCCGCAAATACACATCCAGGCCGGTGCTGATGAACGCACGCCGAATATTGCGGACCCGCCCCATCGTCTTGTGCAACAGTTGCAGTGTGCTGGGCGACTTCGCAGCCGCCCCCATCGTCAATCCCTCGCCGATGTCGAGGATGGACGCAATGCGGGCAAACAAGCGCCCCACGCCCTCCCCGCCCTGCGCGCGGACCGGATCGGCGCCCACTTCCGGGGGAGCCATCCGCAGCGCGCCCGAGATGGCCGACAGCAACTGGTGCGAGTGCTCGCCGGGGATGATCTTCAGCGCCAGCTCGGCCCGCTCCAGCGGATGATCCTTCAACAACAGGCCGGCGATCATCTCCGCCACCGCCACCGCCTGCCCCGGCGCGCTGATCTGGTCGCCGCTGATCTGGCGCGGGTAGCCGCTGCCGTCGAAACGTTCGTGATGCTCGGCCACCGCCCGGCCGACCGAGAATGGATAACTGCCCAATTCGTCGATCAGCATCTGCCCGATGCGCGGATGCACGACCACATGCGACCACTCGTGCGGCAGCAGCCGCCTGCCGCGCGCCAGGTGGGCCGGGGCGATGTACAGCTCGCCGATATCGTGCAGCATGCCCGACAGGCCGGCCACCATCTGGTCCTGCTCGCTCAGGCTCTGCTTCTGCGCCATGCAGATGGATAGCAGGCTGACCAGCACCGCGTGTTCGAGCGCCTGAGCGCCGCTGCGGTCGGCCACGGTCAGCATCATCTCCAGTGCGCTGCCGAATTCCAGCCGGCCCAGCTGCGCCAGCACCGAGGCGCCGCCCTTGCTGGTGGCGCGCACGATGTGGGCCACCGACGGACTGGTATCGATCAGGCGGCTGGCGATGGCGACGATGGCGCGCGCATCGACGCTGCCGCTCGCCCGCACGCAACTTTCAAACGGTTGCCGCAATTTATGCAGGATCAGCTTTTCCTGGAGGGCACGGGTCACCTGGGTGCCCTTGGCAACCAGCTTCAAGCCGCGCACGTCGAGGATGTCGACGATCACCTCCACCTCCATGACTTCGGCCACCGACATCACCTTTTCCAGGTAATGGCGATTGACAGGGGCGGCGTGCAGGGCAGACATTGGGTTCCTTCCGGTAGCGGCGCGAGGCCGAATTTTCAACTATCGAAATGATAGCCATAAAGTTAACCGAAAGCAATATATATTACTACGTAGAAATAAAATCCAGATTTGCCGCTAACTTGCCGTACCATAATCGCAGGAATCGATAATCGCCTGATGCCTGGCAATCTGCTCCTCCAGGGGCGCCATTTTAGCTGCGGCCTTTGCTGCGATCGTCTTCTCAGTCTCTTTCCGAGGCCCGAGGAAGACCCCCATTAACACCAGCAGGATGAAACCAACAGGGATTGCGAACCAAAGAGGAATTGAATATGCATCAAGCAAAATTAGTGTGACTGCAATACCGACCAACAGGAATGAAAGACCTAAACAGCCCTGTTTGCTTTCAGTTCCTTGAAGAGCTTGAATATTGCTGTCGCGCTCTTCGCATATCTCGAGAATATCGCTTTCAAATCGCTCAATCGCACGCTCTGACGCCATACGCTTCATGATCAGATTCGCGCTCGCATCGGCCAGCATTTCCTCCTGCTCTGGTAGCGAAATGTCCTCTTCGCCGCGCTCGACCAGTTGCTCGCCCCTGCAGTAATCGCAAACGACCGAGCTCATTGAATGATCTACATCGAGTGTTGCGCCACAATTCTCACATTTCAGCGAAAGTACTTTCATACGCCTCTCATTGTTATCAAATGCAGGACTAGAACGAAAAAAGGGGCTACACGCCGAAACATGTAACCCCTTGATTCTTTACAACTAAAATTCTGGCTCCCCGACCTGGACTCGAACCAGGGACCTGCGGATTAACAGTCCGTCGCTCTACCAACTGAGCTATCAGGGATTAGCACATCCAGGTTAAGCTTAGTCGCTCAACCCGAAGAAGCAAGATTTTAAAGGACTTTGGCGATCGCGTCAATAACGATGTCAATGTTGCGGGAATTGAGCGCGGCGACGCAAATCCGGCCGGTATCGACCGCGTAGATTGATTGCGCGCGCAGCAGCTCGACCTGCGCCTTGCTCAGGCCCGAGTACGAGAACATGCCGACCTGGTCGCGCACGAAGGCGAAATCGTGGGCCGGCGCCTTGGCCTTCAGCTTGGCGACGAAGGCTTCGCGCATTTCCTTGATGCGCACGCGCATGCCGGCCAGCTCGTCTTCCCACATCTGGCGCAGCTCGGGCGTGGTCAGCACGGTGGCCACCACTTTGCCGCCGTGGACCGGAGGATTCGAATAGTTGGTGCGCACCACGCGCTTCAGCTGCGACATCAGGCGGCTCGCCTCTTCGCCGCTGGCGGCGACCACGCTCAGCGCGCCCACGCGCTCGCCATACAGCGAGAACGACTTCGAGAACGAGTTCGACACCAGCAACGGACCGCCGGCGGCAGCGAAGCGGCGCACCACGGCGCCGTCTTCGGCGATGCCGGCGCCGAAGCCCTGGTAAGCCATGTCCAGGAACGGCACCAGGCCGCCATTGGTCACTGCCGCGATCACCTCATCCCACTGGGCCGAGCTCAGGTCGGCGCCGGTCGGGTTGTGGCAGCAGGCGTGCAGCAGCACGATGGAGCCGCGCGGCATGGCCTTCAGGTCGGCCAGCATGCCGGCGAAGTTCACGCCGTGGGTGGCCGCATCGTAGTAAGCGTAGTTGTTGACGGTGAAGCCGGCGCTTTCGAACAGCGCGCGGTGGTTCTCCCAGCTTGGGTCGCTGATGTAGACCTGCGAATCCGGCGCGAAGCGCTTCAGGAAGTCGGCGCCGATCTTCAGCGCGCCGGTGCCGCCGATGGCCTGCACGGTCACGGCGCGCTTCTCTTGAATCACGGCGCTGTCGGCGCCGAACACCAGCTCCTGCACCGCCTTGTCGTAGGCGGCCAAGCCTTCGATCGGCAGGTAGGTGCGCGGGGCCGGCGCGGCGATCAGGATTTCTTCCGCTTTCTGCACGCACGACAGCAGCGGCACTTTGCCGTTGTCGTCATAATAGACGCCCACGCCCAGATTGATTTTGGCCGGATTCTGGTCGGCGTTGAAGGCTTCGGTAATGCCCAGGATAGGGTCGCGTGGGGCCATGTCGATGGCGCTGAACAAGCTAGGATTCGTCATGATAAGATTGGATTCGATTGGAAGCGGTACGCAGCGGTTGAAGGTAGACAGCGCCCAATGAAAAACTGCTTCAGGCCGCTGGCAGGCCATTATTTTAACAAAGGTCGGACAAGATGGCTGATTTACCAGTAGTAGACACCCCAAACGCAACGGTAGTTACCTTCCCGGACTCGCCGTTCAAGCTGCACCAACCCTTCCCGCCGGCCGGCGACCAGCCCACCGCGATCAACCAGCTGTGCGAAGGCATCGACGACGGCCTGTTCTTCCAGACCCTGCTCGGCGTGACCGGCTCCGGCAAGACCTACACGATGGCCAACGTGATCGCCCGCAAGGGCCGCCCCGCCATAGTCTTCGCGCCGAACAAGACGCTGGCCGCGCAGCTGTATTCGGAGTTCCGCGAGTTCTTCCCGGAGAACGCGGTCGAGTACTTCGTCTCCTACTACGACTACTACCAGCCGGAAGCCTACGTGCCGCAGCGCGACCTGTTCATTGAAAAGGATTCGTCCATCAATGAGCACATCGAGCAGATGCGCCTGTCGTGCACCAAGTCGCTGATGGAGCGGCGCGACGTCATCATCGTCGCCACCGTGTCGGCGATCTACGGTATCGGTAATCCGACCGAGTACCACCAGATGATTTTGACGCTGCGCGCCAAGGACCGCGTCTCGCAGCGCGACATCATCGCCCGCCTGATCCAGATGCAGTACACCCGCAACGAAGTGGACTTCGGCCGCGGCACCTTCCGCGTGCGCGGCGACACGCTCGACATCTTCCCGGCGGAGAATGCGGAACTGGCGGTGCGCCTGGACCTGTTCGACGACGAGCTGGAATCGATCCAGCTGTTCGATCCGCTGACCGGCCGCGTCAAGCAGAAGATCCCGCGCTTCACCGTCTATCCGGGTTCGCACTACGTCACGCCGCGTTCGACCGTGCTGCGCGCGATCGAGACCATCAAGGTGGAGCTGCGCGAGCGGCTGGAGTTCTACCGCAAGGAGAACAAGCTGATCGAGGAACAGCGGCTGGAACAACGCACCCGCTTCGACCTGGAGATGATGACCGAGATCGGCTTCACCAAGGGCATCGAGAACTACTCGCGCCACCTGAGCGGCGCCCTGCCCGGCGAACCGCCGCCGACGCTGGTCGACTACCTGCCGAAGGACGCGCTGATGTTCCTCGACGAGTCGCACGTGCTGATCGGCCAGTTGAGCGCCATGTACAACGGCGACCGTTCGCGCAAGGCCAA
Source organism: Duganella sp. S19_KUP01_CR8 (assembly GCF_036688705.1). NCBI lineage: Bacteria > Pseudomonadati > Pseudomonadota > Betaproteobacteria > Burkholderiales > Oxalobacteraceae > Duganella > Duganella sp. S19_KUP01_CR8. The sequence continues at coordinate 87,655 of NZ_JAQQPR010000005.1, read as the reverse complement.
CCTGGTGGACTACGGCTTCCGCCTGCCGTCCGCGATGGACAACCGGCCGCTGAAGTTCGAGGAGTTCGAGCAGAAGATGCGGCAGACGGTGTTCGTCTCCGCCACCCCGGCCGAATACGAGCGCACCCACGCCGACCAGGTGGTCGAGCAGGTGGTGCGTCCGACCGGCCTGGTGGACCCGCTGATCATCGTGCGTCCGGCCAGCTCGCAGGTGGACGACCTGATGTCTGAGATCACGCTGCGCGTCGCCAAGAACGAGCGCGTGCTGGTGACCACGCTGACCAAGCGCATGTCCGAACAGCTGACCGAATACCTGAGCGATCACGGCATCAAGGTGCGCTACCTGCACAGCGACATCGAGACGGTGGAACGGGTCGAGCTGCTGCGCGACCTGCGCCTCGGCACCTTCGACGTGCTGGTGGGGATTAACCTGCTGCGCGAAGGCCTGGATTTGCCGGAGGTGTCGCTGGTGGCGATCCTGGACGCCGACAAGGAAGGCTTCCTGCGTTCCGAACGCTCGCTGATCCAGACCATCGGCCGCGCCGCCCGTAACCTGAACGGCGTGGCGCTGCTGTACGCGGACCGCATGACCGATTCGATGGAGCGCGCCATCGGCGAGACGGAACGCCGCCGCGCCAAGCAGATCGCTTTCAACACCGCCAACGGCATCGTGCCGCGCGGCGTGCACAAGGTGATCCGCGACATGATCGACGGCGTCTACAGCCCGCAGGAAGCGCGCGAAGAGCTGCAAGTGGCGCAGGAGACGGCCAAGTACGAATCCATGAGCGAGAAGCAGATCAGCAAGGAGATCAAGCGCCTGGAGAAGGCCATGCTCGATCACGCCAAGAACCTGGAGTTCGAAAAAGCCGCGCAGGTGCGCGACCAGCTGCATCACCTCAAGCAGCAGCTGTTCGGCGCGCCGGGCGCGGACAATATCGCCTGATCGTCACTGGCTCACTTGCCCGCCGACGGCGCCTTGACGAAGCTGCTCAAGGCGTCGATCAACTGCGGCGCCACCGGAAACTCGGGGCTGCCGTAGGATTTCTTCTGCTTGGCCTCGTCGTCGCCGACCATCTTCAGCAGATGGTTCATGCCCTCCACCACCACCAGTCTGGCGCGCGGCGCGGCCGCCGCCAGCGCCTGCGCCTCCGACGCCTGTACCTGGATGTCGGACGTGCCTTGCAGGATCAGCACCGGCATCGTCAACGCCGCAACCGCCGCGCGCGGATCGTGCTTCAGCGACGAGATCAGATACGGCTGCACCGACGGGTGGTACAGCATCATCAAGCCCGGCGGCACATCGTCTACCGTCTTGCCCTGCTTGAGCGCGACCAGTATGCGTTCGTTCTGCGCCTCCAGCTCCGGCGGCAGCTTGCCCTTGAGCTGGTCGCGCAGGATGTCATCGAGCGGATGGCCGGCGCCGGCGATCAGCACGCAGGCATCGGTGGCGGCCTGCCTGCAGGCCTCGGCGGCGATCTGCGCGCCTTCGCTATGCCCCGCCATCACCACGCGCGAGAAGCGCGGATCGGCGCGCAGCTTGCGCAGCCATGCGGTGGCGTCGCCGATGTAGTCGTCCAGGCGCAGGTCCTGCTCCTTCCACACCGGCAGCGCGCTGGCGCCGATGGCGCGCTTATCGTAGCGCACCGAGGCGATGCCGCGCTGGGCCAAGGCCTCGGCCACCATGCGCAATGAATCGTTGGGCCCCGGCAGCAGCTTGTTGTTACCGTCGCGGTCCGTGGGACCGGAACCGGCGTGCAGCAGCACCACCGGGAACTTGCCGCCGCCGTCAGGCAGCAGCTCGGTGCCATACAAGGTACCGCCGCCCACATCCAGCGACACCGGACGCTGGGCCGCATGGGCCGACACAGACAACATCAACAAAGACAGCAATAGCTTGAAGCGCATACCAATTCTCCGATCAACGAGGAAGACGTTTGTAGAGCAGCAGCGAGTAGCCCACGGCCAGCGGCGCCCAGGCCAGCATCAGCGCCAGCAAGACCCATATCGGGGCGCCCAGCCAGAGGGCGAACAGTCCCAGCACCCCGCTGGCCACCATCAGCCGCGCCGCCAGCCGGTGCGTGGCGTACCAAACGCGCTCGCTGGCCAGCGTCCACGGCGTGCGGATGCCCATGAAGAAGTTACGGCGCACCTTGCCCATCGGGTTGCCGGCCAGGATAAGCAGCACGAACATGCCGGCCGGGATGGCCGTCCCCATCGGCACCTGGACGTGCAGCGAAGCCGCCAGCACCAGCGCGTAGACATAAGCGAGCAGGCCGACCACGACGCCGCTCACGTAGTAGTAGGTCGGTTCGAAGTCGCCGATCTCGAAGCGGCGCGGCGAGATCGCCGGCATCACCATGCCCAGCCACGCCACCATCGCCATCATGCCGGGGCCCAGCAGCCATAAGGCCGCCTTGGGACCATAGCCATCGACCACGCCGCCGGCGTTCCAGTGCACCGGCACCCGCGCGGGCAGCTGCGGCCAGAAGTAGACGGTGGCCGCAGTGGCGACGGCGATCAGCAAAGCGCAAAACAGCAGATAACGCGTTCTCATTTCTTCCTCCCTTTGGTGTCGGCGCCTGCCAGGTCCATCATCCATGACAGCACATCCTGCAGCACCGTGGTGTTCAAGCCGTACCAGATGGTCTGTCCTTCGCGGCGGCGCGTAATCAGGTCGGCGTCGGCCAGTACCGAGAAGTGATGCGACATGGTCGGCTTGCTCATGTCGAAATGCGCCGCCAGGTCGCCAGCCGTCATCTCCCCGGAACGCAGCAGGCGCAGTATCTCGCGCCTCGCCGGATCGGCGATGGCCTTGAAGGCATTGTTGGAAGCATTCATATTAAGGCAGACATCTAATTAGACAGTTATCTAAATATAGGCCGGCTTGAGGGCCAAGTCAAGCGCCCTCCCCGCCCTGCGTTACAAAGTTTTGACGAACTCGCGTATGCCGCCCAGCAGCATCTCGACCGACATCGCCGTCAGGATCAGGCCCATCAGCCGCTCGAAGGCCGTCATCACCTGGGGACCAAGGACTTTCTGCAGCTTCTCGGCGCTGAGGAACACGGCCAGCCAGACCACGCCCACGGCCGCCAGCGCGGCCACGTGCACCAGCACTTCGCCGGTGCTCTCGCGCGAGAACAGCAGCACCGTGGCCAGCGCCGACGGCCCTGCCAGCGCCGGGATCGCCAGCGGCACGATGAACGGTTCGCCGCCTTCGGTACGGCCCAGCACGCCGTCCGGATGCGGGAAGATCATGCGGATCGAGATCAGCAGCAGGATCACGCTGCCGCCGATGCGCAGCGACACTTCCGACAATTGCAGTGCAGCCAGGAAGTGGCGGCCGAAGAACATGAACACCAGCAGCAGCACGAAGGCGATCGCGCACTCGCGGATGACGATGCGCGAGCGGCGCGCCACCGGCACCGGGTTGAGCACGCTGGCGAACAGCGGCACATTGCCGAACGGGTCGGTCACCAGCAGCAGCAGGATGAAGGTCTGGAAGAAGTTCTGGGTCATGGCATCCCTGGGTCAAATGAAAAACGGGAGCCGAAGCTCCCGTTTGCAGTGTACCACCAGATTCAGCTTATGCCGATTTGCGGCGGCGTGCTACCACACCCATCAGGCCCAGGCCAGCCAGCAGCATGGCGTAGGTTTCCGGCTCGGGTACTGGCAGCGCGTAGGTGTAGGTCACGTTGGCGTAGCCGTTGAAGGCCGTCACGCTCAGCGACTTGGTGTTGCCCGAAGTGCCGTTGAAGGCCGAGGTGGCGGCGCCAGCCAGGTTGGCGTGCACGACGCCAGCGCCGGAGAACAGCGACAGCGTGCCGGCGTCCGAGAACACCGCCGAGTTGCTGAACAGCGTGGCGCCAGGAGCGTAGGTCGCACCCGACAGGCCCGCGTAGTTGGCGTTGCCGTCAAACGACGCTTCGACGAAGCTCTTGGTAACAGTACCTTGCAGTACCACCAGCGTGCCGGTGGCGGCGCTCAGCACCAGAGTTTCGCTGGCGCTGGCGTTGATCGTCGAGCCCGAGCTGGTGCTCAGGTTTTCCACTTTCAGCGTCGGCGTGAAGGAGCTGAACAGCTCAACTTTCACCGATTGCAGGGTACCCAGCGAGGTGTTGAACTTGGTCAGGTCCAGTACGCCGTTGGCCACTTTGGCGTTGGCGATGACGTTGGAATTGACGGTGACGGTTTGGGTGGCTGCCTGGGCAGCGGCAACGCCGCTGAGGGCCGCGATGGCGACGAGGGTTTGAGTCAGTTTTTTCATGTTCTATCCGTAGTATGGTCCGGTTTATCGGCGGGCGTATCGTGATCGGGCGACTCAGGCCTTGCGCGATTTGCGCTTGGCGGCCACGCCTACCAGGGCCAGGCCAGCCAGCAGCATGCCGTAGGTTTCTGGTTCAGGTACCGGAGCGGTGGTGTAGGTGTAGGTAACATTGCCGTAGCCGCCGACCGTGGTCATGAAGTCTGCTTCGACGCCGTCGCCGTTAGCCTGGGTGAAGGCCTTGGCTGCGAACAGCGTAGCGACGTTGCCGTTACCGGTGAACAGCGACAGATCGCTGGCGCCGCTGAAGATGGCGCTGTTCGACATCGTGAAGGCGTTGTGCAGGGTCAGGGTGCCGTTGCCGTCGATGGTCGCATCCTGGTTCAGCACTGGGGCCGAGAACAGTGCCAGGGTGCTGTGGTCCGGACGGTTCAGCCAAACGTCCACGCTCAGGCTGACAGGAACGGTGATCGCGTCGTCGTTGTAATTGGTCAGGTCAACATTGCCGGCCACGTTGGCGAACAGATCGAACTTGACGGAGGTCAGCGTACCCAGCGAAGCGTTGAACTGTGCGAAATTCAGCACGGCGGTCAGGTCGGTCTGGGTGCTGGCGATGACATTGCTGGTGAAGGTTTGGGTTGCGGCCGATGCAGCGGCGGAGACGAAGCAGCCTGCTACGAAGAGAGCTTGTGCGATTTTATTCAGATTCATAAATGTTCCAATTCAGATTATTTTTCTCGAGGGAATTCTTTCTGCCCAGCTAAACTACATGGCATGGCCAAAAAATCGTTTCCGCCAAACCTTAAAGCTATCTTAACACGAAATATCCTATTTGCATTTCTTTTTACACATCTAACAGATTAAATATGCAACTTTAGTTACCTAAAAGTATTTATTCGTTGTCCATGGCATACAAATAAAAAAAGCGGCCAGTGGCCGCTTTTCTGTGGAGCAATAAACGCAGTGTATTTAACGTTTAGTTGCCGCTCTCACCCTTCTTGATCCATGCCGCCAGCTGGTGCGGGCGGATGCCGTCGTAGTCTTCGAACGGCTGGTGGATCCATGGGTTGTGCGGCAGTTCTTCCATCTGGTAGTCCGGCTTGAACACCGAGCTGCCCTTGGTCCAGATCACCGCCGAACGCACTTCGGTCACGCCTTCGAAGTTGTCGGTCAAATGCTTCATCACCTTGACCAGCGTGACGCCCGAATCCGCCAGGTCGTCGACCAGCAGGATGCGGCCGCTCAGCGGGCCCTTGGTCATCGTCATGTATTTGGCGATGTCCAGGTCACCGCGCACGGTGCCGGCTTCTTCGCGGTACGAGCTGGTCGACAGGATCGCCAGCGGCACGTCGAAGATACGGGAGAACACGTCGCCAGGACGCACGCCGCCGCGCGCCAGGCACAGCACCTGGTCGAACTTCCAGCCCGACTCGTGCACCTTGAGCGCCAGGCGCTCGATCAGGCGGTGGTATTCATCCCAGGAGACCCAGAGGTGTTTGTCGTTCGATTGTGGGGTCGTCATTTGCAAAATCCTTTTATTACTCGAATGGATGACGCAGCACGATCGTTTCCTCACGATCCGGGCCGGTCGATACCATGTCAACCGGCACGCCGACCAACTCTTCGATACGTTTGATGTAAGCGCGGGCCGTGGCCGGCAGTGCCGCCAGCGACTTGGCGCCCACGGTGCTGTCGGTCCAACCCGGCATTTCTTCGTACACCGGCACGCAACGGGCGGCTTCTTCAGCGCCGGACGGGAAGATGTCCACGGCCACGCCGTCGATGGTGTAGCCGGTGCACAGCTTCAGCGTTTCCAGGCCGTCCAGGACGTCCAGCTTGGTCAGGCACATGCCCGTCACGCCGTTGATCTGCACCGAACGGCGCAGCAGCGCCGCGTCGAACCAGCCGCAGCGGCGGGCGCGGCCCGTCACGGTGCCGAATTCGTGGCCCACTTGCGCCAGGTGATGGCCAACGCCTGCATCGGTAGGCAGTTCCGAAGGGAACGGGCCGGAGCCGACGCGGGTGGTGTAAGCCTTGGTGATGCCCATGATGTAGTGCAGCATGTTCGGACCGACGCCGGCGCCGGCGGCGGCATTGCCGGCCACGCAGTTCGACGAGGTGACGAACGGATAGGTGCCGTGGTCGACGTCCAGCAGCGAGCCCTGCGCGCCTTCGAACAGCAGGTTGGCGCCGGCCTTGTGCGCGGCGTACAGCGCGCTCGAGACGTCGGTGACCATAGGGCGCAGGCGCGGCACGTAGGCCAGCGCGTCGTCCAGGGTCTTCTGATAGTCGACCTTAGGCGCCTTCAGGTAGTGTTCCAGCACGAAGTTGTGGTAGTCCAGGTTCTCGGCCAGCTTCTCGGAGAAACGGGTTTCGTTCAGCAGGTCGGCGACGCGGATCGCGCGGCGCGCAACCTTGTCTTCATAGGCCGGGCCGATGCCCTTGCCGGTGGTGCCGATCTTGGCTTCGCCACGCTTGGCTTCACGCGCCAGGTCGAGTGCCGAGTGGTAAGGCAGGATCACAGGGGCCGCGTCCGACACCTTCAGGCGCGACGCGACTTCGACGCCGACTTTTTCCAGCTTGTCGATTTCGCGCAGCACGTCCGGCACCGACACCACCACACCGTTGCCGATGTAGCAGGCCACGCCCGGGCGCATGATGCCCGACGGGATCAGTTGCAGCGCGGTCTTGACGCCGCCGATGACCAGCGTGTGGCCGGCATTGTGGCCACCCTGGAAGCGGACCACACCTTGTGCATGATCGGTCAACCAGTCGACGATCTTGCCTTTACCTTCATCGCCCCATTGGGTACCGATGACGACGACGTTTTTTGCGTTTTTCTTTGACATCACACTAACCTAAGTTTTTAAGAATCCAGTTACTACCATTATCGTCGAGAACCAGAGCGCGATCGCACTCGAACTCGTCCAGTTCGTTGCTGTGACCCGGCATACTTTGGATCACGACTTCGCCGGACTTGCGCAGTTCGGCGATTTTTTCCTTCAATTCCGGCGCATTGCCCCACGGCGCGCGGATCGAATGCTTGCGCTCCGCGGTCGGCAACAGGCGCGCCAGTTCGCGCAGGTCGAGCGAGAAGCCGGTGGCGGGACGCGCCCGGCCGAAGGCCTCGCCTACGTGATCGTAACGGCCGCCGCGCGCCACCGCGTTCGGCAGGCCCGGCACGTACAGCGCAAACATCGCGCCGCTTTCGTACTGATAGCCGCGCAGGTCGGCCAGGTCGATCGCCACTTCGGCGCGATTGATGGCCGAGGCCGCCAATGCGGCCAGCTCGGCCAGCGCCTTGCCGATGCCCGGCAGGTCCGGCAGCACTTCGCGCGCGCGCTTCAATACTTCGACGTCGCCGTACAGATTCGGCAATGCCAGCAGCGCGTCGCGCACCACCGGCGAATAATTTTGTGTCAACGCCTGCAGGCCCGGCACGTCTTTGGCGCGCAGCAGCAGGTACAGCTGGGCTTCATCCTTCTTGGCCGCGGCGTCGCCTTCGAGGATGGCGCGCAGCACGCCCACATGCGTCAGGTCCAGCCGCACTTCGGTGAAGCCGGCCAGGGCCAGCGACGCCAGCGCCAGTTCCTGGATCTCGGCATCCGCTTCCAAGCCGGCGTGGCCGTAGATCTCGGCGCCGATCTGCAGCGGCTCGCGGGTGGCGTGCAGGCCCGACGGACGGGTATGCAGCACGCTGCCGGCGTAGCACAGGCGGGTGACCGAGTCGCGGTTCAGCAGGTGGGCGTCGATGCGCGCCACCTGGATCGTCATGTCGGCACGCAGGCCCAGCATGCGGCCCGACAGCTGGTCCACCAGTTTGAAGGTGCGCAGATCGGTATCCTGTCCGGCGCCGGTCATCAGCGACTCCAGGTACTCCAGCAACGGCGGCATCACCAGTTCATATCCGTACAGACGGAAATTATCCAGCATCAGACGACGCAACTCTTCAATCTTGCGCGCTTCCGACGGCAAAACGTCGGCGATATTCTCAGGCAAAAGCCAATTCGGCATGGGGAGGCAGTTTAAAAATGAACAATGTGGCGCACGCGCCGAGGCCCGTGAAGCGGAAGGCCGAACCTGATATTTTACGCGAAAATGCGTTGCGGGAGGGGAAAAAGATACAGCGGCGGTCATTCCCGCGCAGGCGGGAATCCATAGTCAGCATGGATTCCCGCTTTCGCGAGAATGACTAGACAACTTATTTCTTGGCTGGAGCTGCGGCCGGTCCGGCGGCGCCGGAGCCCTTGAAGTACTTGAAGAAGTCCGAGCTCGGATCCATCACCATCACATCGCTGCGATTCTTGAAGGTGGCGCGGTAGGCTTCCAGGCTGCGGTAGAACTTGTAGAACTCCGGGTTCTTGCCGAACGCTTCGGCGTAGATCGCCGAGGCCTTGGCATCGCCCTCGCCGCGGATCTGCTCGGCGTCGCGATACGCTTCGGCGATGATCACGGCGTGCTGGCGGTCGGCGTCGGCGCGGATCTTCTCCGATTCGGCGCTACCGGTCGAACGCAGTTCGTTGGCCACGCGCATGCGCTCTGCCTTCATGCGCTCGTACACCGAGTTGTTGATCTGCTCGACATACTCGACGCGCTTGAGGCGCACGTCGATGATCTCGACGCCGATCTGCGACGATTCCGCCACCACCTTGGCGCGGATCGCCTCCATCACCTTGCCGCGCTGGCCGGAGATCACCTCGCCCACGGTGCGCTTGGTGATTTCCTCGTTCAGCGCCGCCTTGACGATCTGCGACATGCGGTCGCGGGCGCGGCCCTCGTCGCCGCCGAAGGTCACGTAGTACAGCTTGGGCTGGCTCTCGGCACGGCCGATGCGCCACTTGACGAAGCTGTCGACCAGGATGTTCATCTTCTCGGCCGTGATGAAGCGCTCGGCGTCCGGGGTCTCGATGGTCATGATGCGGTTATCGAGGTAGACCACGTTCTGGAACGGCGGCGGCAATTTGAAATGCAGGCCCGGTTCGCGGATGACTTCCTTGATCTGGCCCAGCGCGAACACGATGGCGTACTTGCGCTGGTCGACCACGAACATGGTGGACGACAGCAGCAGGAACGCGACAAAGGCCGCAATGAGGGTACTGGCTATGCGGTTCATTAACGACCCTCCCGTTCACGTAAGGCATCGCGGGCGCGTGAATCGCGCTGGCGACTGACTTCCACCTGCGGCATCACTTCGGCCGGCAGCGCCGACGACGAGGCGGCGGCCTGCGAGGCGGCGCGGGCGGCAGCGGCGGCGCTGTCGGTGGCCGCAGCCTGGGCGATCATCTTATCCAGAGGCAGGTACAGCATATTGCTGCCGGACTTGGCGTCGACCATCACCTTGCTGGTGCTGGTGAAGATCTGCTGCATGGTTTCCAGGTACATGCGGTCGCGCGTGACGCCCGGCGCCTTCTGGTACTCGGCCAGCACCTGCTTGAAGCGCGAGGCGTTACCGGTGGCGTTCTCGGTGATCATGGAGCGATAGCCCTCGGCTTCCTGCAACAGGCGCGAGGCGCCGCCGCGTGCTCTTGGGATCACGTCGTTGGCGTAGGCCTGGCCTTCGTTCTTCTGGCGCTCGCGGTCCTGCCCTGCGCGCACGGCATCGTCGAAGGCGACCTGCACCTGCTCCGGCGGCTGCACCGCCTGCAAGGTCACGTTCGACACCAGCACGCCGGAAGCGTAGCGGTCGAGGATCTGCTGCATCAGCTGCTGGGTTTCGAGGGCGACCTTGTCGCGGCCCTCGTACAGCACGAAGTCCATCTTGTTCTTGCCGACGATTTCGCGGATCGAGGTCTCGGCCACCTGGCGTACGGTTTCCTCCTCGTCGCGGTTGTTCACCAGCCAGGCCACCGGATCCTTCAGCTTGAACTGCACGGCGAACTGGATGTCGATGATGTTTTCGTCATCGGTCAGCATCAGCGATTCGCGCGCCTGCTTGTTCTTGATGTTGTTGCGGTAGCCGATTTCCACCATGCGCATCTGCGAGACCTTGACGGTTTCGTCGCTCTGGAACGGATACGGCCAGCGCCAGTTGAAACCGGAACCGGTCACATGGCTGATCTTGCCGAAGGTGTAGACCACGCCGGCCTGGCCTTCCTGCACGATGAAGGAGCCGCTGGCGAGCCAGATCAGGCCGATCACGGCGCCGATCGCGCCGGCGGTGGCGCGCATGCCGGCCAGGTCGGGGCGAGGACCGCCGCCGTTGCCGCCGCCGTTACCGTCGGGACGATTCTTCTGACCGAAGAAGCTGTTCAGGCGCTGATTGAAATCGCGCCACAGCTGCTCCATGTCAGGCGGCCCTTCGCCGGGCTTCTTGCCTTCATTGGCTTGCGGCTTGCCGTCTTTTTTGCCCGAGCCCCATTGGGGATCGTTCAGCGACAGCTTCAGGCCGAGACGTTTCATAAGTGACGAGACACGCATTAGTGTGATCCGACATGAGTGAGGGTGGGACTGCTATCCGGCTCAGTTGCTTCTTCGCCTGCTTCTACGTCTGCTTCCACGTCAGCCTCCTCGCCAGTGTCGTAAGCCTGATTGAGCCGGGCACCCGGCGCGTTCTTGGCCCATTCCACGATGGCGCCGCGCAGAAGGTCGGTTCCCTGACCGGTGCGGGCGCTGAGGAAAACGCGGGAAATCTTATCACATTCATCCCGCTCGACCGACGGCTCCAGCCCTGCGGCGTCGATCTTGTTCCACACCAGGATCTGCGGGATATGGTCGGCGCCGATTTCCTTGAGCACCAGGTTGACCTGCTCGATCTGCTCCATGCGCACCGGCGACGAAGCGTCGACGACGTGCAGCAGCAAATCGGCATGAATGGTCTCCTCCAGCGTGGCGCGGAACGCCGCCACCAGCTGGTGCGGCAGCTCGCGCACGAAACCGACCGTGTCCGAGATCACCACGTTGCCCACTTCCTGCCCCATGTACACACGGCGCGAGGTGGTGTCCAGCGTGGCGAACAATTGATCTGCGACATACACGCCAGCCTTGGTGACGGCGTTGAACAGCGTCGACTTGCCGGCATTGGTATAGCCGACCAGCGACACCGAGAACGTCTGGCTGCGGCCGCGCGAACGGCGCTGGGTTTCATGCTGCTTGCGCAGCTTGTCCAGGCGCGCGCGCAAGGCCTTGACCCGCTCGCCGATCAGGCGGCGGTCGGTCTCGAGCTGGGTTTCGCCGGGGCCGCGCAAACCGATACCGCCTTTTTGACGCTCGAGGTGGGTCCAGCCGCGGATCAGGCGCGTGGCCAGATGCTGCAGCTGAGCCAACTCCACCTGCAGCTTGCCCTCGTGGGAGGCGGCGCGCTGGGCGAAGATGTCGAGAATCAGGCTGGTGCGGTCCAGCACGCGGATGTTCAGGCGCTTTTCCAGGTTGCGCTGCTGGGCAGGCGACAGGGCGTGATTGAAGATGACGATTTCGATGCGGTGATCCAGCACGGCCAGACCGATTTCATCGGCCTTGCCGCTGCCGACGAAATAGGCGGCGTCCGGGGAGGAACGCTTGGCCGTGATCGTCGTCACCGGTTCCGCACCTGCTGAGCGGGCCAGCAGGTTCAGTTCCTCGACGCTGGCGGCAAAGTCGCCCTGACCGAAATCGATACCGACTAGAGCTGCGCGCATACGACGGTCAAGGCTGGGCGAGTTGAGAAGAAGCAGTGTTGCAAGCGCTTATTCCGCTTCGGATTCAATGTTGAGGTTGACGGCGCGTGCCGGTACCACGGTGGAGATGGCATGCTTATAGACCATCTGGGTCACGGTGTTACGCAGCAGTACGACGTACTGGTCGAACGATTCGATATGGCCCTGCAGCTTGATGCCGTTGACCAGGTAGATCGAGACAGGAACATGCTCTTTGCGCAAGGCATTGAGGAATGGGTCTTGTAACAGTTGCCCTTTGTTGCTCATAACAGCTCCATTTTATGTTGTTGTGTTGGAATTGGAGGCGAAACGCTTAATTTCAAGTACGTGGCCCAGCGAAAGTCAAACAATTTTCGCTGAAACACCGTTCGCCACGCCGGGAATGGTGCTTCTAAGCCACTGTAACCTGTTTTTGTCTTTTTTGCAGGGCGCACCTGCAAAAAAACGCGAATTTTCCGCGTCGTTCCCGCGAAAGCGGGAATCCATAGGCCGCTTGATGTATTGGCTCAGCATGGATTCCCGCCTGCGCGGGAATGACGTTACTTGCCTTGAGTTTTTGCGAACGGGTTCTTGCCGGTGCGCAGTTCGATGCGCAGCGGCGTGCCCACCAGCTGGAAGGTATCGCGGAAATGCTTTTCCAGATAGCGCTTGTACGGCTCGCCGACCGCGTCCAGGGCATTGCCGTGGATGACGATCACCGGTGGATTCATGCCGCCCTGGTGCGCATAACGCAGCTTCGGACGGATCGAACCCTTGCGGCGCGGCTCCTGCTTCTCCACGGCCTCGATCAGGGCGCGGGTCAGCTTAGGCGTCGACAGGTTGCACATGGCGGCGGCGTAGGCCGATTCAACCGACTTCATCAGTGGAGCGATGCCCTGCGACTTCAGCGCCGAGATGAAGTGCATCTTGGCGAAGGACAGGAAGTCCAGCTTGCGGTCGATGTCGATCTTGATCTCGTCGCGCTCGTCGGTGCGCAGGCCGTCCCACTTGTTGACGGCGATCACCAGCGCGCGTCCGGTCTCCAGCACGAAGCCGGCGATGTGGGCGTCCTGCTCGGAGATGTCCTGCTGGGCGTCGAGCATCAGCACGACGACGTTGGCTTCCGAGATCGATTGCAGGGTCTTGACGACCGAGAATTTCTCGATCGCTTCGAACACCTTGCCGCGGCGGCGGATACCGGCGGTGTCGATCAGCGTGTACTGCTTGCCTTCGCGCTCGAACGGAATCTCGATCGAGTCGCGGGTGGTGCCCGGCATGTCGAAGGCGATCACGCGCTCTTCACCCAGCAGGGTGTTGATCAGCGTGGACTTGCCGACGTTCGGACGGCCGACCAGCGCCAGCTTGATGCCGTGCTCGGTCTTTTCCAGTTCCTCGGGATCGTCCGGACGCTGGGCGAAGGCCAGGTCCAGCGCCTCCTCCACCAGGTCGGCGACGCCGTCGCCGTGTGCCGACGAGATCGAGTAAGGCTCGCCCAGTCCCAGTTCGTAGAAGTCGGCGACGACAGAGGTGTAGCGCATGCCTTCCGACTTGTTCACGACCAGCATGACCGGACGGCCGCTTTTACGCAGGAAGTCGGTAATGGTTTTGTCATGCGGCGTCAGGCCCTGGCGGCCGTCGACCAGGAACACGACGATGTCGGCTTCGGCCACGGCCTGCTTGGTCTGCAGCGCCATCTGATGCATGATGCCTTCCTTGGCGACCGGCTCGAAGCCGCCCGTGTCGATGACGAGGAAGGGACGTTCGCCGACACGGCCCTCGCCATAGTGACGATCTCGCGTCAACCCAGGCAAGTCCGCCACCAGCGCATCGCGCGAGCGGGTCAGACGATTAAACAAGGTCGATTTCCCTACATTGGGTCGACCCACTAGTGCGATTACCGGCTTCATTTTATTACTCGACCGCGAGAGCGGTCACTGTCCCTGATTGGGTTTGGAAAATCAAATTCGTGCCGGCGATGACAGGGTCCGATTGGATCGGGCTGCCGTCGGTCGCGGCGCGACCTATTAATGCGCCATCTTCCCGTGACAGGAGATGGACATAACCCTGGTAGTCGCCCACGGCAATTGCACGGCCGTAGGAAACTGGCGTCGACAGGCGGCGGTAAGCCAGCTTGTCGTTCTTCCAGGCGTTGCTGCCGTTTTCACGGCTATAGGCTGCAACTTCACCTTTGTCGTCGGAGACGAATACAAAACGCTGGTCCACCGCCACGCCCACGTCGGACGAAGCAGGCTTGCTCCAGTGCGGCGCGCCGGTGATGGCGTCGAAACAGGCCACGCGGCCCTGGTACGACACGGCGCAAACATCTTTTTCCAGTATCACCGGGGTGCCGGCGATGTCGGTGACGCGTTCCAGCTCGGTGGCGCCGCGCGGTTCGCCGACCACCACTTCAAAGCGCTGCAGGCCGGTGGCCAGCACCAGCGCCAGCAGCTTGCCGCCCGGCTGGGCCACGTACACGTTAGGGCCGTTGACCACCATGCCCGGCGCGTTGCGCAGGGTCAGGGCCGGCGTGGTGCGGGTGACGTTCCAGCGCTTGGCGCCGGTCTTGGCGTCATACGCGGTGATCAGGTTGTCGACGCTGCGCACGATGACCATGCCGCCGCCCACCACCGGCGACGACAGCACTTCGCTGCTGGCCTGGGCTTTCCACAGCTGCTTGCCGCTGGCGTCATACGCGAGGATAACACCCTTGACGCCGCCGACCACAATCACCTCGCCGTCGCTGCCGACGCCGGCGGTCAAATCGGTGCCGGTCTTGACGCGCCATTGTTCCTTGCCGGTGGCCGCGTTCAGGCGCGCCAGCGCGCCGTCGGCGTCGGCCACGTACAGGCTGTCGCCCACCAGCGCCGGGGTAAAGACGGCGGTGCCGGCCTTGCCCATCGAGTATTTCCAGACCGTCTTGGGCGTGGTGCCGCCCTTCAGCTCAACCAGCGGCGCCGGTTGGTTCTTGGTATCTTTGGACGAGAACAAGGAACAACCGGCCAACATCGCAAACACGCTTGCAGCAATAACTTTTTCGGTAATACGCATAAATTTTCAACCTTGATCGTTACGTACATCGTCGCCCCCGCGAAGGCGGGGGTCCATGCTGAATATGATCAGCATGGATTCCCGCCTGCGCGGGAATGACGCTGGGTTATGCGGCGTCCTTGGCGGCCGGCACGGAGCCGCCGATGGCTTCAAACTTCAGCTGGATCAGCTGGCGGCCCGGGTTCTTCTTGTCGGTGGCGTCCAGCGCGGCCTGGTAGGCGGCGCGGGCTTCCACCAGCTTGTTCTGCGCGACCAGGATGTCGCCCTTGCGGTCGGCCACGGAGCCGGCGAACTGCGGCGACACGTCGCCTGCCAGCACCTTCAGCGCTTCATCGTAGGCTTTCTCGTCCAGCAGCAGGCCGGCCAGGCGTACCTTGGCCACCGCCTTGAACTCGTCGCCGCCATGCTCGGCCGCCCATTGCAGCTGGGCCTTGGCCGATTTCAGGTCGTTCGCTTCAAAGCTGCTCTTGGCCGCCACCAGTGCGCTCATCGAGGCGTAGGCGGTGTTGCCGAATTTGCTTTCCATGTCGCCGGCGGCGCGCAGCACCTTGGCGTTGTCTTTCGCGGTCACCGCCGCCTGCACTTCGTCGTACAGCGCCGCGGCTTGCATCGACTGGTTGCGCTGGTAGTAGTTCCAACCGGTGAAACCCGAATACGCGGCCAGGCCGGCGATCAGCACCCACGAGGTCAGATTGCCGTACTTGTCCCACCATGCTTTGAGGGTTGCAATTTGTTCTTGTTCTTCGAGATCGTATGCCATGTCAGTTCGTCTGCTAGAGGTTAAATAAACGCGGGTTATTGAAAGTACGGCTTAGTGATTGCAATGCTCGTCGTGCACGTGGTGGTGATGGTCGCCGCTGTCGGTGATCTGGTCGACCACGAAATCGACGACGTCGTCGAACGGCACCGTCGATTGCTGTGCTGCGCCCTCTTCCGCGCGCATCGCCTTGACGCTGGCGGTGTGGTTGGCCACTTCGTCTTCACCGATGATGACGGCGAACGAGGCGCCGCTGCCATCGGCTTTTTTCATCTGGGTCTTGAAGCTGCCAGGGCCGTTGGCGGTCGAGGCGTGCATCACCACGTCCAGGCCGGCGTCGCGCAGGCGTTCGCCCAGCACGAAGGCTTGCAGCTGCGCCGCTTCGCCCTGGTGCACCAGGTAGACGTCGCATTGGTCAGGCGCGGCCGGCTCGCCGGCTTCCTTCATCAGTTCCAGCAGGCGCTCGATGCCCATCGCGAAACCGACGGCGGGCGTCGGCTTGCCGCCGAAGGAAGCGATCAGCGGATCGTAACGGCCGCCGGCGCACACGGTGCCTTGCGAGCCCAGTGCGTCCGTCACCCATTCGAACACGGTGCGGTTGTAGTAATCGAGGCCGCGCACCAGGCGCGGGTTGATCACGTACGGGATGTTGTTGTGGTCGAGGATCTTGCGCACGCCGTTGAAGTGCGCCAGCGATTCTTCGCCCAGGTAGTCCAGCAGCTTCGGCGCGGCGGTGACGATTTCCTGCAACGCCGGATTCTTGGTGTCCAGGATGCGCAGCGGGTTGCTGTGCAGGCGGCGCTTGGCTTCGGCGTCCAGCACGTCCTCGTGCTGTTCCAGATACGCGATCAGGTCGACGCGGTGGCGCGCGCGCTCTTCGGCGTCGCCGATCGAGTTCAGTTCGAGCCGGATGTTTTCCAGGCCCAGGTCATCCCACAGGCGGCGGCATAGCATGATCATTTCGGCGTCGACGTCCGGGCCGTTAAAACCGACGGCTTCACAGCCGAACTGGTAGAACTGGCGATAGCGGCCGCGCTGCGGACGCTCGTGGCGGAACATCGGGCCGGTGTACCACAGGCGCTTAGGACCTTCGTAGACCAGGTTATGCTCGATCACCGCGCGCACCGTGCCGGCCGTGCCTTCAGGGCGCAGGGTCAGCTTGTCGCCGTTCATCGAGTCTTCGAACGAGTACATTTCCTTTTCCACGATGTCGGTCACGGCGCCGATGGCGCGCGCGAACAGCGCGGTGTTTTCCACGATCGGCGTGCGGATCTGCTGGAAGCCGTAGCTTTGCACCACCGATTGCGCGGTGTTCTCGAACAGCTGCCACAGATGCGAATCGGTCGGCAGGATGTCGTTCATGCCTTTGACGGCGACAATTTTTTCAGTTTTGGACATATTCTTGGCTGTAATTCTTTTTCACGTAATTCAGTACGATTTCCTGGAACTCTTCCACGATGCGCTCACCGCGCAAGGTGGCGAACTTGGCGCCGTCGACGAACACCGGCGCGGCCGGCGATTCGCCGGTGCCCGGCAGGCTGATGCCGATGTTGGCGTGCTTCGATTCGCCAGGGCCGTTGACGATGCAACCCATCACGGCCACGTTCATCGCCTCCACGCCCGGATAGGTCTTTTTCCACTCCGGCATCTGGTCGCGCAGATAGGTCTGGATGTTGTCGGCCAGTTCCTGGAAGGTGGTCGAGGTGGTGCGGCCGCAACCCGGGCACGCGATCACCATCGGCGTAAATTTGCGCAGGCCCATGGTCTGCAGGATCTCCTGGCCGACCACGACTTCCTTGGTGCGGTCGCCGCCCGGTTCCGGCGTCAGCGAGATGCGGATGGTGTCGCCGATACCCTCTTGCAGCAGCACCGACAGCGCGGCCGTCGAAGCGACGATGCCCTTGCTGCCCATGCCCGCTTCGGTCAGGCCCAGGTGCAGCGGATAGTCGCAGCGCTTGGCCAGTTCGCGGTACACGGCGATCAAGTCCTGCACGCCCGAGACCTTGCACGACAGGATGATCTTGTCGCGGCCCAGGCCCAGTTCCTCGGCGCGCACGGCGTTCTCGATGGCCGAGGTAATCAACGCCTCGTACATCACCGCCTGTGCGGACCACGGCTCGGCGCGGCCGGCGTTTTCGTCCATGATGCGGGCCAGCAGCGCCTGATCCAGGCTGCCCCAGTTGACGCCGATGCGCACCGGCTTGTCGTAGCGCGCGGCCACTTCGATCATCTGCGCAAACTGCGTATCGCGCTTGGCGCCCTTGCCGACGTTGCCCGGGTTGATACGGTACTTCGACAGCGCCTTGGCACACTCCGGATAATCGTTCAACAGCGTGTGGCCGTTGTAATGGAAGTCGCCGACCAACGGCACGTCGATCTCCATCTTGTCCAGCTGTTCGCGGATATACGGCACCGCGGCGGCAGCTTCCGGACGGTCCACCGTCAGGCGCACCAGTTCCGAACCGGCGCGCGCCAGTTCCTTGATCTGGATCGCGGTCTCGATCACGTTGGCGGTGTCGGTATTGGTCATCGACTGCACCACCACGGGGGCGTCGCCGCCCACCCAGATCTTGCGCTGGCCGTGCATCACCAGCACGCTGCGGCTGGCGCGGCGATTCAATGGTCCCGAAGGAATAGCTGTTTGCGTTGAAGACATGATCGTTCTATTCGTACTTATTTGATATTGACGCGCGAAATCGTGCCGCCTGCGACCGGCGGCAACGCCAGCGGCGCGCCGCCCAACGTGGCTTCCACGCCGGTCGGTTTGCCGACGATCAGCAGCGCCGCATCCTTGATGTCAAAGGTCTCGGTGCTGCCGGCTTTCACCAGCCGCGAAATCAGCGGCGTCGTGCCCGGGCGGCGGATTTCCACCCACGAATCCTGCGTTACCTTCAGCACCAGCTGGGTGCCGTTGGCCGTCGCCGCAGCGGCGGCAGGCGGCGATACTTGCGCGATTGGCGCGGCAGGAACAGGCGCCGGTGCAGGCACCGCAGCGGCCGGCGTGGCCGCTGCCGGCGCCGCATCCGTCGCCGCGCCTTGCGGCGGCACCGAAATCAGCGGCACGCTAGGCGACTGCAACGGCGCGGTTTCCTGGCCCGGCTTGGCCAGCGTGGTCTCGATCGGCGCAAGCGCCACGTCGGCCGGCTTGGGCGCCTCGACGGCTGCGCTGGCGCTGGCCGCTTCGTCCTTGTCCGAGCGCTGGAACAGCGTGGCCGGAATCAAACCGGCCTGATAGGCGTAGGCGCCGGCGGCGGCAACCACCACCACGACGGCGACGCCCACCAGCCATGCGGCCGGACCTGGCGAACGGCCCGTCATCGACGGGAAGCGCGACTCGGTGAAGGTGGCCGCGATTTCCTTGCGCGGCGGCGCCGCTTCATGGCTGGTTGGCGAGATAACTTCGATCATCGCCACCAGCGGCGTGGCGTCCAGCTTCACAACCTTGGCGTAGGCGCGCACAAAGCCGCGCACCACGGCCATATTCGGCAGCGCGGCGTAGTCGCCCGCTTCCAGCGCCTTGACCTGGCGCGGCGCCAGTTTCAGTTGATCGGCAATCTGTTCGACCGTCAGCCCCATCGCTTCACGCCGGGCTGCCAGTTGTGCTCCGGGCGTGGCCAGGCTGCTGCCCTGGTCCTTTGGCGGTTCTGCCCACTCTGAATTCATTGGTATCCCTGTCTCACTCATCAAACGCCCCACGTTGATAAGCAGCATACTCGGTCGAACCGGGGTGGTGGCGGCGCAATTGCGTCGCCCAGCTGGTTTCCGCACCCGTGTCGCCCACTCTATGCTGCACCTTAATCCCGAGCCACAGCACATCGGCCGTCAGGCTCTCCATCTTTGCCACCTTGTTCAGACGGGTAATGAAGAAATTGGCGCGCACATAATCGCGCTTTTCAAAATAAACCCGCGCCAGATTGGCGTTGGTGGCCGGCAGGTCGGGCGTCAACTGCAAGGCTTGCAGCAGATAACGCTCCGCGCTGGCGTAATCCTTGATCTTCAATGCGCAGGAACCGGCGTTGTTCGCGGCGTTGGCCGGCGAACGGTAGGCACGGTTGCCCAGCGCCGCATCGAACAGCGGCAGCGCCTCGGCCACGCGGCCGGCCTGGCACAGGAAAGAGCCGTAATTGTTGGCCAAATCCGGATTCGCCGGCGCCAGCTTGCGGGCGCGGACGAAGTTGTCTTCGGCCAGGCCCTGCTCGCCCATCGCCTGGTAAATCAGGCCGCGCATGCCGTAGCCGTCGGCGTAGTTCGGATCGGCGGCCAGCGCCAGCTTGACCTCGTCCAGCGCGAAGGTGTACTGCGCCTGCTCGAAGTAGCCGACCGCCAGCTGCATGCGGATCTCCACCTTGCGCTGCGCGGCTGTCTGGTCCGACACGGTGGTCAGCTCGGCCTGGCCGCTCTTGCCGCGTTCAGGTCCCGGCGACGCACAGCCGGCCAACGCCCCTGCCGCGCACAAGGCGACGAGACTGAGCCGGCTACGCTGCGCCAGGAAGGTCATCAGGAACGGATCTCCACGATCTTGCCGAAGTCAGCGCCGAATTTCTGCTGGTACTCGGCCATTTTTTCCATGCGCTGGGCGACCTTGGTGCGGTCCTGGACTTCGCCGGCCAGCTGGCCGCAGGCGGCGTCGATATCGTCGCCGCGCGTCTTGCGGATGGTGGTGACGATGCCGCCGTCGACCAGGATCTGGGCGAAGGCCTTGATGCGCGGGTTCTTGGAGCGCAGCAGGCCCGATTCCGGGAAGGGATTGAACGGAATCAGGTTGAATTTGCAGTTGACGCCGAACTCGCGGTCCTGCACCAGGGCCAGTAGTTCGCGGGCGTTCTCGTCGGAGTCGTTGACGCCGTCGAGCATGCAGTACTCGAAGGTGATGAAGTCGCGCGGCGCAAACTCCAGGTAGCGCTTGCAGGCGGCCATCAGCTCTTTGAGCGGGTATTTTTTGTTCAGCGGGATCAGGCTGTCGCGCAGCTTGTCGTTCGAGGCGTGCAGCGAGACGGCCAGCGCCACCGGCACTTCCTGCGACAGCTTGTCCATCATCGGCACCACGCCGGAGGTGGACAGGGTCACGCGGCGGCGCGACAGGCCGTAGGCGTTATCGTCCAGCATCAGCTTGAGGGCGGTGGCGGTCGGCTCGAAGTTCAGCAGCGGCTCACCCATGCCCATCATGACCACGTTGGTGATCTGGCGTTCGCCTTTCGGGCCGGGCTCGATGCCCTTGGTGCGGCGCAGTTCGAATTCCGCCATCCACAGCTGGCCGATGATTTCGCCGACGCTGAGGTTGCGCGAGAAGCCTTGCTTGCCGGTCGAGCAGAAGCGGCAGTTGACGGCGCAGCCGGCCTGGGTCGAGATGCACAGCGTGCCGCGGTTCTCTTCCGGGATGAACACGGTTTCGACCGCGTTGCCGTTGCCGACGTCGACCAGCCATTTGCGGGTGCCGTCGGTGGACGTGTGGTCGCTGATGACGGCCGGCGCCGTGACGTGGGCGCGGGTTTTCAGTTTGTCGCGCAGCGACTTGGCCAGATCGGTCATGCTGTCGAAATCCGACGCACCGAATTGGTGGATCCAGCGTTGCAGTTGCTTGGCGCGGAACGGCTTCTCTCCCAACTCGGCGCAGTAAGCGATAAGTTGCGCGGGATCGAAGTCCAGCAAGTTGGTCAGAGGTGCGTTCATATTCTGGTTCAAAACAGTACTAATCATTTTTTTCCGTTTCCGCACCGCAGTGCGGAAACGGATCTACTAAAAATTACTTACCGAAGAAGTAAGCGATTTCAACTTGTGCAGCTTCGACAGCGTCGGAACCGTGAACAGCGTTAGCGTCGATCGAGTCGGCGAAGTCGGCGCGGATGGTGCCTTTTTCAGCCTTCTTAGGATCGGTAGCGCCCATCAGTTCGCGGTTTTTCAGGACTGCGTTTTCGCCTTCCAGAGCCTGGATCATGACTGGACCGGAGACCATGAAGTCAACCAGATCCTTGAAGAAGCCGCGCTCTTTGTGCGCAGCGTAGAAGCCTTCAGCTTCTTCACGCGACAGTTGCTTCATTTGAGCAGCAACGATCTTCAGGCCAGCGCCTTCGAAACGGCTGTAGATTTGGCCGATTACGTTTTTTGCAACTGCGTCTGGTTTGATGATCGACAGGGTGCGTTCGATTGCCATTTAAAAAACTCCAATAAAAAGAAAGGTTTAAAACAAAATTGATAACTCAATCAACCTTTGATTTTACCATAGAACACCCCATATACCGAGAATCAGGCATAGATAAGCTTGCAAGAGCGACCATAAATTAGGACTATGGCTAGATTAAGCCATCTTTAAGCGGGTTTCAGGGCCTATTTTGCGCATTTTTACCCCGGCGTGCTATGCTTTTGGCAAGCGGTATTCGAATCACTATGAAGGAGGTTCCTTATGAACAACATGCAAAACACCTACGACCTGGCGGGAAGCCGTCAGTCGGTGCAGCACAAAGTGCTGCGCAACACCTACTGGCTGCTGGCGCTGTCGATGGTGCCGACCATCTTTGGCGCGGCGCTGGGCGTCTCGCTGCACCTGCCGCTGGGCGGCGGACTGATGACACTGCTGTTCCTGGCGGTGGCCTTCGGTTTCATCTGGGCGATTGAAAAGAACAAGGATTCCGGCCTGGGCGTGGCCCTGCTGCTGGGTTTCACCTTCTTCATGGGACTGATGCTGACGCCTTTGCTGTCGCGCATCCTGGGCTTCTCCAACGGCGGTTTCCTGATCATGACCGCGTTTGGCGGCACGGCGACGGTATTCGCGGTGCTGGCGACCGTGGCCACCGTCTCGAAGCGCGACTTCTCGGGCATGGGCACGTGGCTGTTCGCGGGCGTGGTGGTGATTTTGCTGGCCTCGATCGCCAACATCTTCCTGAACATCCCGGCGCTGGCGATTGTGATCTCGGTGGTAGCGATCGCGATCTTCTCGGCCTACATCCTGTATGACGTACAGCAGATCATCAACGGCGGCGAGACCAACTACATCCGCGCCACGCTGAACATCTACCTGGACGTGTACAACATCTTCGTCAACCTGCTGTCGCTGCTGGGCATCTTCGGCGGCAACCGCGACTAAGCGAACCCGCAACACCCTCGAAAGCCGGCCTAGCGCCGGCTTTTTTATTTCACTGACCCGTCATTCCCGCGAAGGCGGGAATCCATGCTGAGCCACTCGGGACGCGGCCTATGGATTCCCGCTTTCGCGGGAATGACGGCGCCCCGGCCGTCAGCGGACATGGAAACGGGTGGTGGCGACGACTTGGGCGTTGGCGTCGATCAGGGCCAGCTGGTGGGCGCCGGGGACGGGGCGCCAGGCGTAGTCGGCGTTGGCTTGGCCGAGGTCGGCGCCGTCCAGGCGCCAGTACAGGCCCTTCCCTGCCTGGGCCTGGAAGAAGACGCGCTGGACGGCGTCCGGGATGTCGGGGTCGATGGCGATGATGCTGGCCTCGCCCGGATACAGAATCTTCGCCGCGCGCTGTGTATCCTGCACCAGCGCGATGACCGGAGTTTCGGTGCCGGCGATGAACCACTCGCCGCGCGCCGACTCCACCGCCGGCTGGTAGACGATCTGCTGGCGTAGCACGCCCGCCGGGGGTTGCGGTGCGCGGCCGGCCTGGCCACGGTGCAGGTAATCCATCACGTCGCGCCACACCGGCGCCGCGCCGGTGACGCCGGAAACATCCCACATCGACTGGCCGTCGAAATTACCGACCCAGACGCCGACCGTGTATTTATCCGAGTAACCCATGCACCAGTTGTCGCGCATGTCCTTGCTGGTACCGGTCTTGACCGCGCTCCAGAAGGTGGTGGCCAGCTCGTTCTTCAAGCCGAAGGTCAGGCTGCGCGCGGCGCGGTCGGACAGGATGTCGCCGACGATGAAGGCGGCCCTGGCATCCAGCGCCCGGCGCGACGTGGGCGCAGGCGCAGCACCGGCGCGCGACCCCAGTGTCACCGCACCGTACATGCCGCCGTTGGCCAGCGTGCGATACGCGTTGCTCAACTCCAGCAGCGACACCTCGGCGGAACCCAGCGCCAGCGAATAGCCGTAAAAGTCTGGCGACTCGGTCAGGCTGCTCAGCCCTACGTCATGCAGGCGCTCGTAGAAGCGCTCCATGCCTGTCATCACCAGCGTGCGCACCGCCGGCACATTGAGCGAACTGGCCAGACTGGTGCGCACGCTGACGTGGCCCTTGAAGTCCTTGTCATAGTTCTGCGGGATGTACAGGCCGGACGGCGTGGAGATATCGATCGCGGTGTCGTCCATCACCGAGGCCGCCGTGATCAGCTTGCGCTCCAGCGCCAGCTCGTACAGAAAGGGCTTGAGCGTGGACCCGGCCTGCCGCAACGCCGCCACGCCATCGACCTCGCCGCCGCCGGCGTTGCCGACGTAGGCCAGGATCTCGCCGCTGGCGTTATCCAGCACCACCAGCGCACCGTCGTTGACGTTGCGCTCCCTCAGCGTCATCAACTGCTGGCGCAAGGCCGTTTGCGCGTAACGCTGCAAATCGCCATCGAGCGTGCTGCGCACCGCCTGGCCGCCACTGGCGCCGGTCAACAGCTGCTGCGCCACTTGCGGCGCCGGCGGCAGCTCGGCCGCCAGTAACGGACGGCCCATCGCGACCAGGGTCCGCAGCTCGATCTCATTGCAGGTGGCCGGCGCCTTGAGCTCGCGCGACAGCGCGCACGCGCGCTGCCACACCACCTTGGGCGCCGCGCCCGGCCCGCGCAACAGGCTGGCCAGGATCATCGATTCGGTCAGGTTCAATCCCGACGGCGCCTTGCCGAACAAGCCGCGCGCCGCCGCGCCCACGCCTTGCAGCTCGCCGCGGAAGGACACCAGGTTCAGATACGCTTCCATGATCTGCGGCTTGGTCCACGTCGCGTCGAGCTGGCGGGCGGCCTTGATCTGGTCCCACTTCTGGCCCCAGCTGCGGCCCTTGGCCGATGCTTGCAGATGCGGGTCCAACTGGGCCGCCAGTTGCATGGTGATGGTGGAGGCGCCGCGCGGACGGCTGCGGAACAGGTTGTCCCAGGCGGCCTTGGTTGCCGCGCTCCAGTCGACGCCTCCGTGTTCGTAGAAACGCTGGTCTTCGGCTTGCAGCACCGCCGCCGGCAGGCTGGGTGAGATGTCGGCCAGCGCCACCCACGGCAGGCGGCGCACCTTCATGTCGATGCGCAGCGATTGCACCGGCTGGCCGTGGCGGTCCAGCAGTTGGGCTTCCGAGGAGCGGTAGGCGGCGCGCACCTGCTCCGGCGTCGGCACGCCGGTGGATGCGGCGGCGGCACCGGCTGGACCGGCTGGACCGGCTGCGCCGGCGGCCGGTGCGCCTTGCGCGGCGCCGGCCAGCGCCAGCAGTGTTGCCGCAATCAGTTTCATTTAACGCTCATCGGTGCATTCGGCGCTTCGCCAAACATCTCCGGGCTGTACATCGCTTCGACGCGCGTGGTCGGCAGGTTGAACTGGCCCGGATTATTCAAGCGCACAGTGTACTCCACGCTCCACTTGCCTTTCGGGACAAACTGATAGAACGCGTGATAGCCCTCGAAGGTGCGCTCCTCGAACACCGGCCAGGTCCAACCGCTGTTCTTGTTGCCGCTGCTGAGCAATCGCGAATCGCGTCCCAGCCCGGAGCCCAGCACCGTGGCGCTGGCCGGGATCGGATCGTCCACCACCACCCAGGTCATGTCCGACTGCGCTTCCAGATCCAGATGCACGCGATAGACGTCACCGCGCGACCAGACGCCGGCCTTCTTCTGCTCCACCGGCGTGATGGTCTTGGCGATCTTGTAGCCGCTCGATACCGGCGTCCTCAGAGGCAATGCGGCCAGCGTCTGCACCGTCACCCACGGCTTGCCCGTGCCGGCGTGGGCCAGTTCCAGCTCGCCGCTGCCGCGCGGCCATGGCAGCAGCGCGCTGCCGCCCTTGGTCGCGCCGCCGAAGGCGATGCTCTTGCTGGCCTGCCCCAGCGTGGCGCTGCTGGTGCCGGTCACCGCCACGTTCTCGAACTTCTGCGAAAAGCGGTCAATCGCCAGCGTGCCCCAGGCATTGGCCACCGTCGTGCCCCAGCGGCCCTTCTTCTGCCGTCCCAGCGCGCCGCGCGCCAGGCGGCCGATATCTTCCTTCCAGGCCGGGTTGTCGACCATCGCCAGCAGCAACCGGTTGGCGTTACTGTCGGCGGAGGCCATCAGCCACCACCAGTCGTCGGTGCGTTCGGTTGAGAAGCCCATCGTCGTGCCTTGCAGGTTCAGGCGCGAACGCAGGATCTGGTCCGCCTGCGCCAGTCGCTGCGCGTGCTGCGGCAGCTTGGGCGAGCGCTTGAGCACCAGGTACCAGTCGATGACGGCGGACGTCGGCCACAAATTCGGCTCGACCGAGAACGACTCCAGCGCCTCCGGCAGGATGCCGTTGGAACGCGACAGCGCCTCCAGCGCGGCCATCTTGCGGATCGCCAGGTCGGCGGTCGGTAGCGACGAGTAGCGCGTCACCTTGCCCTGCACGAAGGCCATCAGGCCACTCTCCATGCGCCCCTTCAGTTCATCGGGAATGACGTAGCCGGCTTCCTGCGAGGCCGACAGCACGTAGGCGGTCAACGTATCGGAGCCCTGCTGCATGCTGGCGAAGTACTTGACCAAGCCATCGGCGTCCAGATGCGCAGGCAGCGTATCGACCGCCGACTGCCACATCGTCTTGTCGTGCAGCGCGATGGCGCGCGAGCTGACCTGCTCGAAGCAGCGGTATGGATAAGCGCTCATGTAGTCGCGCACGCCCGGCAGGTCACTACCGAGCCTGGCGCTGAACTGTGCCTGCACACCGCCGCGTCCCGGCAACGCATCGTCCGGCAAGCGCACCTGCATGGACTGCTTGCCATCAAGCTGCAGCAAGGTCGCCTGCGTGGTGCGGACCGGCACGGCGGCCACCACCTTCTGCTTGACCTTCAGCCGGTCGCGCGACGCCGCACCGCCCTCGCCATCAGTTACGATGCTGGCGCTCACGTCCCACGCCAACGAGCTGACGGACGGCGGCACCTGGTAATCCCAGCCTATATCCTGCGCCTGCCCCGCCTCCAGCGCCACCTGCTGCGGCGCCAGCGCCTTGCCGCCCGCATTGGCGGTCAGCGCCACCTTGACGGCGGCATTGGTGGTATTACGCAGCGTGAAGCCGGCGCGGAAGCGATCGCCCTCGCGCACCAGCGCGGGCAGGCCTGACAGCAGTATCAGATCCTGCGAGCTGCGCACCTCGGTGCGGCCGGTGCCGAACAAATCGGCGTCGGCGCTGGCGATGGCGACGATGCGGAAGGCCGTCAGCGAGTCGTTGATCGGCACCTGCACCGTGGCTTCGCCGTTGGCGTCCAGCGTGACGCGAGCCTTCCAGAACAGCAGCGTATCGAACAGCTCACGCCCCGCGCCCTTGCCGCCGCCACCGCCATGCGGCACGGCCTTGCGGCCGAAGTGGCGCTTGCCGACCACCTGCATCTGCGCGGTCGCCGTCTCCACTTGCAGACTGCGCTGCTGCATCATCGCTTCCAGCAGATCCCAGCTGGTGTTGGGCATCAGCTCCAGCAGGCCGACATCGACCGCCGCCAGCGCCACCTCGGCGCCTGCCGGCGGCGCCGAGCCGTCCGAACGCGTGACCTTGACCGCCACGGTGGCCTTGTCGC
The DNA here is from genome assembly GCF_036688705.1 of Duganella sp. S19_KUP01_CR8. Classification (NCBI taxonomy): domain Bacteria; kingdom Pseudomonadati; phylum Pseudomonadota; class Betaproteobacteria; order Burkholderiales; family Oxalobacteraceae; genus Duganella; species Duganella sp. S19_KUP01_CR8. The sequence continues at coordinate 60,316 of NZ_JAQQPR010000005.1, read as the reverse complement.
GGATGTTGTAGACCGGCTTGTCGGCCGTGACCTGCACCTTCAATTCATTGGCTGACCAGCCCACCCGCAGCGGCGTGATCCCCAGCTTGTAGGCGGGCTTGCCCAGGTCGACCAGCGCGGTCGGCTGCACGCTGGCCACGCGGCCGCGCACCACCAGCGCCGATACGTACACATTGGGCGCGTAGCTGTTCTTGACCGGGATGGTGAACACCGGCGAGCTGCCCGACAACGGCCGCACATAGGTATCGATGATGCCTTCGCGCTCCACGGTGATCAAAGCAGTCGCTTCGCGAAACGGCATGCGTACCTGGAAGCTGGCCGTTTCGCCCGGCTCGTAGCGCTTCTTCTCCGGCAGCAGGTCGATGCGGTCGTTGTCGGTGGCGTTGAACCACCAGTCGGCGCCGTCGGCCACCCAAGTTTCGCGGTTGGTCATCGCAACGCGCTGTTGGCCGTCCTGCGTTTTGGCGCGCAGGATCAGGTTGCCCGACGCGGGCGCCTTGACCTGGCAGATCAACAGGCCCTTGTCGTCGGTCTTGCCTTCGCAAGCGGCGCCCAGCGCCTTGACTTCGTTGTTGTTCTCGTAGGCGTAGAAGCCCCCGATCAAACGCCGGCGATGCGAGTACGATTGCCGCTGGAAGAAGTCCACCGACACCGGCGCATCGGCCACCGGCTTGCCTTGCAGGTCCAGCACCACCACCTGGAATTTCAGCGCGTCCTTGCTCAGCACCCAGCCGTCCGGCTGAATGCCGATCACGTAGCTGGACGGCCACAATGGTATGCGTGTAGAGACGGACAGCGTTTCGCCGTTGGCGTCCTGGTAGGACATTTCTGCCGTCAGGTCGTGCGGCGTTTGCACCGTCGGCAGCTGGTCCAGCGTGACGCGCGCGCCGCCGGCCTTGTCCAGCGTGAGGCTGCGGGTCTTGATGCCGGACGGGCCGCTGACCGCGCCGCCGTTGGCATCGGCGTCGGCCTCGCCCTCCTCGAACATGCCTTCGTCTTCATCGAAGGCGCCGTTGCTGCGCTCCACCCCGACCTTGACGTCGCCGGCGCTGAAGGTAAAATCCGCATAGTCCTCAAAGTTGACCGCCTTGTCCTGCACCACGGTGCGCAGCTGCACGGCCGCGCCACCGGCGCCGCCGCCGGACAGGTAGCTGAGCTGCACATCCAGGTCCACAGCCGGCGCCTGGATGGCCGGCGTCTTCGGTCCTTGCAGGATGGCCTTCATGGTCGGCACGCGGAACTGTTCGACGCGGAAGCGTCCCGCCGTGCGGCCGCCCAGCATGACGGAGTACCAGCCCTGCTTGGCGTCGGCCGGTATCGCCCACTGGTTTTCCGCGCTGCCGTTGGCGTTCCAGGCGATCGGCAGCTCATATTTCTGCTCGCTCCCTTCGTGCATGACGAAGATGCTGCCCGGCCGCGCCTTACGCGACGCATCGTTCGCGCCGACCAGCGCGATGCCCTGTTCGACATGGCGGCGCAGGAAATGCTTCATATGCACCGTTTCGCCGGCGCGCAGCAGCGTGCGGTCGAATACGGTGGCGGCGATGACGTTGTCGGCGTTGCTGCCTTCGGTCGGCAGGTTGAAGCGCCAACTCTCGATGCCGCGCGTCCAGCTGGACAGCGTAAAGGTCATGTCCGCGCCATTGCGCGCGCTGATGAAGTAGCCGCCGGCGGATTCGCAGCTGCTCTCTGGCAGTTCCTTCGCGATGCTGGCTACGCCCATGTTGTTGGTGACGCCCTGCCATATCTGCTTGCCGGCGCAATCGCGCACCGTCACCTGCGCTTGCGGCACCGGCTTGCCCTTGTCCAGCGACGTCACCCACACCAGCGACGACTGCGCGCCGCGCTTGAAGTGCGCCACCATATTGGTCACCAGCGCCGCCGTGCTGACATAGGCGGTGGATGGCTTGTCGTTCAGCGCCGCGCCCAGCTTGGGGCTGGCCAGTTCGACCACGTAGAAGCCCGGCTTGCGCAGCGGGATGCCGACCACCTCGAAGGCCTGGCGTCCGCCCGGCTTGGGCATGGTGAAGCGCTCGACCGCGCCGACCGGCGCCTTCTTGCTCTCGCCCAGCAGCGGCTGATACAAGGCCTCGCCATACAGCTCCCGCGGTTCCCAGCCATAGCCGGAAAGGCGGCGCAGCCAGGACATGACCTGCCGGTCCTGCTCATCCTGCGCGACGCCGCCGTCGTTGACGCGCAAGGACGCGCCGTCGACCCGCGACGTGCGCCCGGCCAGCGTGCCCTCGACATTGCGCACCGTGACCGGCAGCAGGCGGTCGCCCTTGGCCTCGATGATGCCGAAGCGCGCCGGGAACTTGACCAGCGGCGGCTGCACGTCCATCTGCACCGCCATCGGGAAGCGCGCCTGATTCAGCAAGGGTCGGTTGGCGTCGTCCTTCAAGCCGGCCGGCAGCGACAGCATCAGTTTGGACTTCTCCGGGAACGGACCTTCAATGGTCAGCCAGCTGACGTAATCGGCCTTGGCTTCTTCCTTGTTGACGCTGGCCTTGAAGACTTTGCCGCCAGAGCCGGTCAACTTGATGGCCAGGGCATCGGCCATGCGGATCGGCGCGGTGAACTCCAGGCGGGCAGGCAGGAAGGGGATGCAGCCGCCGTCGGTTTTCAGTCTGTCGCAACTGAACTTGGCGGTGAACTCGGGGCGCGTCTTGTACGACCAGGTCTGCTCCTGCGTGGTCGCGATGCCGCTGTCCGCCGCGATGCCCGCGCCCCAGACCAGCGAAACTTCCGCGTTCGCAGGCAGGCGGCGCTTGCATTGCAGGACCGCCAGCGGCAGCTTTTCCAGGCGCTTGCTGCGCACCGTCGCGGTGGCGCCCCACACCACGCCGCGCGCCTTGAAGTAGATGGTCAGGTAGCGGTCCATGAAGGACTTGCGCTGTTCCAGTATCTGCTCGCGCTCCGCGCCGGCCAGCACCCGCACGCCGATTTTTTCGTTGATGCCTTCGGCGCGGCACCACGCATGCGCGGCCACGGTGTCGTCGCTGGCCGGCGCGTCCAGGCCGAGGATGAAGATCTGCTGCTCGTCGATATCCGCCGCGCCCTCGCGCGGCATCGATTGCACGATGGCGGGACCGCCGGTGTTAAAGGCGAAACGGCGCTCACCGGATAGCGGCTTGCCCGCCAGGTCCTTCGCGTCCAGCTTCAGCGTGAAACTGCATGCCACGCCGGCCGGCAGGTCGCGGACGAAATCGTAGCTCCAGTTTTTGCCGTCGATCCAGCGGCCCTTGCCCTCTTCCGGACAATCGACGGTGAACGGATCGCCCAGGCGCATGTCGCCCAATGGGACCATCTGGCCGCTGAAGCGCGCGGTCGCCTGCCGCACGCCTTTGACGACGCCGGAAGGAGAAAAGGAGGTGACGGAAGTCTGGGCCAGGACGGCCAGCGGCAGGCTGCACAAGGCGGCCATGCTGATAAAGCGAGACAGGAGGCGCATGCCAACTCCGGTGCTGATGAGGAATCAGACCAGTGTTGCAAACGCCCCCAGCAATGTCAATAACATTACAAGAAAAACATCAGGCTAACGCATCAAGCCAAGTTGAACACGCCCATTGATTCCACATGCGACGTATGCGGGAACATATTGATCACGCCAGCCTTGTCGAGCACATAGCCAGCCTGCACCAGGATACCGGCGTCGCGCGCCAGCGTCGACGGGCTGCACGACACGTAGACGATACGCTTGGGCAGCAGGTCGGCGCGGGTCTGACTCAGGGCCACCAGCGCTTCGCTCAGCGCCATGGCGCCGTCGCGCGGTGGGTCGATCAGCATGCGGTCGAACTTGCCCAGCTCGACCAGGTGATCGGCCGTGACCTCGAACAGGTTGCGGGTGTAGAAGGTGGTCTTGTCCGACAGGCCGTTGGCCTTGGCGTTGTCCAGCGCGCGCTCGGTCAGCGAGGTCAGGCCTTCGATGCCCACCACCTCGCGCGCCTGCGTCGCCAGCGGCAGCGTGAAGTTGCCCAGGCCGCAGAACAGGTCGGCCACGCGGTCCTCAGGCTGCACGTCCAGCAGGCGCAGGGCCTTGGTCACCAGCACGCGGTTGATGTAGTGGTTGACCTGCGTGAAGTCGACCGGCTTGAACGGCATCTTGATGCCGAACTCCGGCAGCAGGTAGTACAGCTCCTGGTCCAGCGGGTAAAAGGGTGCGGCCGTCTCAGGACCCTTGGTCTGCAGCCAGAACTGGATATTGTGCTGGTCGGCGAAGGCCTTCAGCTTGACATCGTCGCCCTCGCCCAGCGGCGACATGATGCGCAGCACCAGCGCGGTCACGCCTTCGCCGATGGCCAATTCGATTTGCGGAATCTGGTCGAACAAGGTGAGCGAACCAATCAGCGCGCGCAGCGGCAGCAGCAGATCCGAGACATGCTTGGGCAGGATCAGGCAGCTCTTGATATCGGCCACGAAGATGGTTTTCTTTTCGTTGAAGCCGACCAGCACCGTGTCCTTCTTGGCCACATGGCGCACCGACAGGCGCGCGCGGTAGCGGTAGCCCCAGGTCGGGCCGTACATCGGACGCATCACCGACAGCGGACGCACCTTGCCGATGTGTTGCAGGTTATCTTCCAGCACGCGCTGCTTGATCGCGACCTGCGCGGTCGGCTCCAGATGCTGCATCGAGCAGCCGCCGCACATCTCGAAGTGCACGCACTCCGGCTTCACGCGCAGAGAGGATTCGCGCAACAGCTCGTCCATGCGCGCCATTTCCCAGTTTTTCTTCTTCTTGAACGTGGTGAATTTCACCGTCTCGCCAGGCAGGGCGCCTTCGACAAACACCACTTTACCTTGGGAGCCGTCTTCATTTTCCAGATGGCCGACGCCGCGGGCGTCCATGTCGAGCGACTTGATGAAGATTGTATTTTCTTGCATAACGTTCAATATTAAAAAGGGAATGGCTAGCGCCGGCACTCGTGTGCCGGGGCCAACATGATAGCAGAATGGGAATGAACTACAGCAGGGAATCGCGCACCACGCCGCGCGCGGCCATGGCACGTTTCAGCTTGACCAGCGCTTCCTGCTGGATCTGGCGCACCCGCTCACGGGTGACGCCCATTTCCTCGGCCAGCGTTTCCAGCGTGGCCGGATCGTCGTTGTCCAGGCCGAAGCGGCGCATGATGACGATGCGCTGCTTGTCCGGCAGCTTGGTCAGCCAGTCGCGCACCAGCAAGGTCATTTCGTGGTGCTCGGCGCGGGCGTCCGGGCTGTCGTCGGCGTCGCCGGGCAGCATGTCCATCAGCGACGATTGCGGATCGTTGTCCAGCGGCGCATCGAGCGAGGTGGCGTGCTCGGACAGCGCGAGGATGTCCTGCACCTCTTCCACCGGGCGGCCGACCAGTTCGGCGATGTCCTCGGCGGTGGCGTCCTTGCCGTTGTGGTGCTGGGCTTCGAGATGGTATTTGCCGCGCAGGATCTGGTTCAGCTCGCGCACCATGTGCACCGGCAGGCGCACCGTGCGGGCCTGGTTCATGATGGCGCGCTCGATGCTCTGGCGTATCCACCAGGTCGCGTACGTGGAAAAACGGAAGCCGCGCTCCGGCTCGAACTTGTCGATGGCGCGCATCAGGCCGATGTTGCCCTCCTCGATCATGTCGAGCAGGACCACGCCGCGGTTGATGTAGTGCTTGGCGATCGAGACCACCAGACGCAGGTTGTGCTCGATCATGGTCTGGCGGGCGGAGAAGTCGCCGGCCTTGGCGCGGGTGGCGTAGTGCACTTCCTGCGGCGCCGTCAGCAGCGGACGGGTGCCGATCTGGTTCAGGTAGTGCTGGGTGGTGTCGGTCGACAGTTCGGCCGCCAGCACCTTTTTCAATTCATCGACGCTTTCCAGCACCGCGCCCGGTTCGACGGTTTCCGCCTCGCCATCCGCAGATTCGATGGCAACATCATCATTGCTCTCGTCCGGGAATTCGTCCGGGGCCGAGTCGTCATCCATCGGGTCGTGCGGCGTCTGTGTCATGGTTCAGCTAGCGGTTAGGCAGGAATCTGGACGGGTCCACCGGTTTGCCCTGCTGCCTGATTTCAAAGTGCAGCTTGACGGAATCGGCATCCGAATCGCCCATTTCAGCAATCATTTGTCCCTTGGTCACGCTCTGGCCTTCCTTGACCACAATAGTACGATTGTGGGCGTAGGCCGACAACAAGCTATTACTGTGTTTCACAATAACGAGATTACCATATCCACGGATGCCGCTGCCGGCATACATCACTTTTCCGGCCCCGGCAGCCACGACTTGCTGGCCCGCCTTGCCGGCGATGTCCACGCCCTTGTTCTTGCCTTCGTCGAAGGTGGCGATGACACGCCCATCGGACGGCCACATCCAGCTTAGTTTTTCCTCGTCGGCGCTGGCGCTGGCAGCGGCGGCGGCCGGCGGCACGGAGGTGACGGCGGGCGATGGCGCCGGGGCCGGCTTGATGCCGCCCTCGGCCTTGCCGTTACCGTTGCCGTTGCTGTCGGCGCGTTGCAATTCGGCCAGCGCGCTGTCCGAATAAGGTTTTTTCTCGCCTTTCGGCTCGGTTTTCTTGACCACTGGCGGGGTCGGCGGCGTCTTTTCCGCCGGCGGCATGACGATGGCGCCGGTCTGCACGCCGTTGGCCGCGCTGTCGGGCGGCAGCACGCGCAGCACCTGGTCGACCTTGATGTCGTTCGGGTTGGCCAGGTTGTTCCAGGTCACCAGGTCACGGTAGTTCTGGCCGTATTCCAGCGCGATGCGGATCAGCGTATCGCCTTTCTTGACGGTGTACAGGCCGCGCTCGTCGCGGGCGATCTGCGCCGTTTCGCTCGGCGTGGCGGGTTTGACTGGCGGCGGCACGGTGCGGTCGACGACCGGTGCCTGATTCGGGGTGGTACTGCAGGCGCTCAATAAAGCGAGCGCAAAGCTCATTGCGAGCAAGTTACTTTTATTTGTCATTCTCATCTTAGTCTAATGATACGGGCACGTCATATCGTGCCCGGACGCAGCGGCACGAAATGGCAGTCTTCCAGCGTGACGCTGGCCCATTCTGCCTTGCCGATGCGTGTAATTAATTCCAGGTGCTGCGCGCGGACGCCCACCGGCGCCACCAGCCGACCACCTATGGTCAGCTGTTCCAGCAGTGCTTGCGGCACTTCCAGGCCGGCGGCCGCCAGGATGATACCGTCGAACGGGGCCGCTTGCGGCAGGCCTAGCATACCATCTCCGTAGTGCAAACGCAGGTTCGGCACGCGCAGCGGCCGCAGATTGGCCTTGGCCAGCTCGTGCAACGGCTTGATGCGCTCGATCGAATACACCTCCTGCGCCACGCAGGACAGCACCGCCGCCTGGTAGCCGCAGCCGGTGCCGATCTCCAGCACGCGCTGCAACGGGCCGCCGTTGCGCATCACCTCGATCATGCGGGCGACGATGTAGGGCTGGGAGATGGTCTGGTGGTGGCCGATCGGCAGCGAGGCGTCGATATACGCTTGCGAGGCCAGCGCCTCGTCCATGAACATATGGCGCGGCACGTTCTCCATCGCCCCCAGCACCACCGCGTCCTTGACGCCCTGCCTGGCGATCCGCTGCACCATGGCGCGGCGCACCGCGTCCGACACCAGCGGATTGCCGCGCGGCGCCGGCGCTTGCACCGGCTGCGCCCGTTCCATCGCGTAGCTGTGCGACTTGGATGGCGCCGCCATCGGCCGCGGCGTGGCATAACCGTGCTGCGGCGCCACGTGGCGGGCCGCGTTCTGGGTCGCCGTCTGCGGCGTCGCCACCGGCGCGAACACCGTCGCCTTCTTGGCCCCCTTATCGACTACCGAGGATAGCGGGAGGGGAAAGCTACGGTTCTTGTCGTTCATGCCAGGGCCTTTGCCAATGCATCAAGTTGAGTTTTGTGGGTCAGGTCGATCTGCAGCGGCGTGATCGAGGTCTGGCCCTGGGCGCAGGCGTAGAAATCCGTGCCCTCGCCTGCGTCCTTGGTCGCGCCCGGCGGGCCGATCCAGAAAATTTCCCTGCCGCGCGGATCCTGGGCCCGTATCACCGGCTCGGCCTGGTGGCGCCGGCCCAGCCGCGTGGCGACCGGAATCGTCAGCTGCTCGTAGGGCCGGTTCGGGATGTTGACGTTCAGCAGATACGGCGCCGGCAACGTTTCATAATAGCGCTGGATAATGTCACGCGCATGACGCGCGGCGTCCTCGATGTGCTCCCAGCCGTAGGCGCCCTGCGAGAAGGCGATGGCGGGGATGCCGAACAGATAACCCTCGGTGGCGGCGGCGACGGTGCCGGAGTACAGCGTGTCGTCGCCCATATTCGGGCCGTTGTTGATGCCGGACACCACCAGGTCGGGCCTGTAGTCCAGCATGCCGGTCAGCGCCACGTGGACGCAGTCGGTTGGCGTACCGTTGACAAAATAGAAACCGTTGGCTGCCCGTTGCACCGAGAGCGGCCGGTCCAGCGACAGGGAATTGGAAGCGCCGGAGCGGTTGCTGTCCGGCGCCACGACCACGATGTCGGCGATCGGCGCCAGGGCTTCCGCCAACGCGTTGATGCCCGGCGCCAGGTAGCCGTCGTCATTACTGATCAGGATTCTCATACGGAGATTTTACCTGAAGCAATGGCCTGACTGCGCGTGCCGGCGGCCTCCAAACCAGATAAATTTGCGCTAGCGCGACGGCGGCCGGGTAGCGGACAAATGGCCGTCCAATGCCAGCAACTCTTCGGCCGCGCGGGTCCACAGATCGCTGGCGCCGGGCCGCTCGCGCTGGCGCAGCGGCCGCGACAGGGCATCGCCGTAATCGGCGGCGGCGGCGTCCTGATGCAGTTCCGGCACCAGCGCCGGCTCGCCCATCCGCCCGCCGACCGGCCCACCCAGTTGCACCTGCACGTCCGCCAGCTGGGCGCGCGCCTTGCGGGTATCCGGGTGATCCGGGCCCAGGCGCCGGATCTGCGCCTGCAGCACGGCCTCGAACAGGCTGCAGGCGGCGTCCAGTTCTTGCATCCGCAGCAAGGTGCAGCCCAGCGCGGTCTTGCTGCGCAGGGTATCGGCATGTTCGGCACCCAGCAGGCGCTTGCGCGCCGCCAGCACCTGCTCCTGCGCGATGCGCGCGTGTTCGGTGTCACCGCGCCGGAACAGCATGTCGGCCCGGCTCGCCTTGCAAGCCAAGGTCAGCAGGTGTTCCGAGCCCAGCAGGCGCAGGTAGGCGTCCAGCACCGCGTCCAGCATGGCCAGCGCTTCGGCCGCGCGCCCCTGCTCGGCCAGCGTGGCCGCCAGGTTGGCGCGCGCCGCCAGCGTATCGAGATGCTCCCGCCCCAGCAGGCGCTCGCGCGCTTCGACGATGCATTCTTCGAGGAACTGGGCGTCATCCAGCTGGCCCTGCACACGCAGCACGCCGGCCAGATTGCTCTTGCTGGCCAGGGTGTCCGGATGGTCCTCGCCCAAGCCGCGCTGGCGCAGGCTCATGCTTTCTTCGAAGCACGTCAGCGCCTGCCGCAGCCGCCCCTCACGACGATAGAGTTCGCCCAGCAGGTTGAGATCGCGCGCCAGCGGCTGCGACAGCGCCCGCACGCCGCCCTCCTCCAGCGCCCGGCGCGCGTCGACTATCGAAGCCAGCAGATGAATCTCGCGGCTCGATTGCCACGGGAAATAGCCGCCGGCCAACCAATCGAGGAAGGCTTCGAAGGTGCGCGTCAGCGAAAAGCGGTCGCCGCCCTGATCCATGCGCACCGCCAGTTGCTCGCCATAGGCGAAGGTACGGGTTTGTTGCAGCTGGACTTCATCGAAATAGCTGTCCAGCGACATCTGCGACATGCCGTAGCACGAACACAGCAACTGCTCGAAGATCGGTTGGTAGCCCAGTATGCGTTGCTGCTGGTCGCCGCGCCGCCATTGCGCGCGCTGGGCGCTGTCGCCCATTTCGATGCGCGATGGCAGAGGATAGACCAATAATGGCCGCTGTTCATCCTCATGACTGCGACGGTAGGCGGTCGCGCGGGTGACCAGCGCCTGCACGCCCTCCAGGCTTTGGCGGTTGGGCGTGAATACCACCACCAGCTTGCGCGGCAGCAAGGTCGTGCAGATGCCGGCGCTGTCGGTGCGGCCGGTACGGGAATCGACCAGCACGTAGCGGAAATGCCGCGCCAGATTGTCGGCAAAGCAGCGGAACAGCGCCGGGCAGCTATTGAACAGATCGTCCCAGTGCATCGCGGCCAGCCGCTCGCCGTAGCTGTCGTCGAAGCGGCCGGCGCGCATCAGGTACAACTGGCTGCTCTGGTCGACCCGGCTGACATATTGCTCCCAGCCGACGGCGGCCAGCACTTCGTGGGCCAGCTCCTCCTCGTCCAGCAGGGCCGCGCCTTTGTGGCGGCGCATCAGTTGCTCGCGGCAAGCTTCGAACAGTTCCAGCACACCCGGCCCCTCGTCGTGGTGGTCGAAGTAATGATGCAGGCCAGGCGCTTCCAGGTCCCAATCGATCATCAATACCGGCGTGGTGGCGTTCTGTTGTCGCGCCAGCAACACTGCGATATTGGACAGGGCCATGCTGCGCCCGGTCCCGCCCTTGTAAGAATAGAAAGTGACGACTTCGCCGGTTCCAGTCAACGACGGCAGCGACAAGGCAGTGATGTCCATGGCAAACCTTTTAGCGTGGGAAGTGTGGAGGAGGATGTGCACGCCATTCAGGCGGGATCTCCGGCATGACAAAACGACCACAGTCATGCCCCGGCGGCGTGCATCGTTTTAGGTAGTGGTAATGCTCGGCAATTCGCAAAACAATCTTTTCTATATCCGGCAGGAATTCAGGATTGGTTTTCAAATCGCCGCTGGCCAGCGTGTAGCGGGAAAAATCGACATACATGCCCGGCCCGGAAATTTGCGGCGGCAAACCGTCCGGGTGACGGGTCATGATGACGGGGATGATCAGGTGGCTGGGCAGCGAATACCAAAGCTTGCGTTCATTCTCAATAAGTTGCATTGCTGCAAACTCACGGCGGGTGTAGGCGTGGGCTTCGTATTTCGGTGTATAAATAACAATCATGCAAGCGCTCTCACACATGGCGCGCGCGATCTTCTGGTCGAGGTCGTCGCCGCCACCTAGTTGCTCGCTATCAACAAAGAGTTCGTTCTCGTTGTCGAAGTGCGGCTCCAGGTAGCACTTGAGCGCTTCGACCAGGTCGTTCTTGAACTTGCTCATGTACGCGTGCTGGCCGTGTGCATAACTGAAAAAGCAGCCGTGACGGATAGTCATGACATCCTCCGTTGCTGCCCTAAAGCGGTGCAGCGTTTAACCAACTCTAACAATCAGCTCAGCCGACACTTTGCGCCAACGCAAACGTGCGGCAGGCCGAACTTTGCGCAAACCGGTGGCGGATTCAGGTATTATAAAAATCTAACGACCGTTCTATTTTTAAACCAAGGAGACCATCATGAAAGCTGTCGTATGTCAAAGCTGGGGACTGCCGGATACCCTCACCGTCCAGGAATTGCCTGATCCACAAGCCAGTCCGGGACAGGTCGTGATCGATGTCAAAGCGGCCGGCGTCAACTTTCCGGACGTGCTCATCATTCAAGGCAAGTATCAATTCAAACCGGAACTGCCTTTCGTTCCCGGCAGCGAAGTGGCCGGCGTGGTGCGCTCAGTTGCTGACGATGTGACAACTTTCAAACCAGGCGACCAGGTCATCGCCTTCACCGCCACCGGTGGTTTTGGGCAACAACTTTTGGTGCCGGTGCAAGCCCTGGCGCCCATGCCGCCCGGCATGGATTTCGAGACGGCGGCGGCCATCACCCTCACCTACGGCACCTCGCATCATGCGGTGGCGGACCGTGCCGCGCTAAAAGCTGGCGAGACCATGCTAGTACTTGGCGCGGCTGGCGGTGTGGGGCTGGCTGCGATCGAGATCGGCAAAGCCCTTGGAGCCCGCATCATTGCTTGCGCTTCGACCGATGAGAAGCTGGCGGTGTGCAAAGAGCATGGCGCGGACGTGCTGATCAACTACAGCAAGGAAGATTTGCGCGAGGCGATCAAGGCGGCGACCGGCGGCAAGGGTCCGGACGTGATCTACGACCCGGTCGGCGGCGACTATGCGGAGCCGGCGTTCCGCTCGATTGCGTGGCGCGGGCGTTATCTGGTGGTGGGATTCGCCAACGGCGAGATTCCGAAATTGCCGCTCAATTTGACCTTGCTCAAAGGTGCGTCACTGGTCGGCGTGTTCTGGGGCGAGTTCGTCAAACGCGAGCCGAAAGCCAACCTGGCCGGCATGCGTCAGTTGATGGGATGGTTGCAGGAGGGAAAGATCAAGCCGCATATTTCGGGCCGCTACAAGCTGGAGGAGACGGCGCAGGCACTGAACGACATGGCGGCCAGGAAGGTCACGGGCAAGGTGGTGATCCTGCCGTAACCGCCGTCATTTCCCCCATTGGGGGAAATGACTTCCCGCGAAAGCGGGAATCCATGCCCAGCCCGAGCTAGCGCGTAATCAGCATGGATCCCCGCCTACGCGGGCACGACGGCAGGGATTTTGATACCGGAAGTTACTGTTCAGAATTCTTGTTTTTGAAGAATTCAATCACTTCCGCCTGTTCGCGGGTGCGTTTGAAGGACGGCAAACTCTGCCAGATCCGCTTGCCGTACGGCTTGGAAATCACCCGCGGATCGCACAACATCAGCACGCCACGGTCGCCTTCGTCGCGGATCAAACGCCCCGCACCTTGCTTCAGGTTAATAATCGCCTCCGGCAAAGTATGATGCATGAAGCCGTTTTTGCCCTGTTTTTCCATCACTTCGATGCGCGCGGCCAGCACCGGATCGTCCGGCGGCGCGAACGGAAGCTTGTCGATAATCACTAAAGACAGCGCATCGCCGCGCACGTCGACGCCTTCCCAGAAGCTTTGCGAGCCGATCAGCACGCCATTTCCGGCCTTGCGGAACTGATCCAGCAGCTCGGTGCGGCCTTTATCGCCCTGGACAAACAGCGGATACGGCAAGCCGCGCTTCTCGAATTCGTCGCGCAAACGCTCGGCGGCGCGCTTGACCGCGCGCAAAGTCGTGCACAAAAGGAAAGTTTTTCCGCCCGCCGCTTCGATAATCGGCAGCGCATGGTCCAGCACGGCGTCGGTATAACCCATGGAATTCGGGTCCGGCAGACCCTGCGGGACGTACAAAATCCCCTGCTGCTCGTAATTAAACGGGCTCGGCCAGGTCTTCGACGGCTCCCCTTCCAGTCCCATTTGCTCGGAAAAATGGCCGAAATCGTTCTTCACCGCCAAGGTCGCGGAGGTGAAAATCCAGCTGCGCGGCACGCCTTCGCGCTGGCCGTTGAAGATCGGCGCGATCGACAAAGGCGTCTTATGCAGCTGCAAGGACGACGCATAAGCCTCGACCCAGAACACCGCCTCGGCGCCTTTTTCCACCCGCGCCTTGGGATCGAATTTCCAATCTTTTAATTTTTGCGCCAGTTCCAGGCCGCGCTGGCGGCATTGTTCCAGCGTTTCCGCGCGGGCAGCCTGGGTTTCCAGCACCGCCAGCATGCCGTCCAGCTCGTCCTTGAGCGTCTGCAGAGCCGGGAAAAAATCGCTCGACGGCGCGATTTGCGGCAACGACAAACGGACGATATCTTGAGGGAAAGTCAGGCGCAGGTCGCGCGCCGCCTTCTCCACCACCGTGACGACCTTGCCCCAGTCGGCGCCGTCGCGGGCGTTGGACAAGCCTTCGGCCAGCACATCGCGGCACAATTCCAGCACCTGCGAAGTCGAAAACGTGTCGCCGAAGAACAAGGTGGCGGTGTCCGGCAGCTGGTGCGCCTCATCGAAGATCACGGTATTGGCGGACGGCAGCAACTCGGCGATGCCGGAATCCTTCAGCGCCACGTCGGCGAAGAACAGGTGGTGGTTGACCACCACCACGTCGGCCTGCTGGGCCTCCTTGCGCGCCTTCATGACGAAACAATCCTGGTAATACTGGCACTCGGCGCCCATGCAATTGTCGCGGGTCGAGGTCACCAGGTTCCAGATCAGCGCGTTTTCCGGCACGCGAGCCAGCTCGGCCTTGTCGCCGGAGCTGGTCATTTTCAGGAAACGCGAGATTTCGCGCAGGTGGCCGACGTCGTCGCGCGAGGTCATGCGGCCGTTTTGCAGCGTGCGTTCCAGATGGTAATGGCAGACGTAATTCGAGCGGCCCTTGAGCAACGCCACCGACACCGGCGCCTGCAAGGCGGCGCGCACGGTCGGGATGTCGCGCAGGAACAATTGATCCTGCAAGTTCTTGGTGCCGGTGGAAACGATGGTCTTGCCGCCCCACAACAGCGCCGGCACCAGGTAGGCGAAGGTCTTGCCAGTGCCGGTGCCGGCCTCGGCGATCAGCGTGGTCTGGTTGGCGATGGCGTCGGCCACCGCCTTGGCCATCTCGGTCTGCGAGCGGCGCGGACGATACTCGCCCACAGCCGGACCCAGCGGTCCGCCGGCGCCGAACAGGCGTTCGACCTCGGCGTCATGTTTTCCGGGGGGCTGGTCGGGCGTGGCGCCGACTACGGCGGGGATGGTGTCGGCGGGCGTGGGAAGGTGGTCGGTCAAGGTAAACTTAGTTGTGGCGCTGAGCCGGACTCAGGCCGGAACGTCGGGCACTAATTGCATTTTCAGCAGAGTGATATGGTCTTTCAATTGCAGCTTGCGCTTTTTCAGGCGGCGCAATTGCAGCTGGTCGTGATGGCCGTCCAGCGTGAGCATGTCGATGACCGCGTCCAAATCGCGGTGTTCGACGTCGAGTTCTATCAGACGACGCTGGATATCTTGCACATCAGTCATAATTCTCAGTCTTTACCCACACAAATAGTTTCAATGGAACAACAGACGTATTGCAAACAAACTGCGACACGGTGCATAGTTTAATCTACGGCGCGCTTGCCGCCAACATAATGATCGCTCACCCGTAGTCTAGGATACAGTGTCGCATATGAGCGCATACAAAATCGAAGCGGGCACCGCCCAGCATATCGGAAACCGGCCCCAGCAAAACGACCGGGTGGCCCTGTTCACGGCCGCCCAGGCGCCCGGCTACGTGATGGCGGTGCTGGCCGACGGCAACACCAGCGCCATCGGCTCGGACCAGGTGCTGCTGACCAGCAAGCACTTGTTCGACGAGATGCGCGTCGGCGACACGCCCAGCATTCCGCGCCTGCAAGAATTGTTGCGCGCAATCGCCGAAGAAGCGCACCAGGTGATCAAGATGAACCCGATCTCCAAGACCGCCGAACCGCAAAGCGCGCTGGCGCTGATGGTGCTGACGCCGGCCGGCCAGGCGGTGTGGGCCCATGTCGGCGATGCCCGGGTGTACCGCTTTGAAGGCGAGACCTGCGCCATGCGCAGCAACGACGGCGCCTACATCGAGCATCTGGTTCAGCAGGACAAGCTGCCGCTGGAAGCCGCCAAGCGGCACCGCAGCTCCAAACTGCTCAACAATGCGCTGGGCAACAGCTTCAAATCGCCTTTCGTCACGGCCGGCTACCATGACGGCTTGCAGGCGGGCGATGCCTTCCTGCTGTGCTCGGACGGGCTGTGGCAATTATTCAAGGATACGGAACTGGCGGCTGCGGTAGCGCGCAACACCCCGCGCCAGGCGGCCGAACGCCTGATCGGCAAGGCCGGCGAGCGCGCCCAGGGCAAGGGCGACAACTGCTCGATGGCCATCATCAAGCTGGTCGCGCAACCCAAGGAAATACCGAATTACACCATCCAGAAAATGCGCCGCGCGGTCTGAAGCTGAAGCGTGGCGCGGACGCTTATTGCTTCCTGGCGGAGGCTGCTGCGGCAGCGGCCTCGGCGGCGGCGGCCTTCTTCTTCTCGGACGCTTCGTGCGCGGCGCGCTTGGCCTCGCTTTCAGCCTTCTTCTTGGCCACTTGCGCCTGGCGTTTTTCCGACTCGGCTTTTTTCTGCTCGAACGCGGCGACATTGGCGGCGCGCTTGCCGGCATCGGCCGCATCCTGCGCTTCCTGCTGCTTGACCTTGGCCGCATGCCCGGCTTCGCGGTCCACCACTTTGCCGGCGTTCGGCGCCGGACGCGGCGTGTCATTGACGACCTTGGCTTCTTTCGGCGGCTGGGCGGCGCGCTGCGCTTCCTCTTCCGCGTCCTTGCGGGCGCGCTCGGCCAGGTCGGCATCGCGCTTCTCGACGGAGTCGGCGCGTTTGAAATGCTCGGCCTCCACCTCGGTGGCGCGCAGCTTGGCCAGCGCGGCGCGGCGTTTTTCCTTGGCCTGGTCCAGGCAGTGATTGACGAAGAACTTGGTGTAGCACACGCCCTCGCTGGCGGCGAATTCCTCGTGGACCACGGCACGGTCCTTGGCGACTTGCGCCAGCGTGGCGTTGGCCTGCTCGACCGAACGGGTCTGCGCTTGCGCCGGCGCGGCCAGCGCCGCCAGGGCCGCCAACGCGGCGACCGCAATCATCTCGCCCAGCGGTTTCAAACTTGGTCTCATATTTTTATCCTGTTGCATCACGCCAGCGCGCCGGCCGCTGCGCGCTGCTCTTTATCCATGTACTCGCGCGATTGCATCTCGACGATGCGCGATACCGTGCGGTGAAATTCGTTGGCCAGCGTGCCGTTGGTGTACAGCTCTTCCGGCTCCACCTCGGCCGACATCAGCAGCTTGACGCCCTGGTCGTAGAACACGTCGATCAGCCAGGTAAAGCGCCGCGCCTCCGACGACATCGCGGCCGACATCATCGGAATCCCGGACAATATCACGGTATGGAAGCGGCTGGCGATTTCCAGGTAATCGTTCTGCGAACGGGGACCGCCGCACAGGGTGTTGAAATCGAACCAGATGATGGTGCCGGCGCGGCGCAGCGCGCGGATTTCGCGCGCCTCGATGCGCACCACCGGATCTTCATCGGCGGTCTCGGCGATGCTGGCGTAGGCCTCACGCAGCGCGCTGTCGGTCTTGGCGTTGAGCGGCGTCAGGTAGGAATCGACCTGTTCCAGCGCGCGGCCGCGGTAGTCGATGCCGGCGTCGATGTTCATCACGTCCAGCTTATCGTACAGCAGCGCGATGGTCGGCAGGATGCGGTCGCGGTGCAGGCCGTCCGGGTACAGCAGTTTCGGATCGTAGTTCGAGGTCATGATGAAGGACACGCCGTTGTCGAACAGCGCGCTCAACAGGTTGTACATGATCATGGCGTCGGCCACGTCCGAGATGTGGAATTCGTCGAAGCAGATCAAACGGTATTTCTTGGCGATGCGCTTGGCCACCTCGTCCAGCGGATTGGCGACGCCGGTCAGCTCGTCGAGCTGGCGGTGCACGCCGCGCATGAACTCGTGGAAGTGCAGCCGCGTCTTGCGCACCAGCGGCACCACCGAATAGAAGCTGTCCATCAGGAAGGATTTGCCGCGCCCCACCCCACCCCACATGTAGACGCCTTTCGGCACGTCGGGACGATGGATCAGGCGCTTGAAGGTGCTGGAACGCTGGCCCTTGTAGGCCACCCATTCGTCATAGCACAGCTGCAGGCGGTCCACCGCGCGGCGCTGGGCGGCATCGGCCTTGAAATTGCGCTCTTCCAGCGCATGCTGATAAAACTCTTCGACGTTCATGTGTTCGATTCTTTGTGGCGGCGCGCAAATAAAAACGGGCGGACCGCAGTCCGCCCGCAGTCCGCTTATGGGTGCTGCTTAGAAGTTCAGCGTGCGCTTGTCGATCGCCAGCGCAGCTTCTTTGGTCGCTTCCGACAGCGACGGGTGTGCGTGGCAGATGCGCGCGATGTCTTCAGCCGAAGCCTTGAACTCCATCGCCACGACCGCTTCGGAGATCAGCTCGGAAGCCATCGGTCCGATGATGTGCACGCCGAGGATTTCGTCGGTGGTTGCATCGGCCAGGAACTTGACCATGCCCGAGGTGTCGCCCAGCGCGCGCGCGCGGCCGTTCGCCAGGAATGGGAAGGTGCCGGCCTTGTATGCCACGCCGTCCGCCTTCAGCTGCTGCTCGGTGCGGCCTACCCACGCGATTTCCGGCGAGGTGTAGATGACCCAAGGGATGGTGTTGAAGTTGGTGTGGCCGTGCTGGCCAGCCATGCGCTCCGCAACGGCAACGCCTTCTTCTTCCGCCTTGTGCGCCAGCATCGGGCCGCGTACCACGTCGCCCACTGCCCATACGCCTGGCAGGTTGGTCTTGCAGTCGTCGTCGACCGCCACGAAACCGCGCTCGTCCAGCTTCAGGCCGACCTTGTCGGCGGCCAGGCCGTCGGTGTTCGGGGTGCGGCCGATCGAGATGATCAGCTTGTCGAACACGGCGGTCTGCGCTTCGCCCTTGGCGTTTTCGTAGGCCACGGTGACGTTGTTGGCGCCCTTGGTGATGGTGCCGATCTTGCAGCCCAGGTTGATGTTCAGGCCTTGTTTGGCGAACAGCTTGCCGGCTTCCTTGGCGATCTGCTCATCGACCGCGCCCAGGAACACAGGCAGGCCTTCCAGCACGGTCACTTCGGAACCCAGGCGGCGCCATACGGAACCCATTTCCAGGCCGATCACGCCGGCGCCGATCACGCCCAGCTTGGCAGGCACGCCTTCGATGGCCAGTGCGCCGGTGTTCGACAGGATCAGTTTTTCATCGAACTCTGCGCCTGGCAGTGGGCGCGCGTTGGAGCCGGTGGCGATGATGACTTGCTTGGCGTTGATGGTCTCGTTGGCAGGCGCGGAGATCGTCAGCGGGTAGCCGTCAGCGGTGGCGGCGCCGGCGAAAGCTGCGCGGCCGTGGAAGAAGGTGACCTTGTTTTTCTTGAACAGGAACAGGATGCCGTCGTTGTTTTGCTTCACAACGGTGTTCTTGCGCTTCAGCATTTGCGGCAGGTTCAGCGACAGGCCGGCGACATCGATGCCGTGTTCCTTGAACGCGTGACCGGCGTGCTCGAAGTGCTCCGACGATTGCAGCAGCGCCTTCGACGGGATGCAGCCAACGTTGGTGCAAGTGCCGCCTGGGGCCGGGCCGCCCTTTTCATTTTCCCATGCGTCGACGCAAGCGACCGAGAAACCCAGTTGCGCTGCGCGGATCGCCGCGATGTAACCGCCAGGACCGGCGCCGATGACTACTACGTCAAATTGTTTGCTCATTTTTTATTTTCCAATCAGTTCTCTTCTGGTACGAAAATCCATAGCAGAATGTAGATGGCGAGTCCGAAGCCAAAGGTCAGCACAAACAGTACGAACAGCAAACGCCAAATCCAGGATTCAACCCCGGTGATCTGGCCCAGCCCGCCGCATACGCCACCCAGCCAGCGATCGGTATTCGAGCGGCGTAATCGGGTGATGTCGTTGGAGATGCCGGGGGATGCTTCCTTGTCCAGCAACCGGGCTTTGGCAGCGGCGAACTCTTCGTCCGACAGCGCGCCAGCCTGGTGCAATTCGTGCAAACGCTTGATTTCTTCAGATACGCTCATTAGTGATCCTTAGAGATTAACCCCACACGCCGAGGGGCAGGACCGCAGGTCCGGCGGGGCGAAGCCCCTATCCGGACCCTGGGGTCAGCCCCTGAACTACCGGGGTATTACAGGTCCAGCAGCAGGCGTGCTGGATCTTCCAGCGCCTCTTTCATCGCCACCAGGCCCAGCACGGCTTCGCGGCCGTCGATGATGCGGTGGTCGTAGGACATTGCCAGGTAGTTCATAGGACGGATCACGATCTGGCCGTTTTCAACCACAGCGCGGTCCTTGGTCGCGTGCACGCCCAGGATGGCCGATTGTGGCGGGTTGATGATCGGGGTCGACAGCATGGAGCCGAAGGTGCCGCCGTTCGAGATCGAGAAGGTGCCGCCGGTCAGGTCGTCCAGGGTCAGCTTGCCTTCCTTGGCCTTGACGCCGAATTCACCGATTTTCTTTTCAATGTCGGCGATCGACATCTGGTCGGCGTTGCGCAGGATAGGCACGACCAGGCCGCGTGGCGAACCGACCGCGATACCGATGTCGAAGTAGCCGTGGTAGACGATGTCGTTGCCATCGACCGATGCGTTGATGATCGGGTATTTCTTCAGCGCTGCAACAGCGGCTTTGACGAAGAAGGACATGAAGCCCAGCTTGACGCCGTGCTCTTTTTCGAACTTGTCTTTGTACTTGTTGCGCAGATCCATTACCGGAGCCATGTTCACTTCATTGAACGTGGTCAGGATGGCGTTGGTCGATTGCGACTGCACCAGGCGCTCGGCGATACGTGCGCGCAGGCGGCTCATCGGCACGCGCTCTTCCGGACGATCGCCCTGGCTGGCGCCCGACGGCGCGGCAACTTGTTGCAGTGCCGGCTTGGCGGCGGCTGGCGCCAGTGGCGCAACGGCTGGTGCTTTGGCGCCGGCGGCCAGGGCATCGCCCTTGGTCACGCGGCCGTCTTTGCCCGAACCGGCGACATCGCCAGCGCTCAGGCCTTTTTCCGACAGGATCTTGGCGGCGGCAGGCATGGCCACGTCGCCTTTCGAACCACCGGTTGCAGCGGCTGCTGCTGGTGCGGCGGCTGGCGCAGGCGCAGGTGCGGCCGACACTTCCATCGGGCTGACTTTGGCGGCGCCATCGGTATCGATGATGGCGATGATTTCGTCGGCGACCACGGTGCTGCCGTCGCCCTTGATGATCTGGACGATCACGCCGGCGGCCGGGGCCGGCAGTTCCAGGACGACTTTATCGGTTTCGATGTCAATCAGGTTTTCGTCGCGGGCGACTGCCTCGCCGACTTTTTTATGCCAGGTCAGCATGGTTGCTTCTGCTACCGATTCCGACAGCTGGGGGACTTTGACTTCGATTTGTGCCATGTAAAACTCCGTATATTTTATTGTTGCGGCGCCCCGCCGCGTAGCAGCAGGGCGCTCCGTCAGTAAGTGGTGATTATTTGGTCAGGATGAAACCCTTGAGCTTCGAGAACGCCGTTTCCAGCAGGTCTTTTTGCTGGGCGTAGTGCTTGTCGTAGTAGCCGACAGCCGGCGATGCCGACGCTGGGCGGCCGGCGTATGCCAAGCGCTGACCTGCGTCCATGCTCTCGAAGATGTTGTGCTGAATCTGGAACCATGGGCCCTGATTCTGCGGCTCGTCCTGCGCCCACACCACTTCCGCCAGGTTCGGGAACTTCTTCAGTTCGGCAGCGAACGATTTGTGCGGGAACGGATACAGCTGTTCAACGCGGATGATGGCGGTGTCGGTCTGGCCACGGGTCTTGCGTGCGTTGACCAGGTCGTAGTAGACCTTGCCCGAGCAGGCGACCACGCGCTTGACTTTCTTGGCGTCGATTTTCTCGTCGACTTCGCCGATCACGGTCTGGAACGCGCCTTTGGCCAGCTCGTTCAGCGAGGAACCCGCATCCTTGTTACGCAGCAGCGATTTAGGCGTCAGGATCACCAGCGGCTTACGGAACTGACGCACCATCTGGCGACGCAGCACGTGGAAGATCTGCGACGCGGTGGTCGGCTGCACCACTTGCATATTGTTGTCTGCGCACAGCTGCAGGAAACGCTCTGGACGCGCGGACGAGTGCTCAGGACCCTGGCCTTCGTAACCGTGCGGCAGCATCATGACCAGGCCCGAAGCGCGGCCCCACTTCACTTCGCCGGAGCTGATGAATTGGTCGATGACCACTTGCGCGCCGTTGACGAAGTCGCCGAACTGGGCTTCCCAGATCGTCAGCGTGTTTGGTTCCGCGGTCGAGTAACCGTATTCGAAGCCCAGCACCGCCTCTTCGGACAGCACGGAGTCGATCACGGTGAACGGCGCCTGGCCTTCGGCGATGTTCTGCAGCGGCACGTAGGTGCCTGCATCCCAACGCTCGCGGTTCTGGTCGTGCAACACGGCGTGGCGGTGCACGAAGGTGCCGCGGCCGGCGTCCTGGCCGGTCAGGCGCACTGCGTAGCCCGAAGCGACCAGCGATGCATAGGCCAGGTGTTCGCCCATGCCCCAGTCCAGGTTCAGCTCGCCCTTGCCCATGTTGGCGCGGTCGCCCAGTACTTTCTCGACCAGCGAGTGGACTTTGAAGTTTTCCGGCACGGTGGTGATGCGGGTGGCCAGACGCTTCAGTTCGGTCATCGGCACGGCGGTGTCGGCCGAGTCGGTCCATTTGCGGTTCAGGAACGGCAGCCAATCGACCGCGTACTTGTTCTTGAAGTTGGAGATCACTGGATCGACGGTGTGCTTGCCGGCGTCCATGGCATCGCGGAAGGCCGCTTGCATCTGCTCGCCGCCATCGGCTGCGATCACGGTCTGCGCCACCAGCTTGTCCGCGTACAGCTTGCGGGTGCCTGGGTGGGTGCCGATTTTCTTGTACATCAGCGGCTGGGTCAGCGCTGGCGTATCTTGTTCGTTGTGGCCCAGTTTGCGGTAGCAGATGATGTCGACAACGATATCTTTCTGGAACTGCAGACGGTAATCCATGGCGATCTGCGAAGCCAGTACCACGGCTTCAGGATCGTCGGCGTTCACGTGCAGCACCGGTGCTTCGATCATCTTGACGACGTCCGAGCAGTAGATGGTCGAACGCGCGTCGCGCGGGTCGGACGTGGTGAAGCCGATCTGGTTGTTGATGACGATGTGCACCGTGCCGCCCGTGCCGTAGCCGCGGGTCTGCGCCAGGTTCAGGGTTTCCATCACGACGCCCTGGCCTGCGAAGGCCGCATCGCCGTGCACCAGGATAGGCAGCACTTGCTTGCCCAGGGTGTCGCCGCGACGGTCCATACGCGCCTTGACCGAACCTTCAACCACAGGGTTGACGATTTCCAGGTGCGACGGGTTGAACGCCAGCGACAGGTGGACCGGACCGCCAGCGGTCGAGATGTCCGACGAGAAGCCTTGGTGGTATTTGACGTCGCCGGCTGGCAGGTCGTCGCCGTGCTTGCCTTCGAATTCTTCGAACAGTTCCTTAGGCGATTTGCCCAGGGTGTTGACCAGTACGTTCAGGCGGCCGCGGTGGGCCATGCCGATAACGATCTCCTGCACGCCTTTTTCGCCGGCGCGCTGGATGATTTCATCGATCGAGGCGATGAAGGTTTCGCCGCCTTCCAGCGAGAAGCGCTTCTGGCCGACGTATTTGGTGTGGAGGTAGCGTTCCAGGCCTTCGGCCGCGGTCAGGCGCTCCAGGATGTGTTTTTTCTTCTCAGGCGTGAAGCTCGGGGTCGAACGGATCGATTCCAGGCGTTCCTGCAACCAGCGCTTTTCAGCCGGATCGGAGATGTACATGTACTCTGCGCCGATCGAACGGGTGTAGGTGTCGCGCAGGAAGTTCAGCAGGTCGCGCAGGGTCGCGGTCTCAGGGCCGAAGTAGGTGTTGCTGATGTTGAATACGGTGTCCATGTCCGCATCGGTGAAGCCGTAGAAAGTCGGCTCCAGCTCAGGAATCGATGGACGTTCCTGGCGTTGCAGCGGATCCAGGTTGGCCCAGCGGGAACCCAGGTAGCGGTAAGCGGCGATCAGCTGGGTCGCGGCGACGCGCTTGCGGCCCATTTCAGCATCGGCGGAGGCAACCACGGTGCGGATCGGGCCGGCTTTCGCGCGTTCGGCGAAGGAGGCGATGACCGAAGCGTGGGCGACGTCTGGCTTATTGGAACCGTCGACGGCCGGCACGTGCTGCATGGCGTCGAAGTAGGCGCGCCAGTTGTCTGGCACGGAACCTGGGTTGTTGAGGTACGCCTCGTACAGTTCTTCGACGTACGGTGCGTTCCCACCAAACAGGTAGGAATTGGACGTATATTGTTGCATCATCTTGCTCACCTTTCTTCGCGCTTCGCGAGGAATTAGCGGGTTAATCTAACCTTCCGCGACACGGCCTGACCGGTTAGCGGATTGCACATCAAGTTGTGGGGAAGGGCTATAGTTCTTCAGTACTACAAAAATCGGTCATTCAGGATAGCACCGGTATTGTATCCCAACAACCATTTGTGCGACAAAAAGCGTAACAAATGTTTCGGTACGCGTTTTCACTTAAACCGCATGGCTGCTCGGTTCGCTCGCAATGTTTCCAAATTTTTAACGGCTTTTTTACGCAGCCCCGGAGATTGTAGAATAGCGCTTTTCGATCCCGCACACCCTTCATGCACACCTTAGAGCAGTTACGCGCCGGACAACTGGCTGGCATCCAGCGACTGCAAATGTCCTGCGGCCTGACCGAGTTTCCGCAAGAGATATTCGACCTGGCCGACACGCTGGAAATCCTGGATTTATCGGACAACGCCCTGTCCTCGCTGCCGGACGACCTGCCGCGCCTGCACAAGCTGCGGGTCATTTTCTGCTCCGCCAACCAGTTCACGACGCTGCCGGCGGTGCTGGGCGCCTGCCCTGCTTTGACGATGATCGGCTTCAAAAGCAACCAGATCCGCGAAGTTCCGGCCGCCGCGTTGCCGCCGGCGCTGCGCTGGCTGGTCTTGACCGACAACCGGGTCGAGCAACTGCCGGCCGCCATCGGCGAGTGCGCGCAACTGCAAAAGCTGATGCTGGCGGGGAATCGGCTGAGCGCCCTGCCAGCCGAATTGGCCGCCTGCTCGCGGCTGGAATTGCTGCGCATCGCCGCCAACCGGCTGACCGAACTGCCGATGTGGCTGCTCGACATGCCGCGCCTGTCCTGGCTGGCTTACGCCGGCAATCCCTTCTGCGAGGCGGACGAACTGGCCGCAGAAGCCGGCGCGGGCATCGCCGGTATCGGCTGGGATCAATTGAGCATCCAGCAGAAACTGGGCGAAGGCGCGTCCGGCGTGATCCATCAGGCAGTACTGCGGCAGGCCGACGGCGCGCTGGCCGTGGCAGTCAAGATGTTCAAGGGCGCCGTCACCAGCGACGGCCTGCCGCGCTGCGAGATGACGGCCTGCGTCAGTTCGGGTGAGCATCCCAACCTGATTCCCGTGCTGGGCGAAGTGCACGATCACCCGGAAGGCGCGAAAGGCTGCGTGATGCCATTGATCGATCCCGGCTTCGGCAACCTGGCCGGCCCGCCCAGCCTGGACAGCTGCACCCGCGACACCTACCCGGACGGCAAGCGCTTCAGCCCGGCGGAATTGTTGCGCATCGCCGGCGGCATCGCTTCGGCGGCGCGCCACTTGCACGGGCGCGGCATCATGCACGGCGACCTGTATGGCCACAACATCCTGCATTGCGACCAAGGCCGCAGTCTACTGGGCGACTTCGGCGCGGCCTCGCTGTTTGCGCTGGACGAGCCCTACGCTGCGGGCCTGCAACGACTGGAAGTGCGAGCCTTCGGCCATTTGCTCGATGAATTGATGGCGCGTTGCGAGCTGCCGGCCGCGCAGCAGGCGGCGCTGGCGGAACTGCAGGCGGCCTGTGTTCAAACCGATCCAGCCGCCCGGCCATCGTTGGCGGACGTGGAACAGCGGATCGCAGCGCTCAGCATCTAACTCGGCTGAGCGCTTCTCATCCAGGCTGGGTCGCGGGCGAACCAGTCCAGCAGGAAGTCCAGCATCGCCCGCAGCGCCGGCGACATGTGCTGGCGCGAGGTGTAGATGCCGTAGATGCCCATCTGCTGCGGCACGTAGTCCGGCAGCAGCGCCACCAGCCGGCCGTCGGCAATCAGCGGCGCCGCGCTGTACAAGGGTTGCAACGCGATGCCGGCGCCCTCCTCTGCCGCCTTCAGCAAAATCAGATCCTCATTGGCCGACAGGTTGCCGCTGACCGGCACCGACACCGCCTCGCCATCCCGGTCCGTGAACTGCCACAGGCTTTTGCCGAAGTAGGTGTAGGTCAGGCAGTTGTGTACGGCCAGGTCTTCGGCCCGCAGCGGCGTGCCGCGCTCGGCCAGGTAGGACGGCGCCGCGCACACCACCGAATCGCACCACCCCAGCTGGCGCGCGATCAGGTTGGGCTCCAGCGCATTGGTGATGCGCAGCGCCAGGTCGATGCGCTGTTCGACCAGATTGACGGCGCGGTTATTCATTTGCAGGTCGACCGCCGTGCGCGGGTAGCGCTTCAGGAACGCCGTGACGGCGATCGCCAGCGCGGCCTGCGCCAGCGATTGCGAGCAGGTGATGCGCAGCAGGCCTTGCGGCGTGTCGGCATCGGCGCCGCTGCCCACTTCCATCGCCTCGGCCAATTCCAGCATGCGGCGGCAGCGCGCCAGCGTGACGTCGCCGGCATCGGTCAGGCTCAGGCGGCGCGTGCTCCGGTGCAGCAGGCGGGCGCCGGCCCACTCCTCCATCTCGGCCAGATAACGCGTCACCATGGCGCGCGACATGTCCAACGCCTCGGCCGCCGCGATCATGCTGCCACGTTCGGCGATGCTGACGAAAACCTGCGCTGCCGTGATCCTGTCCATCGATTCGTCCGATTTATGCAATTAATAGGTGCAGATTACCCTATTTTTCTATCGGATAAAGAAATTTAAGATGACGTCATTCCAACTCCACACGAAAGACCATCATGATCAAGCAAAGCCTGTTGTCCGCCGCCCTCGCCGCCACCGTTGCCGGCGCCACCGCCGCACCGCTGACACTGGAAGTGTTCAATCCGGGTGAAGCCGCCATCTTCCCGGTCGCCTCGGTGATCGTCAGCGGCGCCAAGGATGCGGTGCTGATCGACGCCCAGTTCTCGCGCGGCGAAGCGCTCAAGCTGGTCGAGCAGATCCGCGCCGGCGGCAAGCACCTGACCACGGTCTACGTCAGCCACAGCGACCCGGACTTCTACTTCGGCCTGGACGTGATCCACGCCGCCTTCCCGGATGCGAAGATCGTCGCCACGCCGCAAACCATCGCCGGCATCGAGAAGAAGAAGGATGCCAAGGTGGCGTTCTGGGGTCCTATACTGAAAGACAACGCGCCGAAGAGCATCATCGTGCCTCAGCCGCTGCAGGGCGACACCATCAAGCTGGAAGGCCAGACGCTGAAGATCGAAGGCCTGAAAGGCGCGACGCCGGAGCGCAGCTATGTGTGGATTCCGTCGATCAAGGCGGTGGTGGGCGGCGTGGTGCTGTTCAACGACCTGCACGTGTGGACCGCCGATACGCAGACGGCTGAATCGCGCAAGCAATGGCTGGCGACGCTGGACGGCGTGAATGCGCTGAAACCGGCCACCGTCGTACCGGGCCACTTCAAGCAAGGCACGGCGCTGACGCCGGACAGCATCGCCTTCACCCGCGACTACCTGGTGCGCTTCGAAGCCGAGACCACCAAGGCAGCCAACTCGGCCGCGCTGATCGCCCGCATGAAGGAGCTGTATCCGAACGCCGGCCTGAACGGCGCGCTGGAAACCAGCGCCAAGGTCGCCAAGGGTGAAATGAAGTGGTGATGTAAAGAACGCGGTAGAACTAGACAAATGCATCTAGATATTTTATTCTAGATGCATTGTCCCGCATTCCATCATCATCATGACCACTGCCCCACCGAAGCCCACCCCGTCCGAACTGGAAATGCTGCGTCTGTTATGGCAAAGCGGGCCGGCGACCGCCAAGCAGGTGCATCAGGCGGCGATGGAAGCGCGCCCCGACATGAACTACGCGACGGTGCTGCGGCTGCTGCAAGTCATGCACACCAAAGGCCTGCTGACCCGCGACGAAAGCCAGCGCGCCCACGTCTACGCGCCGGCGCAAGAGCAGGACTCGCTGCAAACCAATCTGCTGAAAGAGCTGATCCAGAAAGCCTTCTCCGGCTCCGGCAAGGCGCTGGTGCTGGCAGCGCTGCGCGGCGGCCATGTCAGCAAGAAGGAACGCGAGGAAATCCAGGCCTTGCTGGATCAGGAAAAATAAGGCGAGGGTCCAAATTACGTGTGACATGCTGGCGGCTTAGCACGATCGTTGCCAGCTTCGAGCTCGTCAATCCACTCACCGATCTCATCATTCGTAACATTAGCACAGGCCTTCAAGACTCACTCACGCCACCGGTCAGGCCTAGTCGCCGAAACTCTTCCCGAAGCATACTCGCCACTTCGGCGTTCGTAATTTTGCTCAACAGTTCATCCCTTGTCGGGACGCCGTCAAGGCAGTCTAGTTCTACATCCAGCCGCATTCCGACTTGTTCCAGCAAGCGAACAAACATCATCTCAGTTTCGAACGCGCTCAGGCCAGCAAGAGGAGGAAGCTCACCAACAACTGGCGCCGACGGCAGCGATGCCTCCGACTCCCTCACCTTTGCCATGAGTTCTTTGAATGACTCAAGCGCAGCGATGTTCATGACATCACCTTCTTAAACAAGACCAAAACCAATTTAGACTCGCGACGCCAAAACAAGTTCAACTACAATGAGGTCCCATTCATCAGAACCCTATCATGATCAGCCGCGTCAACCACTGGCCCGAGCGCCCTCACCCCGTTATCGCTGTCATGCTAGCACTGGCGATTTGCGCCGTACCCATCCTGCTGCCACATTTCCGCTTGCAGGATTTGATGGCCAATCTGTTTGCTTATTTCGCTTGCTGCATCGTGGTCTATCCGGTCGCGGCGCTGCTGCGCCGCCGGGTCACCAGCCTGCCGTCGATCTGGGCGATCGCTATGGTGCTGTTGCTGGGCGTTTGCCTGTATCACACCAATATCATCGCGGACACTGCCAACCTCCCTTGGCCGCTGCGCCAAGAGGTCGTCATCGACAAGTTCCTGTTCAATCTGCCGCAGGCGACGCTGGGCGTAATCGCCTGGTGGCTGCTGGTGGTACGGCCTGACCAACGCAGCCTTTCATCCGAAACGGACGAAGACTGAGTAGAGGGCCTCCATCATTTCCGGGGCTGGCCGTTGACCTCGAGCTTGATGACTTCACCCCTGCCCAACCTACGTCCGCCTCGATCTTGCGCACGGCGTCCACCTCCAGCCAGTCCAACCGTTCCGGATGGATGTACTTCGGCGCGGCTTCGTTCAACTCAACTTCAGGTCAACAACATCAGCCTTAGTAACAGATGGTGCCGTACAAACATAAGCTCAGGTCCAAGCCATTGTTACCGAAAATGCAGATGTTTATGTTTTCTCAAAGCGCGCACCCAAGAATTTTATTTACATCCATTTCAAATATTTTATTGAAAAAACACCTTATCCCATGCGTCGGCAAGTATAGATTTCGCCTCAGAAAAAGGCTGTTCTTCCTTCAATTTCCAAGCTGCCACTTCCATCGGGACATTTGACTCAAGCGAAGTCAAAATATCCCGGCAGCGATCAATCAAAAAACTGTTTTCGCCAGAATCATACGCACTAATTGAAAAGTATTTTTTATCAATTGTATCTACTACCAAATTATCCATTATATATCTCGCCACCTTTCCTTTCTCACTAGCGGAGGCCCAGGTTTTTTTTGGCATAACTGAAACAGCGCCATCATGAGCAAGCACTGGAAAGCCAACTTGGCGCGACCTAGAGTATTCCTCAGTCGCATCAGATGAAAATACGGCACGAAACCAGCTCAATGCAGCTTGAGAACCATATCCTTCATTTCCCACACGCATCACAAGAGCCTCATCTGGCTGCAACAAATCAGAAATTAAAATTTTAGATGGTTCGCCATAAACATCAGCAAAAAATATTCTCTTAATGCCCAGTTTTTTTATATTTGAAGCACATAATATTTTAACTTCAGAGGACGTACAAAAAACGGACGAAACCTGACCAGAATAACGGACGTAACCACTTCGCCCAAGCAATTTACATAACTCCATAAAATTATAAAAGTAAAGAAATTTACTGATTTTATTTCGAATATCTTTAAAATACATATCTAGAACTTCAGGAATTATTTTTTCATCGAGATCCATGCGTTCAAAAGCCACTGTACTCCTTTGCAAGTTAATTGGGCATAGTCCAGCGGGATCATATATTGCAATCGATGGCCGCGTAATGGAGTAAATCGGACCAGATGAACTTTCTTCCTGTGGCAAAGTAAGATTGCCGCGCTCCTCGTGGTTTCGAAGTTCCTCAACCCTAATTCCATTTACAGAGACCAGATTAATTGGCAATAGTACATACTCCTTGTCTCCTGAGCCTTGCTTAACCCTATCTGCATATCTCCACCGCACCTCCCTGTACGGATTAGGTTGTGATAAAGAGCGCCAACGCGGATCCTCCGCTCCCAGTTTTGGCGCAAACAATTCTTTATCTGGCGAAAATTCCGCGTTAAATTTAATCGGTCTATTATCGTCGCCATCCCCATAATTACCGATAGGGTAACTAAACCCATTCCAATGGTACGAAACTGCTGGTTCCTCTTGAATAAACCAATCCACTTCATGCCATGATTTTAACTTAAACTTTTCCCTCGACTGTAACAAACTTAGCGGCGCCCGTGGTCGCAGGTGCGAAAACACTTCTTTATTAGTAACACGAACACGAATCGTCGTTCCGGCAGGAGCAGTGCATTTATTCAATTCCAGAAGTGGATTATCAATTCTAGCAACAAATTTTATACCAGAATCGCTGGGCCTATCGATATGGCGAGTAGTTACTTCTATTTCCTCTCCCATCAAAAAGGCAGCAAGTGCTCCGACGCCAAAACGGCCGCCGCGAATAACTCGAACTTCGCCGTTCTCTACTGTATGCTGACTCTTCCACAAATCACTATTTCTAAACGAGGCGCCTGCTATCAAAAAATATCGAGTAACGGTATCCAAGGTCATTCCTACGCCATTATCTGCAATAGTAATCCACCCAGTGCCATCATCTTGCTCCTCGACTTGAACAATCACTTCCGGAGAGTAATTACTCTCAATATTAGCTATTTGCCCGACTAAGTCTTCAGCCTCTCGGCAAGCATCTACAGCATTTTGCACAAGCTCTCGAATCCCAACCGAGTACTCATAATTATATAGTGGACCGACCAATAACTTTAAAAGATCTGGGCCAGAAGAATCAAAACCAGCCTTAATAGGTATGTAATTTACATTTTTTGCAAACTTTTCCCTCATATCCAAGTTTGAACGAATACGCCTAATCGTCAACCCCAACCGATACAAGGTAGCATTCCTGCCATAAACCTCACCCAAAGTAGCCCAACTTTCATCTAACTCTTTTTGAATATCTTTAAAAAGCAATACTAATTTCAGATAAGTTCTTACATCCAACGGGGCGGCATGAACATAAAAAGCCTCGGGGTCGGCATGATGTGTTGAAACATCGCGCACTGCAAAATGCGCAGCCCATTCCTGCCGTGATATTGGACTTCTAAGCTCTTTCACGCGCAAAAGTGTTTGGATTGCGCGTTCACTTTTTACTTGTATATAATCCGCTATGCGCAATACAGCCATTAGGTATGGTGTCTTTATATCACGATACACACCCAAGATATCATATTTATCTTGAAGATAGGAAAAGGTGCCCCTTATACTCATACCGTGGCTACGAGCAATCAAACCGGATAGATCTTTAAGATCGGCATCAAATCCTATTAGTTCCAATGGCAACCCGCCTACCCTTTTAACACCATTAATAGCTATCTCATGAGCCAACCTAGTATGATGTCGTCGGACAAACTCACCAATTAACAGGCAATTATGTTCGTTTAAATTATTTAAATCTATCTCGTCAATTTTTAATGGATCAGAACTGCCAAAAATAGCAATGAGCTTCTCTTGTCCAAATCGTTTAGCTTCACTCAAGAAATCCTTCCATAGCCGTCCCCAAGGAGCATCACCAAAACCATCTATTAACACAGCATCTCTTTCTTGCACTAATTCGCGGAATGTATCTTGAGTCAGATGCATTCCGCAATCATGAAGCAATATAGCCATGCATAAAACTGCAACATCTTGAGCGCTAAGAAGTTCATGACTGGCATCAGAAATTAATGAGGCTGCGGTATTCAAAACGTCTGTTATATGTCTCGGACTATGATCTGTGAAACCAGGAAAAAACGGCATGCCGCTTTGCTCAAGCCATGGCTCAAAAGCGTCAAAGCTTCGCTGCACGTCGGCTTCAAGAACAGGCGAAGTAGATAAAATTTTTGAGAATAGCAGTGGAAGCCGAATCATAAGATATTTTTAGTTAAGTGTTAAACAAACAACAATTTCGCTCTTAGGCATTTCATACAATATCAAACATTCAGGCTTATTAAAATACTTATCTTAAAATCTAAGGGAAGTAGCTTTATGAGTAAGTTACGCACACAAAAAAACGGGCCGAAGCCCGTTTTTTTTTGTGCTGCAAAGACCGGCGATTAACGCTGGTCCAGCGGCTTGACGTCGCGGGTGGTCGAACCGACGAACAGCTGGCGTGGACGGCCGATTTTCTGTTCTGGATCGGCGATCATTTCGTTCCACTGGGCGATCCAGCCGATGGTGCGAGCCATGGCGAAGATACCGGTGAACAGCGACACCGGAATGCCCAGCGCCGATTGCACGATGCCCGAGTAGAAGTCGACGTTCGGGTACAGCTTGCGCGAAACGAAGTATTCGTCGTTCAGTGCAATCTTTTCCAGTTCCATCGCCAGCTTGAACAGTGGGTCGTCTTGCAGGCCCAGCTCTTCCAGCACTTCGTAGCAGGTTTCGCGCATCAGTTTGGCACGCGGGTCGAAGTTCTTGTACACGCGGTGACCGAAGCCCATCAGCTTGACGCCGGAGTTCTTGTCTTTCACCTGAGCGATGAAGGCAGGAATGTTCTCGACGGTGCCGATTTCCTTCAGCATGTTCAGTGCCGCTTCGTTGGCGCCGCCGTGGGCAGGACCCCACAGGCAGGCGATACCGGCAGCGATACAGGCGAACGGATTCGCGCCCGACGAACCGGCCAGACGGACGGTCGAGGTCGATGCGTTTTGCTCGTGGTCCGCGTGCAGGATCAAGATACGGTCCAGGGCGCGCACCAGCACGTCGTTGACTTTGTATTCTTCGCACGGATTGCCGAACATCATGCGCATGAAGTTGGCGCTGTACGACAGGTCATTGCGCGGATACATGAACGGCTGGCCCATCGAGTACTTGTACGCCATCGCGACCAGAGTCGGCATCTTGGCGATCAGGCGGATGGCCGAGATCTCGCGTTGCTTGGCATCGTTGATGTCCAGCGAGTCGTGGTAGAACGACGCCAGCGCGCCGACGGTACCAACCAGCACCGACATCGGGTGCGCGTCGCGGCGGAAACCGCGGAAGAAGAATTGCATCTGCTCGTGGACCATGGTGTGCTTGGTCACGGTTTCAACGAACTTCTCTTTTTCAACCTTGTTCGGCAGTTCGCCGTTCAGCAGCAGGTAGCACGACTCCATGAAGTCGGCGTTCACGGCCAGCTGTTCGATCGGGTAGCCGCGGTACAGCAGCTCGCCCTTGTCGCCGTCGATGTAGGTGATCGACGAGTTGCATGCCGCGGTCGACATGAAGCCTGGATCGTAGGTGAACTTGCCGGTGCCGGCGTACAGTTTGCGGATGTCGATCACGTCAGGACCGACGGTGCCTTTGTAGATCGGGAATTCTACCGATGGGCTGCCATCGGAAAACGATAGGGTGGCTTTGTTATCAGAGGTGTTCATGGACTCTTCCTTCTTGGAGAGATGCGGCAAATAAAAAAAACGAAACTTTTCTGGGTGTGTCTTTACGCGAGACGCAGTCGCTGCAACAGTGCGTGCACATGCGGCAGATCGACCTCGCCTTCCGGCTCCTTGCGGGCCAGTACCAGATCCATCAGGGCATTGTCCGACAAATCGAGGAGCCGCGTGAATGCGTCCACTTCTTCGTCGGTCAATTCGGTTTCATGCGCATCGAGAAAACGGGTCAGGATAATGTCGTTTTCCAGCAGGCCCCGGCGGGAACGCCACCGCAGGCGCGCTCGGTTGGCGGGGTCGGCCTGATGCGCTGAGCTGTTCGGTTCAGTCATATGGATGTGCTACTTTATACGAAAACGGGCGACGAGGCCGCCGCCCGTGTGGTACCGCTTAGATCGCGCGGCGGACCATCAATTCCTTGATCTTGCCGATCGCCTTGTTCGGGTTCAAACCCTTAGGGCAAACGTCGACGCAGTTCATGATCGAGTGGCAGCGGAACAGGCGGTACGGATCTTCCAGGTTGTCCAGGCGCGCGCCGGTGGC
Source organism: Duganella sp. S19_KUP01_CR8 (assembly GCF_036688705.1). NCBI lineage: Bacteria > Pseudomonadati > Pseudomonadota > Betaproteobacteria > Burkholderiales > Oxalobacteraceae > Duganella > Duganella sp. S19_KUP01_CR8. The sequence goes on along the minus strand of NZ_JAQQPR010000005.1, from coordinate 26,435 downwards.
TTCGTCGCGCGAGTCGGCGATGAAGCGGTAGGCTTGCAGCAGGCCGGCAGGACCGACGAACTTGTCCGGATTCCACCAGAACGATGGGCACGACGTCGAGCAGCAGGCGCACAGGATGCACTCGTACAGGCCGTCGAGCTCTTCGCGCTCGGTCGGGGATTGCAGGCGTTCTTTTTCAGGACGGATCGAATCGTTGATCAGGTAAGGCTTGATCGAATCGTACTGCTTGAAGAACTGGGTCATGTCGACGATCAGGTCGCGGATCACCGGCAAGCCTGGCAGCGGACGCAGCACGATAGGCTCGGTCAGCTCGTTCAGGTTGGTGGTGCAGGCCAGGCCGTTTTTACCGTTGATGTTCATCGCGTCCGAACCGCACACGCCTTCGCGGCACGAGCGGCGCAGGGCCAGCGAGTCGTCGACGTCGGACTTGATGCGCTGCAGTGCGTCCAGCAGCATCTTGTCGGTGTCTTTCAGTTCCACCGTCACGTCCTGCATGTACGGCTTGGCGTCCTGGTCCGGATCGTAACGATAAATTTTCAGTTTGAGAGTGCGTGCCATGTTCTAGCCCTTAGAAAGTACGTGGTTTCGGTTTGAAGGTATCAACCGTCAATGGCTTGGTAACGACCGCTTTGTATTCCAGTCGGTTGCCTTCCGAATACCACAGGGTGTGCTTCATCCAGTTGTCGTCGTCGCGGTTCGGGAAATCGTTGTGGGCGTGGGCGCCACGGGATTCCTTGCGTGCCACGGCCGACGTGATCGTCGCTTTCGCGGTTTCGATCAGGTTGTCCAGTTCCAGCGCTTCGACGCGCGCGGTGTTGAACACCATGGATTTGTCCTTGAACGACACATGCTTGCGACGCTCGTCCAGCACCATGATTTCCTTGGCGCCCTGGGTCAGCATTTCGTCGGTACGGAACACGCCGCAGTACTTCTGCATCGTGGCGCGGATGTCGTTGGCGACGCCCTGCACTTTTTCCGAGCCGGTCGAGGTTTCCAGCTTGTTCAGGCGGCTCAACGCGAAGTCGGCGGCGTCCTTCGGCAGAGGCTTGTTCTCTTTCTGCTTCAGGTTCGAGGCGACCACGTGGTTGCCGGCTGCGCGGCCGAAGACCAGCAAGTCCAGCAGCGAGTTGGTGCCCAGGCGGTTGGCGCCGTGTACCGAAACGCAGGCGCATTCGCCGATCGCGTACAGGCCGTTGACGACCTTCTGCGAACCGTCGGCGCTAGGCGTGACGACCTGGCCGTGGATGTTGGTTGGAATACCGCCCATCTGGTAGTGGATGGTTGGTACGACCGGGATCGGTTCCTTGGTGGCATCGACGTTGGCGAACTTGTGGCCGATTTCCAGAATCGACGGCAGGCGCTTGGCGATGGTGTCGGCGCCGATGTGGCGCAGGTCCAGCATGACGTGATCCTTGTTCGGACCGCAGCCGCGGCCTTCCTTGATCTCCTGGTCCATCGAGCGCGACACGAAGTCGCGCGGCGCCAGATCCTTCAGCGTCGGAGCGTAACGCTCCATGAAGCGCTCGCCTTCGGAGTTGATCAGGATACCGCCCTCGCCGCGCACACCCTCGGTGATGAGGACGCCGGCGCCGGCCACGCCGGTCGGGTGGAACTGCCAGAACTCCATGTCCTGCAGCGGCAGGCCGGCGCGTGCCGCCATGCCCATGCCGTCGCCGGTGTTGATGAAGGCGTTGGTCGATGCGGCGAAGATGCGGCCTGCGCCGCCGGTGGCGAAGATGGTGGTCTTCGCTTCCAGGATCATCGTTTCGCCGGTTTCCATTTCCAGTGCCACCACGCCAACCACGTCGCCTTCGGCGTCGCGGATGATGTCGATCGCCATCCACTCAACGAAGAAGTGGGTGCGGGCGCGGACGTTGCGCTGGTACAGCGTGTGCAGCAGCGCGTGGCCGGTACGGTCGGCCGCGGCGCAGGCGCGCTGCACGGCTTTCTCGCCGAAGTTGGCGGTGTGGCCGCCGAACGGACGCTGGTAGATGGTGCCGTCCGGATTGCGGTCGAACGGCATGCCGAAGTGTTCCAGCTCGTAGACGACCTTCGGTGCTTCGCGGCACATGAATTCGATCGCATCCTGGTCGCCCAGGTAGTCGCCACCCTTGACGGTGTCGAACATATGCCAGAACCAGTTGTCTTCAGCCATATTGCCCAGCGATGCGCCGATGCCGCCCTGCGCCGCCACGGTGTGCGAGCGGGTTGGGAAGACTTTCGACAGCACCGCCACGTTCAGACCGGCCTCAGCCAGTTGCAGGGATGCGCGCATGCCGGAGCCGCCGGCGCCGACGATTACCGCGTCAAAGCGGCGGGTAGGGATTGCAGATTTAATAGCTGCCACGATTACACACTCCAGAGTATCTGTACCGACCAAACGGCACAAGCGACCAACCACAGGATGGTGGCGATTTGCAGGGTCAGGCGAAGGCCGACGGCTTTGACGTAGTCCATCCAGATGTCGCGCACGCCGATCCAGGCGTGGAAGAACAGGCCGAACAGGGTCACTGCGCTGATCAGCTTGAACCACTGCTGGGCGAACAGGCCAGCCCAGCCTTCATAGGTGAAGTTCTGGCCGGTCAGGAAGGAAATCAGCAGGATGGCGGTGTACAGCACCATCATGATGGCGGTCACGCGTTGTGCCAGCCAGTCGCGCATGCCGTAGCCGGCGCCGACTACCAGGCGTTTAGGTCCAACATTGTTATTTGCCATCTCAGAAAACTCCAAACAGTTTGAGGGCGACGACTACGGTCAGCGTCACGCTGACGACCAGCACGCCGACGGACGATTTGCGGGCGGAATCCTTGTCCAGGCCGATGTGGGCATCCATCACCAGGTGGCGTACGCCAGCGCAGAAGTGATGCATATACGCCCAGACCAAGGCGAGGATGATCAGTTTGACCAGCGGGTAGGAAACAATCCCCTGGTAGTAGGCGAAGGAGATCTCGGAGCGCAAGCTCTGCTCCAGCAGATAAAGCACGAAAGGCAGCAAGCCAAACATCATGAAGCCGCTGATGCGGTGCAGGATGGAGACAATACTCGCCAAAGGCATGCGGTAGTTGGACAATTCGGTAACATGAATGTTACGGAACTCCGGCCGTTCTTTTTTTGGGGTTTCCCTTACGGCTTCTGACATAACAAGACCTCCTAAGCTTAAACAAAAATATCGAGACTGCGATTTTCGCCGATTTTCGCACTCATAACCAATATCTATTGTTACATATAACTAAAATAGTGTTTGGCAACACTATGCGGCGGCTACTTTCCGTAGCTCAACGTATTATCAGCGCAACAATGCTACCGGGGTGTGACGGCGCCCTGTTTTCGCTGCCTGAAGCGGCTTTTCCGGTGCTTCAGGGTCTCCTTAATTCAATTCATTGTGATAGTGATGGCGCTCCGTGGAGTACAAGCCACGGCGCAATTCCACCGCCTTGTCGCCATATGTGAACGACACACGCTCGGACGCCAGCAAGGGCGTATTGACGGGAATATGCAGCAATTGGGCATCTTCGGCGCCGGCGCAGACGGCGCGGATCTTTTCCGTCGCGCGTATCATGCGGGTGCCGAATTCGGACTCGAACAGGCCGTACATCGGCCCCTTGTATTCAACCAGGCGCTCGGCGGTCAGTCCCTTGAAGGTCATGCCCGGCAACCACAGCTCCTCGACGATGGTCGGCAGGCTGTCAAAGGATTGCACGCGCTTGATGAAGATGACGGCATCGCCGGACTTCAGGTCCAGCAGGCGCGCCACGTCGGCGGGCGCGCGCATGCGCTTGACTTCGATGAATTTGCTTTCCGGGTAGTGCGGCACGCCCTCGTCGGGCATCAGGCGCAGGAAGCGGAAATGGGCGCGCGCCTCATGGTGGGTGGACACGAAGGTGCCCTTGCCCTGCTTGCGCATCACCAGGTTTTCCGCCGCCAGTTCGTCGATCGCCTTGCGCACCGTGCCCTGGCTGACTTTGAAGCGGTTGGCCAGCTCCACTTCGCTGGGGATCAACTCACCCGGCTTCCACTCGCCCGATTGCAGGCTTTGCGTGATCAGCGCCTTGATTTGCTGGTACAGTGGGGAGAAAGTCGGCGACGGCGCGGCCGCGGAGCCCGCAGACGGTCCGGCAGCCCCGCCGGTGCTGACGGCAGTGGAATTGCTGTTCGGATTGGGCGGGACTGAATTCATAGACCAAGATTTCACCACAAATGCCCGGTGCCGTCCAGCAAAAACAAGCAATAACTTATCTGTCTTATATAAGACATAAGATAGGATTGACAGATGCCATCCACAGGCCTACACTCCCCGGCGAGACGCTTTAGCTAACGCTTCGGCAACCATTCTAAGCGCTCAATTTGCAGTATGATTACGATTTCCCGGACCGGCACCGGTCCTGCTTCGAGAACGTTTTAATTCCCACTTTGGAGATTCATCATGGCTAAAACCCCAATGCGTGTTGCTGTCACCGGCGCCGCCGGTCAAATCGGTTACGCTCTGCTGTTCCGCATCGCCAACGGCGACATGCTGGGCAAGGACCAACCAGTCATTCTGCAATTGCTGGAAATCGCCGACGAGAAAGCCCAGAAAGCGCTCAAAGGCGTCATGATGGAAATCGACGACTGCGCCTTCCCGCTGCTGGCCGGGATGACCGCCCACTCCGACCCGATGACCGCCTTCAAGGATGTCGACCACGCCGTGCTGGTTGGCGCCCGTCCACGCGGCCCAGGCATGGAACGCAAAGACCTGCTGGAAGCGAATGCCCAGATCTTCACCGTACAAGGCAAGGCGCTGGATGCCGTCGCATCGCGCAACGTTAAAGTACTGGTGGTCGGCAACCCAGCCAACACCAACGCCTACATCGCCATGAAATCGGCGCCTTCGCTGCCGGCCAAGAACTTCACCGCCATGCTGCGCCTGGACCACAACCGCGCGCTGTCGCAAGTGGCTGCCAAGACCGGCACCGCCGTCAAGGACATCGAACAGCTGTGCGTATGGGGCAACCACTCGCCGACCATGTACGCCGACTACCGTTTCGCTACCGTGAACGGCAAGAACGTCAAGGACCTGATCAACGACCAGGAATGGAACGCCAACACCTTCCTGCCGACCGTCGGCAAGCGCGGCGCCGCCATCATCGAAGCACGCGGCCTGTCGTCGGCAGCATCGGCAGCCAACGCAGCGATCGACCACATGCACGACTGGCACGTTGGCACCGGCGGCAAGTGGACCACCATGGGCGTTCCTTCGGATGGTTCGTACGGCATCCCTGAAGGCACCATGTTCGGCTTCCCAGTGACCACCGAAAACGGCGAATACAAAATCGTCCAGGGCCTGGAAATCGACGCGTTCTCGCAAGAGCGCATCAACCTGACGCTGAAAGAACTGACCGAAGAGCGCGAAGGCGTCAAGCACCTGCTGCCAGCCTAAGTTCTGACATCACCGCAAGTGGAACCGGTTAAACCACCGATCCGCCGCACCCGCCGCGCTGCCGAGAGCAGCGCGGTGTCTGTATCCACTCAAGATTCCCGCATGCACCCATCCGAGGTTTTATTCCAGGGCAATCGCCAGCCGCTGCTGCTGCCGGCCTGCGACCACTACGCCGGCTCCGAAAAGCTGATGCGTAAATCGATCGCCCTGCAACAAGAGCTTGGCCCCCTGTTCGACATCACCCTCGATTGCGAAGACGGCGCCAGCGCCGGCAACGAGGAAGCCCACGCCCGCCTGGTGGCGGAGCTGCTGCTGTCGGACGAGAACAAATTCAACCGCATCGGCGCCCGCGTGCACGATGTCGCCAGCCCGTTCTTCGCCCAGGACGTCGAGATCATCTGCGCCGCCGCCCAGCGCCTGGCCTACGTGGTGCTGCCCAAGGTGCACGGCGCCAAGGAAGTCGCCGCCGCCATCAAGCTGATCAACACCCACGCCGCCAAGGCCGGCCGCAAGGACCTGCCGGTGCACGTGCTGATCGAAACCCACGGCGCGCTGCGCGAAGCCTACGACATCGCCGCCCTGCCCCAGGTGCAGTGCCTGTCGTTCGGCATCATGGATTTCGTCTCCTCGCACTACGGCGCGATCCCCGCCAACGCGATGCGCACGCCGGGCCAGTTCACGCACCCGCTGGTGGTGCGCGCCAAGCTGGAGATCGCCGCCGCCTGCCACGCGCACGGCAAGGTGCCGTCGCATAACGTGACCACCGAGATCAAGGACACGGCGGTCGCCGCCAACGATGCCCAGCGCGCCGCCGCCGAATTCGGCTACACGCGCATGTGGAGCATCCACCCGAACCAGATCAAACCTATTATCAAGACCTTCACGCCGCGCCTGTCCGAGGTCAGCGAGGCGGCCGCCATCCTGCTTGAAGCAGAGGCGAAGCAATGGGGGCCAATTTCCCAAAACGGGCGCTTGCATGACCGTGCAAGCTACAGATACTATTGGACCGTTTTACAGCGCGCCAAGCTGGCCGGGCTGAGCTTGCCCGAGTCCGCCGCCACGCTGATCAACGGCAGCCCCACCGACCCCACACTGGAAACACCATGATGTCCCTCTCCAAACTACTCATCGCTTGCAGCTTCGCGCTGGCCTCCATAACCCTGGCCGCCGGCGCGCAAGCGCAGACCACCGCGCCAGCCAAGAAAGCCGTCAAGAAGGCTGGCAAAAGCAAAGCCGCCGCCACGCCGGCCGACACCAAGACGCCGGACGAGGATGCCGACGAACCGGCCGTCACCGATTCGGCAGTGACCGACTTCGACTGCGAACTGGGCAACAAGATCACCATCTACGCCAACACCAACGACGAAGCGCACATCGCGCTGCGCTGGAAGAAGCGCCTGCACCGCCTGACGCGCGTGGGCACCACCACCGGCGCACAGCGCTTTGAAAACAAATTGTACGGCCTGATCTGGATCGGCATTCCGGCCAAGGGCATGCTGCTGGACTCCAAGCAGAACCGCCAGCTGGCCAATGAGTGCCGCAACGCCGAGCAACTGAAGCCGGTAGCGCCGACCGCGGCGGAGCCGAGCAGCACCAAGATCACGATTCAGTAATCGAGTTTCAAACACAGTTTCAAGTTCCAAAGGGGCGCGCCGGCACGGGCGCCAGCACCACGGTTTTAACTTCAATAATAGACGATACCCACGAAGGAGAGGTCATGTCCCGCAACACTCTGAACACGCTTAAGGATTTCAACATTTCCGGCAAAAAGGGCAAGTTCTACTCCCTGCCAGCCCTGGAAAAGAGCCTGGGCGCCAAAATCTCCCGCCTGCCGGTATCGATCCGTGTTGTGCTGGAATCCGTGCTGCGTAACTGCGACGGCAAAAAAGTCACCGAAGAACACGTCAAGCAGCTGGCCAACTGGGGCGCGACCGCCGACCGTACCGACGAGATTCCATTCGTCGTCGCCCGCGTGGTGCTGCAGGACTTCACCGGCGTGCCACTGCTGGCCGACCTGGCCGCGATGCGCAACGTCGCCTACAAGATGGGCATCAACGCCAAGAAAATCGAACCACTGGTCCCGGTCGACCTGGTGGTCGACCACTCGGTCACCATCGATCACTTCCGCGAAAAGGGCGCGCTGGACCTGAACATGAAGCTGGAATTCTCGCGCAACAACGAGCGCTACCAGTTCATGAAATGGGGCATGCAAGCCTTCGACACCTTCGGCGTCGTGCCTCCCGGCTTCGGCATCGTCCACCAGGTCAACCTGGAATACCTGGCGCGCGGCGTGCACAAGACCACTGACGGCGTGTACTACCCGGACACCCTGGTCGGCACCGACTCGCACACCACCATGATCAACGGCATCGGCGTGGTCGGCTGGGGCGTGGGCGGCATCGAGGCGGAAGCCGGCATGCTGGGCCAGCCAGTCTACTTCCTGACCCCGGACGTGATCGGCGTGAACCTGACCGGCATCCTGCGCGAAGGCTGCACCGCAACCGATCTGGTACTGACCATCACCGAACTGCTGCGCAAGGAAAAAGTCGTCGGCAAGTTCGTCGAGTTCTTCGGCGAAGGCACCGAGACGCTGTCGCTGACCGACCGCGCCACCATCGCCAACATGGCGCCTGAATACGGCGCGACCATGGGCTTCTTCCCGGTTGACGACGCCACCATCGAATACTTCGAAGGCACCGGCCGCACCAAGGACGAAATCGCTGCATTCGCCGCCTACTTCAAGGCCCAGGGCCTGTACGGCGTACCGAAAGCCGGCGACATCGACTACACCCGCGTGGTGGAACTGAACCTGACCAGCGTTACTCCTTCGCTGGCCGGTCCTAAGCGTCCACAGGATCGTATCGAAATCGGCAACGTGAAGAACAACTTCACCGAACTGTTCTCGAAACCGACCACCGACAACGGCTTCAACAAAAAAGCCGACGACCTGAACAAGACCTACACCACCACCAACGGCGTGAACGTGAAAAACGGCGACGTGCTGATCGCTGCGATCACCTCGTGCACCAACACCTCGAACCCGAGCGTGCTGCTGGCCGCCGGCCTGCTGGCGAAGAAAGCCGTCGAAGCCGGCCTGACCGTCGCTCCGCACATCAAGACCTCGCTGGCTCCCGGCTCGCGCGTCGTCACCGAGTACCTGACCGCCGCCGGCCTGCTGCCATACCTGGAGCAACTGGGCTTCGGCGTGACCGCCTACGGTTGCACCACCTGCATCGGCAACGCCGGCGACCTGACCCCGGAACTGAACGCCGCCATCAGCAGCAACGACATCGTCGCTTCGGCCGTGCTGTCCGGTAACCGCAACTTCGAAGCGCGGATCCACCCGAACATCCGTTCGAACTTCCTGGCATCGCCACCGCTGGTCGTGGCCTACGCCATCGCCGGCAACATGACCGTCGACCTGATGACCCAGCCAGTTGGCAAGGGCAAGGACGGCAAGGACGTGTACCTGGGCGACATCTGGCCGACCTCGAAAGAGATCGCCAAGCTGATGAAGTTCGCGATGAACTCGAAAGTGTTCAAGTCGAACTACGCCGACGTCAAGGGCAACCCAGGCAAGCTGTGGGAACACGTGTCGTCGACCGAAGGCAATGTCTACAACTGGCCGGCATCGACCTACATCGCCGAGCCACCGTTCTTCGACGGCTTCGAGATGACCCCGAAAGCGGCCGCCACCGGCATCACCGGCGCGCGCGCACTGGGCGTGTTCGGCGATTCGATCACCACCGACCACATCTCCCCTGCCGGCTCCATCAAGGAAGACGGCCCAGCGGGCAAATGGCTGCTGGCCAACGGCGTGATGAAGGCCGACTTCAACTCCTACGGCTCGCGTCGCGGCAACCACGAGATCATGATGCGCGGCACCTTCGCCAACGTGCGTATCAAGAACCGCATGATTCCTGCCAAGGCGGACGGTTCGGCGGTTGAAGGCGGCATCACCATTCACCAGCCTACCGGCGAACAGCTGTCGATCTACGACGCAGCGATGAAGTATGTTGCCGAAGGCACGCCAACCATGGTGTTCGGCGGCGAAGAGTACGGCACCGGCTCGTCGCGCGACTGGGCAGCCAAGGGCACCCAGCTGCTGGGCGTGAAGGCTGTGATCGTGCGTTCGTTCGAACGTATCCACCGCTCGAACCTGGTCGGCATGGGCGTGTTGCCGCTGCAATTCATCGGCAACGACAGCGTTGAGTCGCTGGGCATCACCGGCAAGGAAGTCTACGACCTGAAGGGCCTGGAAGGCGAGATCAAGCCACAACAACTGGCTACCCTGGTCATCCATCGCGAAGGCAAGCCGGCACAGGAAGTGAAAGTGCTGCTGCGCATCGACACCCCGATCGAAGTCGACTACTACAAGCATGGCGGCATCCTGCCGTTCGTGCTGCGCCAGCTGCTGGCCGCGTAAAAAGTTAGTTGTTTCACAGAAGAACGCCCTGTGTGCTGAGGCGGCCAAGGCCGCCTCATGGCCACAGGGCGTTTTTTTATGCACGTTTGCCGAATCAACTACAATACGGTTCATAAGGGTTATCATCTGCATGACTGATCCGCTTTATCCACTTTTATGAGACTCTTATTGCGCTATGCGTCGTCCAAACAAAGATTCATCCCATAAGTTGTCTGCCGAGAGCCAGCGCCTCGTCACCTATGCCCTCGCAGTTGGGCAGGCGGCCAGCCGTATCGAAGAGCGCTCCTGGGAACACAGCCTCGATGCGCAGCTCCACAAACTCCTCAAGACCGGCCACCAGGAAACCATCGATTCGACCTTGAACAGCCTGTTCAAGGAAGACCTGAACGCGTACGACGTGTTGATGGATGGCGTGGAAGCGGTCAGCGAATCGAGCAGCATCACCGTCGAAACCGACGGCGTCGCCAAGCAGTACGACGTGCTGCTGGTGGCCGCGCCCATCCTGGCGTGGACCCGCTTCGCCATCGCTTCGGGCGCGATCCCGGCCGATATCCTGACCACGCTGTCGGCGCACTTCTCGGCCCACCTGCTGGCCGACGGTACGCACATGGCGATGTCGCCGACGCTGTTCTCGATCGACCAGCTGCCGCGCAGCCACGTCGAGACCTATGCCAAGGTGCACAAGCTGGCCCAGGCCGCGCTCAAGGGCACGGTGCTGAAGGCCGACACCAAGGTGCCGGAGACGGCGCCCTTCCTGGCCGACACCCGCTACCTGCTGGTGGCCGTGGTGGCGCCGGCGGGCGGCCCGCTGTTCCGTTGGCAGATGCCGGCCAACCAGGCCAACTTCGTCACCGAACGCACCACCGCGCTGGAACAGTGGCGCGCGCAGGTGACGCCGACCATCAACCGTTTGCTGCCGGGTTGCGGCGTCGAGCTGCTGCTGCCGGAGGCTTACTACATGGCCTGCCGCGAGGCGGACAAGTTGATCCGTCCGGTATCGATCCGCGCCGCCGTGCACTACCTGACGCATACGCTGGCGATCGAGCCGTCCGAACTGCGCGCGGTGATCGCCGGCTTCGGCGAGGAAAACGCCGACGGCCAGATCGACGAATACCGCGTGGCGTTCACGCAGCGTTCGTCGCCGGACGTGATCTACGGCGTGGTGTGGCCGCTGTACGGACAGGAAGATGAGGAAGGCACGCCGCCGGAAGGCCCGCTGCAAGGCGGCCCGGGCGGCGTGGTGCAGCAGCCGATCACGCCGGTGGAGGAGATCGTCAGCCACCTGAACGAGGCCGGCGTTACGCAGATCAAGAAGCACGGCGAGCGTTTCGTGGCCGAGTTCTGCGACGACTGCGGCGCGCCGCTGTTTGCCGACCCGGTCGGCGAACTGGCGCACGCGGAAATGCCCGAGGATACACCCACCGGCACCGAGCACTTCCACTGATGACAAAAGCCCCTCACGGGGCTTTTTATTTTTGTGGCGCGGCTGGCGCCGGCACTGGCTGAGGCAAATAGATGATGATGGGCTGCTGAGGTTGAGGCTGCGGCTGAGCTTGCACTGGAACCGGCCGTTCATCCAGCGTCCTGTTGGCCGCAAAATACAGGCCGCCGAAACCAATAAACATGCCGACCATCGAGGCCACCATCCAGCGGTAGCCCTCAGCCGACATCTTGTGCATTTCAGCACGCAAAGCCTCAATGTCCGCCTTCGTCGCTAGCGTCGGCAGGATGGCATTGTAGTGCGCCTCAAGCGCGGCAAATCGCTCGTTCTCCATCCAATCAGCTTAGTACAAATCCACCGAGCTACCAAGCCGAATACGGGTGTTTTATCAAGCTGGAGTTGAGGTAGCGCAGGTCAGCGGTGACTTCGTCGCCCACCCATTCCGGCTTGTCGAACGCCTGGTCTTCCGAGCTCAGTTCGATCTCGGCAACCACCAGTCCGGCGTTCGCGCCGAGGAACTCGTCGACTTCCCACACGTTGCCGGCGTAGTCTATGCGGCGGCGGTACTTCTCGATCAGCGGCTGCTCGCACAAGCGGTCCAGCAGCTCGACCGCGTCGGCCATCGGAATCGGATACTCCCACTCGCCGCGCGTGGCGCCAACGTTGCGGCCCTTGATCGTCATCACCGCCCGATCGCCCTCGATGCGCACCCGCACCACGCGCTCCTTGTGCGACGACAGATAGCCCTGGCGAAAAAACACCGGCTCGCCAAGGCTCTTCCACGCATCGCCGCGCAACAGGAACTTGCGCTCGATTTCAACGCCCATCTCAGGCGTCCAGCGACAGCAGGATAGGTTGCAGGATGGACGCGCCCAGCGCCGCGCTGCGGGCGCCGTTCCAGCCCACGTGCGGATCCGGCAGGTCGGCGTTGTCCTTGAACGGCATCTCCAGCGTCAGCGCCAGGCAGCCGAAGTGGTGGCCGACGTACTTGGACGCCAGGGTCAGCATGTCTTCCTTGTACTTGCTGGCGGCGTAGCCGTATTTATCCTGGAAGTCCGGGCTGGCGTTCTTGTAACGGTCGATGAAGTCCTGCTGCTTGACGCGGCGCTCTTCGCTGAAGTTCTCCAGCATCTCGTTACCGGCCACGAAGTTGTACGGCAGCGCCTCGTCGCCGTGGATGTCGAAGAACATGTCGATGCCGGTTTCGTGCATCTTCTGCTTCACGTACAGCACTTCCGGGCTGCGCTCGACGGATGGCGTCATCCACTCGCGATTCAGGTTGGCGCCCGAGGCGTTGGTGCGCAGGTTGCCGCGCACCGAGCCGTCCGGGTTCATGTTCGGCACGATGTAGAACACGCAGCGCTGCAGCAGCTTGCGGGCGATCGGGTTGGCGTCGTCCAGCAGCGAATCGATCAGGCCTTCGACAAACCACTCGGCCATCGATTCGCCAGGATGCTGGCGCGCGATGACCCAGATTTTCTTTTCCGCTTCCGGCTTGCCGATGACGACCAGGTTCATGTCGCGGCCGTCGATGGTGTTGCCCAGGTCGTGCACGCGGGCCAGCGGATGCTCGGCCACTTCGCCCAGCAGGCGCAGGTGGCGCTCGAACGAATACGGCTCGAAGTAGGCGTAGTACACGCTGTCGGTTTCCGGCGTGTGCTTGATGGTCATGATCTCGCCGTCGAAGGCGGTCGGCACGCGGAACCAGTTTTCGGTGTCGTAGCTGGCCACGGCCTGGTAGTCCTCGTAACCCTTGGCGTAGGTGGCCTGGCCGGCATTCAGGAAGCGCATGCGCACCTGCTGGCCGCGCGCGCCCTGCAGGCGGAAGTGGAACCACTGGTGGATGTCGGCGTGCGAGTCCTTGCGCAGATTCAGTTCGATCTCCGCCGCGCTGTCCGCGCGCAGCACCTCGATGGCGCCGGAGTCAAAGTTTTGGCTGATTTTGATAGTCATGTCGATCCAATATGAAGTGAATACCGATGACGCTATTTTACCAGCATGCTCCCTTCCCGCTGATAGCGGCTATGCCAGGACAAGGCCTGCTCCAGCACGTGCGGCGTCTGGCCGCCGCGCTTCAGCGCCTCGGCGAGGTAGGCGCGCAGTTGCGGGCGATAGTCGGGGTGGGCGCAGTGTTCGATGATCAGCGGCGCCCGTTCGCGCGGCGCCAGGCCGCGCAGGTCGGCCAGACCCCACTCCGTCACCAGCACGTCGACGTCATGCTCGGTGTGGTCGACGTGGGCGGCAAACGGCACCACGCTGGAAATGGCGCCGTCCTTGGCCACCGATTTACTGACGAACATCGATATCTGGGCGTTGCGGGCAAAGTCGCCCGAGCCGCCGATGCCGTTCATCATATGGGTGCCGCCGACATGGGTGGAATTGACGTTGCCGTAGATGTCGAACTCCAGCGCCGTGTTCAGCGCGATGAGGCCCAGCCTCCGCACCACCTCGGGATGGTTGCTGATCTCCTGCGGCCGCAGCACGATGCGCTCGCGGTACTGTTCCATGTTGAGGATGAATTTTTCATGCATCGCCGCCGACAGCGTGATCGACGACGCCGACGCCATATCCAGCTGGCCCGAGTCGAGCAGCTCGATCGCGCTGTCCTGCAGCACCTCCGAATACATGGTCATGTGGCGGAACGGCGAATCGATCAGGCCATGCAGCACCGCGTTGGCGATGGTGCCTATCCCCGCCTGCAGCGGCCGCAGCTCCGGCCCCATGCGGCCGGCCTGCACCTCGCCTTCCAGGAAGGCGACCACGTGGCGCGCGATGGCGTCGGTCTCGGCATCCCCCGGCAGCGCGTTGGAGGGGCTGTCCGGGCTGTCGGTGATGACGATGGCGGCGATGCGGTCGGGATGCACCGGGATCGAAGTCCAGCCCATGCGCTGCCACGGCGCCAGCAGAGGGATCGCGCCCCGGCGCGGCCGCGCGCCCGGGATGTAGATGTCATGAAAACCCTCCAGCGCCAGCGGCGCGCTCAGGTTGATCTCGACGATCACCATGCCCGCCTGCTGGGCGAAGTTGGCCGAGTTCCCGACCGACATGGTGGGTACGATGCCACCATCCGGCGTGATCGCCACCGCTTCAATGACAGCGATGTCGACCGCTTTCAGGTCGCCGGAGCGCAGCTGCTCCGCCGTCTCCGACAGGTGCTGGTCGATGAACATCACCTCGCCGGCGTTGATCTTGCGGCGCAGCGCGGCGTCGGCCTGGAACGGCATGCGGCGCGCGACCACGCCGGCGTTGGCCATCAGGCCGTCGCTGTCGTTGCCCAGCGAGGCGCCCGTCAGCAGCGTCAGGTTCAGCGGCTCGCCGCGGGCGCGCTCCACCAGCGCCAGCGGCAGCGCCTTGGCGTCGCCGGCGCGGGTGAAGCCGCTCATGCCGACGGTCATGCCGCTCTTGAACAAGCTGGCCGCCTGCGCGGCGCTCATCACTTTTTCCATCAGCGCCGGGTGGCGGATACGGTCTTCATACATGGCGATCTCCTCATTCTTTGATTCAGTATAGAATTCGAAGATCAGTCGCTGTATGACTTAAATTCCCACTTTCCAGTCGTTTTAGTCATGGACTTGCGATCGCTGCGCTACTTCGTCGAAACGGTCCGCCTGAACAGCTTCACCCAGGCGGCCGAGTCGCTGCACGTCACCCAATCGACCATCAGCAAGATGGTGCGGCAGCTGGAGCAGGAGGTCGGCGCCCAACTGCTGATACGCGACGGCCGCAAGCTGACGCTGACCGACACCGGCAGCGTGGTCTATGCGCGCGGCGAGCAGATGCTGGCCACCATGGCCCAGCTGACGGCGGAAGTGCGCGACACCCAGGCCGCCCAGCGCGGCCAGCTGACGATCGGCATACCGCCGATGATCAACCTGCTGTTCACGCCCGTGCTCAAGGCCTTCCGCCAGCGCCACCCCGACGTCGCGCTGACGCTGAGGGAGGATGCCGGCCAGGTGCTGGAGCGCCAGGTGGCGAGCGGAGAACTGGAGATCGGCATGACGGTGCTGCCGGCCGATCCGCAGCTGGACCTGCAGACGGCACCCATCGCCAGCTATCCGATCTGGGCGCTGGCCGCACGCGGCACGTTTCAAAAGCACCGCACCACGCTCAAGTTGAAGGCGCTGGCCGGCATGCCGCTGGTGCTGCTGAAGGATGATTTCGCGCTGACCCGCAGCCTGCGCCACGCCTTCAGCGCGGCCGGCTTCGCGCCGCAAATCGCCGCGCAAAGCGGTCAATGGGACTGGCTGGTGGCGATGGCCTCGGCCGGCATGGGCGTGGCGCTGCTGCCGGAACCGTTCATCCACCGACTGGCGATCGGCCATCTGGACGCGGTACGGCTGGTGGAACCGGAGTTGCAGTGGCAGGCGGCGCATATGTGGCGCGGCCCCTACCTGTCGCACGCGGCGCGCGCGTGGCTGGACGTGTGCCGGGACGTACTGCCCGCCTAGCCTAGGGCGGCGGCAGCTCGTGGATGGCGATGCCCTCGATGGGATCGATCTCGCGGTCCCAAGGCCGCAGCGCGATCATGCGCTGGGTGTCTTCATAGCCGGCCAGCCAGCGGGCGCGGATGCCGGCGGCGCTGAAGTCGATGTCCTTGGTGTGGTCCTCGTTGCCGATGCGCGGCGCCTTCAGCGACACCACGTGCATGGTGGTGCCGCAGCCCCACGAGGCCAGCTCGCGCACTTCGGGCGACATCGCCGCTTCGTCCGACAGGTGCAGCGTCAACTGGCGGATCACGTGGCGCAGCCGGTGCAGCTTGCGCTGCTGCTCGATATTGCTGGCGCGGCTGGCGTACTGGATCTCCTTGTACTTGTCCAGCACCTGCAACATGCTTTGCGGCTCGCCGCCGTCCGGGTTCCACACCTGCACCGAGAAGATCACCGAGCTGCGGCGCGGCTCGTCGTCGAGCACCGCCTCGATCGGCGTGTTGGAATAGATGCCGCCGTCCCAGTAGGGCTGGCCGTCGATGCGCACGGCCGGAAAGGCCGGCGGCAGCGCGCCGGAAGCCATCACGTGCGAGGCGCCCAGCGTGTCCTTGCGGCTGTCGAAATAGCGCATGCCGCCGGAGCGCGCATTGACCGCGCCGACCGTGAAGCGGGTGTCGCCATCGTTGAGGAGATCGAAATCGACCAGCGTGTCGAGCGTGGTGCGCAGCGGCGCGGTTTGATAGTAGGAGGCGTGTTCGACGCCGACCCTGGCGTCGGGATTCCACCATGAGCCGAGATTGGGTTCGAAGAAGGCCGGTATGCCCTGCCCCATCGTCACCGCGTTGGCCAGCGCGCGCGGCATGACGGAGAAGCCCAGCGCGTTCTGCTCCATGCGGTGCCAGAACTGGCGCAGCCGGTCCATGCGGTAGCGCGGCTCGTTGCCGGCGATGATGGCGCCGTTGATGGCGCCGATGGAAGTGCCGATCACCCAGTCCGGCTCGACGCCGGCTTCGTGCATGGCCTGGTAGACGCCCACCTGGTAGGCGCCCAACGCGCCGCCACCTTGCAGCGCCAGTACGACTTGCCCCGGCATTGAAGGCGACGACAGTGGGGCGGGTTTGCGATTCAAGTGTGACCTCCGGAAGGATGCGGACTACGCTGCACTGCACCATCCGATTGTAGTGCAATTCAGCGCGGCCCGCAGTCTTCCTTTAAGCCACCACGACACCCTTGGCCGCCAGCGCGGCGCGCACGCCGGCGCCGTAGGCCGGGTCGGCCTGGTCGAAGTGGGCCAGCTGGCGGGCGATGATCTCGGCGCTGACCTGGCTCAAGGGGCCGGCGATGTTGTCGAACAGGTTCTGCTGCTCCTGCGCCGGCATCAGGCGGAACAGATTACCGGCCTGGGTGTAATCGTCCTCCTTGCCGCGACCGTCGTAGCGGGCCGCGCCGCCTTGCAGCGCCAGCGCCGGTTCGCCGTGGCCCAGGCCTTGCGGCTGGCTGCCGCCCGCTTCGGTGGCCGCGTAGTTCTGCTCGGCGCCGCCGTTGGCGATCGCCATCGCGCCGTCGCGCTGCTGGTTGTGGAAGGGGCAGCGCGGCGCGTTCACCGGCAGGTGCTGATGGTTGGTGCCGACCCGGTACAGCTGGGCGTCGTGGTAGGCGAACAGGCGCGCTTGCAGCATCTTGTCCGGCGAGTAGCCCAGGCCGGGCACCACGTTCGAAGGCGACAGCGCGGCCTGCTCCACTTCCGCGTGGTAGTTCAGCGGGTTGCGGTTCAACTCGAACACGCCGACCGGGATCAGCGGGAAGTCCTTGTGCGGCCAGACCTTGGTCAGGTCGAACGGATTCCAGCCGGTGCGCGCTTCCCATGCGGCCAGTTCGGCCTCGGTCGCCACTTGCAGCTTGACGTCCCACTGCGGAAAGTCGCCGGCGGCGATGGCGCCGAACAGGTCGCGCTGCGCGTAGTCCGGATCGGTGCCGGCGATGCGGGTGGCTTCGGCGGCCGGCAGGTTCTTGATGCCCTGCCTGGTCTTCAAGTGCCATTTGACGTAGACCCGCTCACCGGCGGCGTTGATCAGGCTGAAGGTGTGGCTGCCGAAACCGTCCATGTGGCGGTAGCCGTCCGGCGTGCCGCGGTCGGAGAACAGCATCGTCACCTGGTGCAGGCTTTCCGGCGTCTTGCTCCAGAAGTCGAACATCATGGTCGGCGACTTCAGGTTGGTCTGCGGGTCGCGTTTCTGCGTGTGGATGAAGTCGGGGAACTTGATGCCGTCCTTGATGAAGAACATCGGCGTGTTGTTGCCGACCAGGTCCCAGTTGCCTTCCTCGGTGTAGAAGCGCATGGCGAAGCCGCGTGGATCGCGTTCGGTGTCGGCGCTGCCCTTCTCGCCGCCGACGGTGGAGAAGCGCACGAAGGTGTCGGTCTTCTTGCCGATCTCGGAGAACAGCCTGGCCTTGGTGTATTTGGTGATGTCGTGGGTGACGGTGAAGCTGCCGTAGGCGCCAGAACCCTTGGCGTGCACCACGCGCTCAGGGATGCGCTCGCGGTTGAAGTGCTGCAGCTTTTCGATCAGGTGGAAGTCTTGCAGCAGCAGCGGGCCACGCGGGCCGGCGCTGGCGGAGTTCTGGTTGTCGGCGACCGGGATGCCGGAGGCGGTGGTGATAGGTGGCTGGCTCATTGCTATGACTCCTCGTTGTTTGATAGTGAAATCATTCTACCCACACAACGTCATAAATAAAATCTATATATATTTATGGAATCGATAGTCATTGACAATGATAGCAGGCGTAAAAAAACCCGGGGTCAGGTCCCCCATTAGAGCATGAGCTCGGCTAGCAAAGCCGAGCTCATGCTCTAATGGGGGACCTGACCCCGGGTTTTACGCTTCGCTGATGCGCTTGGCGATGTGGGCCAGCGCGTCCTCGACCTGGTCGACCAGGATCAGGCACAGGTCGCCCTCCTTCAGGCGGCCCAGGGCGGTGTCGATGGCGAGGAACTCGCCGTAGATCTCCTGGATGTGGGTGGTGCGCGGCGCGCCGTTCAGGCCCGAACGCAACAGGCCCACCACTTCGCCGTCGACGCGGCCGCGTTGGCAGGCGTCTTCGTACAGGATCACGTCGTCGAAGGCGCGGCCAAGGATCTGCGTCTGCTGCGTGATGTCCTGGTCGCGGCGGTCGCCCGCGCCGCTGATGACCACCGAGCGGCGCTTGGCCGGCATGGTTTCCACCGCCTGCACCAGCGCCAGGATGGCGTCCGGATTGTGGCCGTAGTCGGCGATCAGCGTCGCGCCCTTGTAGTCGAACACGTTGAAGCGACCGGGCGCGTTGTCGGAATCGTTGGCGAAGGTTTTCAGGCCGAGGCGGATCGCGTCCCAGCTGATGCCCACGCCCCACGCGGCGGCGACCGACGCCATCACGTTCTCCACCTGGAAGCCGATGGCGCCGTTGCGGGTGATCGGCACTTCCGACAGCGCGATGCGCTGCAGGTTCTTGCCTTCGGCGGCGACCACATGGCCGTCTTCCACGTACACGGTGCGGCTGCCTTGCGCCAGGTGGGTGGCGATCACCGGATGGCCACGTTCGGCGCCGAAGAAGATCACCTTGCCACGGCAGTTGGCCGCCATGCCGGCGACGATAGGATCGATCGCGTTCAGCACGGCGAAGCCGCTCTCGGAGACGTTCTGCACGATCACGCGCTTCAGCACGGCCAGGTCTTCCACCGTGGTGATGTAGTTCAGGCCGAGGTGGTCGCCGCTGCCGATGTTGGTGACGACGGCAACCTGGCAGCGGTCGAAGGCCAGGCCTTCGCGCAGCACGCCGCCGCGCGCGGTTTCGAATACCGCCGCGTCGACGTCCGGGTGCAGCAGCACGTTGCGGGCGCTGCGCGGACCGCTGCAATCGCCGCTATCGGTCTGGCGGCCTTCGATGTAGACGCCGTCGGTGTTGGTCATGCCGGTGCGCAAGCCGCTGGCGGTCAGCAGGTGGGCGATCAGGCGCACGGTGGTGGTCTTGCCGTTGGTGCCGGTGACGGCGACCACCGGAATGCGGCCGTTCTCGCCCGGCGCGAACATGGTGTTGACGATAGCCTCGCCCACCGCGCGGCCCTTGCCGAACGACGGCGCGATGTGCATGCGCAGGCCGGGAGCGGCGTTGACTTCGACCACGCCGCCGCGCTGGTTCTCGATCGGTTGCAGCACGCCGTCGCAGACCACGTCGACGCCGCAGATATCGAGGCCGATCATCTGCGCCGCTTCCACCGCGCGCGCCGCCACTTCAGGGTGCACGTCGTCGGTGACGTCGGTGGCGGTGCCGCCGGTCGACAGGTTGGCGTTGTTGCGCAGGATGACGCGCTGGCCCTTGCCGGGAATCGAATCGGCTTCCAGGTCTTGCAGCGCCAGGCGCGCCAGGGCGATGTCGTCGAAGCGGATCTTGGTCAGCGAGGTCGAATGGCCGCTGCCGCGGCGCGGGTCGGCATTGACGATGTTGACCAGTTCACGCACGGTGTGCACGCCGTCGCCCACCACTTGCGGCGGATCGCGGCGCGCCGCCGCCACCAGCTTGTTGCCGATGACGAGCAGGCGATAATCGTGGCCCGGCAGGTAGCGCTCGACCATGATGTCGTCGCGGAATTCCTTGGCCGTGTGGAAGGCTTTTTCCAGGTGCTCCTTCGACATCACGTTGACCGTGACGCCCTTGCCCTGGTTGCCGTCCTTCGGCTTGACCACCACCGGCAGGCCGATTTCCAGCGCGGCCGCCCAGGCGTCTTCCGCGTCTTCGACCGAGCGGCCGATAGGCACCGGCACGCCGGCCGCGTGCAGCAGTTTCTTGGTCAGTTCCTTGTCCTGCGCGATCGATTCGCCGATGGCGCTGGTGCTGTCCATCTCGGCGGCCTGGATGCGGCGCTGGCGCGAGCCCCAGCCGAACATCACCATGCTGCCTTCGGTCAGGCGGCGGATCGGGATGTCGCGCGCGACGGCGGCGCTGACGATGGCGCCGGTGCTAGGGCCCAGGCGCACGTCTTCATCGAGGTCGCGCAATTCGTTCAGCGCGCCGGTCAGGTCGAACGGGGTGTCGGCCAGGGCCGCGTTGATCAGGTTGTGCGCCAGGGTCATCGCCAGGCGGCCGACCGCTTCTTCGGTGTACTCGACCACGGTCTGGTAAATACCGTCTTCCAGCGTGGCCGTGGTGCGGCTGAAGGTGACCGGGCAGCCGGCCTGCGCTTGCAGGCTCAGTGCCGCTACTTCCAGCACGCGCGCCAGCGGCACGGCGTCGGTGTGGCCGGTGGTTTGCAGGGCGCCGATGGCGGGAAAGCGCGCGTGCAGGCGCTGCTCGAAGCCGGGCAGCGTGGCGATCGACTGCTCCTCGGGCGGGCACGATACGATCACTTCCACCGCCGTGTGGTGGCTCCAAAGATTCGGGCCGCGAAGGGCGCGGGTGCGGATGACTTCCATAAATCTGCTTGTTCTTTCAGTGATGTATCAGTGATGAGTTCGCTTTGGGTTCGCATCAAACGTGCGCAGGCCGGCGCCGATCAGCTCCGGCGACAGGCCCAGCGCCCAGCCGGCGGCGATCGCGGCCAGCACGGCTTCCGGCGGCACCAGCGGCGACAGCGGCAGGCTGGCGGCATCGTCGTAGCCTTGCGCCAGCACGATGCGCTCGGCGCGTTGGAACACCACGCGCTTGCCGTCCTGGCGGTGTTCGGCGATGGCGGCCAGGTGTTCGTCGACGCCGTAGAAGATCACTTCGCCGTCGCACAGCTCGGCCATGTCGACCACTTGCGCGTCGGCGGCGTTGAGCACCGCCACGCCGCTCGGCAGGATGACGTCGACCTGGGTGCGCAGCACGCCGTACAGCTTGTCGAGGCTAGGGATATGGAACTCGGCCACGTCTTCGAAATCGCTGACGTCGGTGACCACGCCGACCGCGCACTTGTCGTAGGCCAGGCCTTCGGTCAGGATCATGCGGGCGCTGGCTTCGAACACGCCGGCTTCGACGTTTTTATTCAGCAGCAGCCGCTCGCCGGTTTCCCAGTCGCTGAAGCCGTCGCGCGGCAGCAGGCGGCCGTTGACGAACAAGCCGTCGGCGCAGGCCAGGCCGACCTTCTTGCCGCTGATTTGCAGCAGCCAGGCGATCAGGCGCGAGGCCATGGTGGTGCCGTGCTTGCCGGTGATGCCGACGATCGGCATGCGGCCGCCCTGCTCCGGCGCGAACAGATGGTCGACGATGGCTTCGCCGACGTTGCGCGGCTCGCCGCTGGCCGGCTTCAGGTGGGCCAGCAGGCCCGGACTGGCGTTGACTTCGATGATGGCGCCGCCCGTTTCATGCAGCGGGCGCGAGATGTCGGCGGCCACCACGTCGATGCCGGCGATGTCCAGGCCGACCACGCGCGCGGCCAGCGTGGCCATCGCGGCCACTTGCGGGTGCACCTGGTCGGTGACGTCGAAGGCGACGTTGCCGTTCGGCTGGATCAGCACTTTCTGGCCGTCCTGCGGCACCGAATAGGCGGTCATGCCCTGGCGCTCCAGCTCCAGGATGATCTCGGCGCCGTGCTCGGGCGCCAGCGCGTTCAGCGGCGAATCCTCGGTGGTGCCGCGGCGCGGATCGGTGTTGATCTGGTCGTCGACCAGCTCGATGATGTTCGATTTGCCGTCGCCGGTGACCCACAGCGATTCGCCGGCGGCCGCCGCGATCAGGCGCTTGCCCACCACCAGCAGGCGGTGTTCGTTGCCGGCGATGAAGCGCTCGACGATCACGCTCTTGCTGTCGCCCTTGCGCGCGGCCAGCGCGTAGGCGGCGGTGACGTCGGCTTCGGTCATCAGGTTGAGCGAGACGCCGCGGCCGTGGTTGCCGTCGTACGGCTTGACCACCACCGGCACGCCGATGTCCTGCGCCGCTTCCCAGGCCGCTTCGGCGCTGGTGACCAGCTCGCCTTCGGGCACCGGCACGCCGCAGGAGGCCAGCAGCGACTTGGTCAAGTCCTTGTCGCTGGCGATGCCTTCGGCGATGGCGCTGGTTTCCTCGGTCTCGGCGGTCCAGATGCGGCGCTGCATGGCGCCGTGGCCCAGCTGCACCAGGTTGCCGTCGGTCAGGCGGATCGATGGGATCTTGCGCACGGTGGCGGCGTCGACGATGTTGGCGGTGCTCGGTCCCAGGCAGACCGACTCGACCAGGTCGGTCAGGTCGATAATGGTGGCGGCCAGGTCGTAAGGCTTGTCTTCGATCATCGCCATCAGCAGCTCGCAGCCGGCGGCCAGCGCGGCGCGCCCCACCTGCTCCTGGCGGGTGCGGAAGGCCATCTTGTACAGGCCGGTGCCGTCGCCGATCTGGCGCGTCTTGCCGAAGCCGGTCTTCATGCCGGCCAGGTTTTGCAGTTCCAGCACCACGTGTTCGAGGATGTGGCCGGCATAGGTGCCGTCGCGCAGGCGCTCGAGGAAGCCGCCGTGCTCGCCCACGCCGCAGCGGTGAACGATCAGCCCCGGCAGGATCGCGGTCAGGCGCTCATACAAGCCAGGCAACAAATTCGAGGGAAATTTCTCCAGTTCGCCAATGTCCAGCCACGCCTCGATCACCGGGCGATAGGTCCAGATGTTGGGTCCGCGCAAATGGGTTACGCGGAGAACTTCTATGTCTTTCTTCTTGGTCATGTTTCTATTCTTGTATCTTTGTTATCAGCCGTGGCCAGCCCGCGCCGTATTTTAACCTCTGTACCACCGCCGGCGGCCAAATTGCATTTGGTCCAACCTGCGCGTGCGTTATACTTGCCGCCAACAAAACACTGGTTATTCTTGATTTCTGTCAAGGATGTAACCAATGACAGAATACCGTAAATAAAGCACTTATATCAGTCGCAACTTCGACTAGTTCCACCTTTGTTCCACCTTTTCGCCACCGGAGTACGCTGCACGATGACAACAGAACAACTTTCCTCCAACTCCAGCCAGAGCGAGCTTCCTGAACGCTGGCGTTCCGAGATACAGGCACAACTTTCCCAAGGGGAAAACGTTGTAAGTGCCCTGGAGGTTGACTTGGATGAACAACTTCGTTTCGCCAAGGGGATAATTCTCGTCACCGAACGCGGCGTGCTGGCGCGCGCGCCGGGCCGCAGCGACTGGCAACGTTGGCCTTTCGCTAAGGATTTGGCGCTCAAACACCACGACCACGCGGGCGTCGGCCACCTGGAGCTGATCGACGACGGCGGCCGCCTGGGCGCCTGGCGCTTCACGCTGGGCCAGAACCTGCATGCGATCCGCCTGGTCGAGCAATTCGCCGCGCACCGCGACAGCCATGCGACCGGCACGCCGGTGGCGCGCGAGGAAAAAAACGTCTGCCCGAGCTGCAAGGCGCCGCTGGAGCCGGAACAGGAAGAGTGCCCGATCTGCACCAAGGTGGTCTACACGCCGCCGTCGACCTGGACGCTGTTCCGCCTGTGGCGTTTCGCCAAGCCGTACAAGCTGCCGCTGGGCTTCGGCTTCGCGCTGATGCTGCTGTCGACCGGCGCGCACATGATCCCGCCCTACCTGACCATCCCGCTGATGGACAAGGTGCTGATCCCCTACCAGAACGGGCAGCCGGTCGATGCCTCGCTGGTGGCGCTGTACATGTCGGGCCTGGTGGCGTCGGCGGTGCTGGCGTGGGTGCTGGGCTGGGGCAAGACCTATGTGCTGGCGCTGGTGTCGGAGCGCATCGGCGCCGACCTGCGCACCGAGACGTATGACCACCTGCTGCGGCTGTCGCTGGAATACTTCGGCGGCAAGCGCACCGGCGATTTGATGTCGCGCATCGGCAGCGAGAGTGACCGCATCTGCGTGTTCCTGTCGCTGCACTTGCTGGACTTCGCGTCGGACTGCCTGATGATCATCATGACCGGCGTGATCCTGTTCTCGATCGACCCGTGGCTGGCGCTGTTCACGCTGCTGCCGCTGCCGTTCATCGCGTGGCTGATCCACGTGGTGCGCGACCGCCTGCGCACCGGCTTCGAAAAGATCGACCGCGTGTGGGGCGAAGTGACCAACGTGCTGGCCGACACCATCCCCGGTATCCGCGTGGTGAAGGCGTTCGCGCAGGAGTCGCGCGAAGCGTCGCGCTTCCGCACCGCCAACAAGCACAATCTGGCGGTCAACGACAAGCTCAATAAAATCTGGTCGCTGTTCTCGCCGACCGTGTCCTTCCTGACGGAGCTGGGCCTGCTGGTGATCTGGGTGTTCGGCATCTACCAGGTGTCCAAGGGCCATATCACGGTTGGCGTGCTGTCGGCCTTCATCGCCTACTCCAGCCGCTTCTACGGCCGCCTGGATTCGATGAGCCGCATCGTCTCGGTGACGCAGAAATCGGCGTCGGCCGCCAAGCGCATCTTCGACATTCTCGACCACGTGTCGTCGGTGCCCGAACCCACCAATCCGGTCAAGCTGGCCAAGGTCGATGGCAACATCACCTTGCGCGAAGTGGGCTTCCGCTACGGTAACCGCGCCGTCAACCGCGGCATTTCGCTCGACATCAAGGCCGGCGAGATGATCGGCCTGGTGGGCCATTCGGGCTCCGGCAAATCGACGCTGGTCAACCTGATCTGCCGCTTCTACGACGTGTCGGAAGGCGCGATCATGCTGGACGGCGTGGACATCCGCTCGTTCGCGGTGTCGGACTATCGCCGCAACATCGGCCTGGTGCTGCAGGAGCCGTTCCTGTTCTTCGGCACCATCGCCGAGAACCTGGCCTACGGCAAGCCGGAAGCGACGCGCGCCGAGATCATCGCCGCCGCGCGCGCCGCGCACGCGCACGAATTCATCCTGCGCCTGCCGCAGGGTTACGATTCGATGGTGGGCGAGCGCGGACAGGGCTTGTCCGGCGGCGAGCGCCAGCGCATCTCGATCGCGCGCGCGCTGCTGATCGATCCGAAGATCCTGATCCTCGACGAGGCCACGTCCTCGGTCGACTCCGAGACCGAAAAAGAAATCCAGCGCGCGCTGGAAAACCTGGTGCAAGGCCGCACCACGATCGCCATCGCGCACCGCCTGTCGACCTTGCAGAAGGCGGACCGGCTGGTGGTGCTGGACCGCGGCGTGGTGGTGGAAGAAGGTCCGCACGACGACCTGATGGCGCGCGAAGGCGCCTACTTCCGCCTGTATCAGGCGCAGGCCCGCAACGTCGACACGGATCTCGACGACAGCGGCAGCAAAGAATAAGAGAACAAGAATATGACGACGAAATTTGATTTGACACGCAATCCCTTCGGCCGCCTGGTGTTGACCACGGCCGAGGGCGAAGTGCACGAGAGCGTGGCGCCGGTGCGCGCCTTCCCGGTGCAGGCGCCGGACGACGGCATCGCGCTGGTGAGCACCGACGGCAAGGAAGTGGGCTGGATCGACCGCATCGAGGACTTGCCGGCGGCCGTGGGCCAGCTGGTGCGCGAGGAGCTGGAGGGACGCGAGTTCATGCCGGAGATCGCGCGCATCAACAGCGTGACCAGCTTCGCCACGCCGTGCACATGGTCGGTGGCGACCGATCGCGGCGACACCGAGTTCGTGCTGCGCGGCGAGGAAGACATCCGCCGCCTGACGGTGGACACGCTCTTGATCTCCGACATCCACGGCATCCACTACCTGATCCGCGACGTGCGCGATCTGGATAAACACAGCAAGAAAATCCTCGACCGCTTCCTGTAAGCGTAATCCGGGGTCAGGTCCGCCATTAGAGCATGAGCTCGGCTGATTAGCCGAACTCATGCTCTAATGG
>NZ_JAQQPR010000049.1:0-26408 GCF_036688705.1 Duganella sp. S19_KUP01_CR8 | reverse complement strand
GAGCATGAGTTCGGCTAGTCAAGCCGAACTCATGCTCAAATGGGGGACCTGACCCCAAATTGAAAAAGCCCTGAGACGGGATGGCTCAGGGCTTTTTTGGTCGCTGACGGCCGCGGCGGCGGCTTGGCTTAGTTGCTGCTGATCTTGGCGATCGAGACTTCGGTGGACTTTACGAGGGCGATGACTTCGCTGCCAACCTTTAAATCCAGGTCATGAATCGAGCGCGAGGTGATCACCGAGGTGACGATGCCGTGCTGGGTTTCCACATCGACTTCCGAAACGACCGGCCCAAAGATGATTTCCTTGATCTTGCCGCGGAACTGGTTACGTACGTTAATTTCAGAAATGGCCATCGTGCTTCCTTTGTCTGGTTGGTTACTACGCTTCCAGATTAAGGGCAGTCAGGCCGTTTGCAAACGAATCTGTCCGTATATCCTTATTTGGTCTGGTAGATCTTGTCGAATTCGGCGCCGTCGTCAAAATGCTTCTTCTGCGCCGATTTCCAGCCGCCGAAGACGTCATCTACCGTGAACAGCGTGATTTGACGGAAGTTGGCGTTGTACTTCTTGAACGCGACCTCGGAACGCGGACGGAAGTAGTGCTTGGCGATGATGTCCTGCGCCTGCTCGGTGTACAGGAAGTTCAGGTAACCGGTGGCCTGCTTGCGGATGCCACGACGGTCGACCACCTTGTCGACCACCGCCACCGGCGATTCGGCCAGCACGGATACCGCCGGATACACCACCTCGAAGTTGTTGCCGAATTCGGCGCGCACCAGGTTGACCTCGTTCTCGAAGGTCACCAGCACGTCGCCGATTTCACGCTGGGTGAAGGTGGTGGTGGCGCCGCGGCCGCCGCCGTCCAGTACCGGCACGTTCTTGAATATTTTCGTCACCAGGTCGCGCGCCTGCGCTTCGTTGCCGCCTTTTTTCAGCACCGAGCCCCAGGCCGCCAGGTAAGTGTAGCGGCCGTTGCCGGAGGTTTTAGGATTCGGAACAATGACTTTTACGCCGGGCTTGCCCAGGTCGCCCCAGTCCTTGATCTGCTGCGGATTGCCCTTGCGGACCAGGAAGACCATGGTCGAATAGAACGGCGCAGCATTATTAGGGAACTTCTTGGCCCAATCCTGCACCACCAGGCCCTTGTCGGCCAGCATGTCGATGTCGTTCGCCTGGTTCATGGTGACGACCGCCGCTTCCATGCCGTCGGCCACCGAGCGGGCCTGCTTGGACGAGCCGCCGTGCGATTGGTTGATGTTGATGGTTTCGCCGGTGTTCTTCTTCCAGTCGGCCACGAAGACTGGATTGATGTCCTTGAACAGTTCGCGCGCGACGTCGTAGGACGCGTTCAGCAGCACGGTTTCCGCCGCGTTCGCCTGCAGCGGCAGGCCCAGCATGACGGCGGAGGCGGCCAGGAAAGAGGAGATCAGCGCGCGGCGGGCAGGATTTTTGGTGGTCATAATGAGCTTTCGTAATAACAGGCGCCCATGGTGTAAAATTTCGCCCGGAAAAGATACGAATTTTTCGTAATATGCTTAGAAGGTATGTTTTTCACGAGGTTTTCAG
Source organism: Duganella sp. S19_KUP01_CR8 (assembly GCF_036688705.1). Classification (NCBI taxonomy): domain Bacteria; kingdom Pseudomonadati; phylum Pseudomonadota; class Betaproteobacteria; order Burkholderiales; family Oxalobacteraceae; genus Duganella; species Duganella sp. S19_KUP01_CR8. The sequence goes on along the minus strand of NZ_JAQQPR010000049.1, from coordinate 24,843 downwards.
TAAAAACCGCATAACGATTTTTGAAAACATTCGTGGGCAAAAACAGGGCCAGCCTCTAGGCTGTGAGAGTCGCGCAACGACTTTTGCTGCTTGGTGTATAGTGGGTTTCAGGCACTGAAGAAGGCGCGCGGTGAAACAGCGTAGCGCTTCATTTTTGCTATCGGGAATATTTGTGAGCGTACATGAGTCTTGAAATTCGGAGTCTTGAAATTCGTATTGCTGCTTCGACAGATGCGGATGCGGCATGCACAGTGTTGCGCCGCTCGATCACGGAGTGCTGCGACCTGGATCATAAGAACGATCCCGCCATCCTTGACGCCTGGCTAGGCAATAAAACTCCGCAGATGGTGGCGAACTGGTTCAGTTCGCCGACGAATTTTTCGCTGGTCGCGTTGAGCGAAGGCGTGGTGGTCGGCGTCGCGCTGCTGACCGGCGCCGGAAAGTTGGCCTTGTGCTATCTGTTGCCGGAGGCGCGCCGACAAGGCGTCGGCAAGGCGCTGCTGGCGCGGATGGAGGAGCAGGCGTGCAGCTGGGGCGTGAAGGCGCTGCAATTGCACAGCACGGCCACCGGCCAGGATTTCTTTGCCAACCGTGGTTACGTCGATGCCGGCAAGGTGCGTTCGCCGTATGGTGTGGAAACCGTGTTCTTCTGGAAGCAGCTGGACGCCGGCGCCGAGGCGCCGGACGGCAGCAAGCGCAAGCGCTTCTGCAACTGCAATCCCCTGTAAGTCAACTCAGCAGCAAATCTCCAACTCCCATTCCTGGCGCCGCACCGGCGCCGCTCCCACTTCCAGTCCGTTGACAAACAGCTTCAGCTCGCCCGGCGCGAAGCGGGTCCAGGCCTCGTTCGAGGTCAGCGGCTGGGTCGCGATCACGGCGATGCGGTCGTCCAGATGGTTGTGCTTGCTGAAGTCGATGCTGAGGTCGCAATCGATCAGCTGCGCCACCGAGAACGGATATTCGCGCACCACCACGTGCAGGTCGGTGCTGCAATGGGCGAACAGCAGCTCGCCGTTGGACAGCAGGAAATTGAAAGTGCCGTAGTCGGCGATTTCGCCGGCCAGCGTCTCCAGTGCGCCGAACAGCACATGGCGCGGCGGCCGCGTTTCAAAGCGCAGCGCCAGGCCGGACAGCAGGTGGCAGAAGGCGCGCTCGCTGTCGGTGTCGCCGTGCGGCGAGTACAGGCTGGGATTCGGATCGAACAGTTTCAGGTCGCCGTTGTGCGCGAAGGACCAGGTCTGGCCCCACAGCTGGCGCGTGAACGGATGGCTGTTTTCCAGCGAGATGCGGCCCTGCGTGGCTTTGCGGATATGGGCGACGACGTTTCGGGCCTTGATCGGATTGTTGCGGATCTGCGCCGCCAGCGGCGAGTGGGTCGAGGCCAGCGCATCGGTGTAGAGCTGGCAGCCGCTGGCTGTATGCAAGGCGATGCCCCAGCCGTCGCGGTGCTCGCTGCCGCGCAGGGCGAAGCCGGCGAAGGAAAAGTCGACGGTGGCGGGTTTGCTGCTGCTCATGGCGAGTAATTGGCACATGGTGTTCTGGCGAAAAGTGGCGATGACCCACGATAGCGGCCGTGCCCGACGGGCGGAACGAATGTTTTGGCATATCCATAGCTGAAAGCATTCGTTCTGCTTTGCCGCGCGCAGGCCTACGCTGTCGGTATTGTCCGCATCAGTCGAGGAGTTCCATGTCATTTCCCATCCTGCAAAAATACCTGGCGCGTTTATCCGACGCGACCGGCGCCGCTTCCAGCATCTGGCTCGATCACGAGGGCAAGGCGCAGGGGCGGTTTTTCAATTGCACCATGAGCAGCGCCTTCCAGCCTATCCGGCATCTGGAGTCGGGCCAGGTGCAGGCGTATGAAGGCCTGGCGCGCAGCGTGTCGGCGCAGGACCAGGGGCTGTCGCTGTGGAAGCTGCTCGACCATGCGGCCAGCGACGATGAGTCGATCGAGCTCGATCGCTTGTGCCGCATGCTGCACGCGATTAATTTCTTCCGCCAGTCGGGCGAGGGCGAACAGGACTTGTACCTGAACGTGCATGATCGTTTGCTGAGCGCGGTCAGCAGCAATCACGGCCACGCCTTCCGCCGCATCCTCGATGCGCTGGAACTGCCGCTGGAACGGGTGGTGCTGCAATTGCCGGCGGCCTCGCCGCAGCAGGGCTGGCTGCTGAACTATGTGTCCGATAACTACCGCCGCAACGGTTTCCGCTTCGCCGTCAACGTGCCGAGCGCGCGCGAGGCCTTGTACGTGCTGGATCGCTTGCGACCCGACGTGTTCAAGCTCGATGCGCGCGAGCTGCATGACAGCGAGACCTTGCTGACCTTGTTGAAGCGCAGCGCGGCGGCCGGCGTGGCGGTGGTGTTCAAGCGCCTGGAGTCGACGCAGGCGCTGGCGGTGCTGCGCCAGTTAGGCGAGGCGGCGAATATTCCATTGCTGGCGCAAGGCTATCTGCTGGACGAACCGCGGTCCGAATTGCTCCTTGCCGAGCGGGAGGCGGCCGCCGCATGAGCTTGCATTCATGAGACAGTTCGGCTGCATGATGTGTTATTCATGAGCCATTTTAAATTTATATGTCGCGATGTCGATGATAGACAGAATGAATTTGTTTTTTCTCCGGTGACTGCTTAAATGGAAATTCCTAACCGGGGAAAGAACATCATGAAAACACTATGCTTAGCTATTGTATTGGGCGGGCTGGCCCTGTCGTCGGCATTGCAAGCACAACCGTCCGAGGATACCGTCAGTGTGCCGGTCTCAGCACGCCAACTCCGCATCGATTTGCCCGATGCTTACTCCAAAATGTGGCCCGAGGATTACCGCGACCTGGTGGCCAACTACTCGCTGTCGAATGGGCAAACGCTGTCTATCATCAGCCGCGGCACGAATATGTACGCTTTGGTGGATCAAGGCCCGCCGCACAAGATCGTCTCCACCAGCCGCAATAATTATGTGGCGCTGGACCGGCAACTGAAAATGGAAATCGTTCTGGGTGGCGATCAGGGCGCGAGCGGTTCGGTGACGATGGTGGTGCCGTCGCGCAGCTTGTCCGATGGCCGGTTCGTACCTGAACAGGTGGTGCTGCTGGCGTTCCGCTAACATCAGCGTGAGCATCAAGCGGGGCCCGGTTTTTTGGTGGAATCGGGCCTGTTTCCTTTTTCATTTCCCTCTGCATACGCTATAGTGTCCCCATTGGTTTTCACGGGTAGGTTATGGCAACGCGCAGAAATTTTTTACAGCAGGGTTTGGGCTTGGCGGGAGCGAGTTTTTTATCGGTGCCGCTGATAGGATGCGCCTCCCGCAGCACCGTTCAACACAGCACGGCGGCAGCGCCGAAACCGGCGCCGCATCCGGCTGCGTCCGGGGGCGCAACCAGCGCCGTGGCCCAGGCCAAGCCGGCCGCCAGCATGCCGCGCGCCACCGCGCCTTCCGGCTTCGGCGAGCTGGAGCCACCACCGGATATCTTCGACGCGCAAGCGCTGGACCTGGAGTTCTGGCTCAAGCCGCGCACCATCGACGTGGTCCGTCCGGCGTCGGGCGAGCGCGCCAAGCTGCTGTACTGGAAGGACGGCGAGATCATCGAATCGGCCTACCAGGACTTGTGCCACTTGCTGCGCGACGTCAACGGCAAGGAGACCGCGCGCATCGATCCCAAGCTGTTTGAGACGCTGTGGGGCACGCAGGCTTTCGTGGCGCGCTATGGCATCGACACGCCGCTGGAAATCCTGTCCGGCTACCGTACCCCGGCCTCGAACCAGAAGCTGCGCGAAGCGGGCGTGCCGGCCGCGCGCCAGTCGCTGCACATCGAAGGCCGCGCCGCCGACATCCGCCTGGCCAGCCTGAATTCCGAAGTGCTGGGCGGCCTGGTCAAGAGCTTCCGCCAGGGCGGCGTCGGCTTCTACTACCGCGCCGGCCCGCGCGGCGGCTGGATCCATGCGGATACCGGCCTCAAGCGCACTTGGAAGGGCTGAGCCTCATTCGTAAAAATACGAGTGATAGGCAGTCGGCTTCAGCTCGGCTTTGCGGTCGCGCTCCATGCTGTGCGGATCGACCGGACGCTCCCAAAATATGCGCCATCCCAGCTGCTGGTCGCGCCGCACTTCCGGGTGCTGGCGCAGGTAGTCGTTTAAAAACCGGGTGAACTCGGACTCGTATTCAAGGCGTCCGGGACCGTAGGGATATTTGTATTTCATGGGGTAGTTCCTCCCATCGATTAAACTGGCGGCTTAGTAAGCAACTTCGCAAGCAAAACAGGACGACTATGCAAGACGATGACAAGCCAGCGCCACCGCGCTTCCGTCCGGTGCCGTGGAGCGGGCTGGAAACCCCGGCCGATGTGGAACTGTGGATAGCCGAGCACGATCTCAGCCTGCAGGAACATATCGCCAAGAATGAAACCGGCTACGGCGTCTGCTTCACGCTGGCCGAGGGCGGCGAGATCTATATGCAGACCACGCAGGACGGCGCCCTGATCCTCGATGTTACGCCCGATGCGGAATGGGTGGCGCCGCTGATCATGGCCGCCGCGCGCGTGGACGAAGCGCCGCAGGGCCGGCTGTGGGTACTGCCGGACGATAAACTGATACAGTTGATGATAGGACTGAGCGGCCTGATCGCCAGTTCCATCCTGGTCGTGGGCCATGATTTCGGCCTGCGGCGCCGCATGGGCGCCTGGTAGCGCCTGCCATTTTTACAAGGAACTCCATGCATAAACGTGATTTCACTTTCAAGCTGGCGCAAGGCGCGCTGTTGGCGACGACCCTGGCCCTGACCCTGGCGGCGGCTGCCGTGCCGGCCTCGGCGGCCGACCTGCTGGCCACGGTCAAGGCGCGCGGCGCGCTCAAGGTGGCGTTGGAGGGCACTTATCCGCCGTTCAACTACAAAGACCAGAAGAGCGGCGAACTGGCCGGCTACGACGTCGATGTGGCGCGCCTGCTGGCCGCCAAGCTGGGCGTGAAGGTGGAGTTCGTCAGCAGCGAGTGGGCCAGCATCCTGGCCGGGCTGTCGGCCAATAAATACGATGTGATCATTTCGCAGGTCGGCATCAATCCCAAGCGCGAGCAGGCGTTCGACTTTTCGGCGCCGTATATTTACTCGATGCCGCAGCTGATCGTGCGCAAGGACGAGCAGGCCGGCTACAAGACGCTGGCCGACCTGAAAGGCAAGAAGCTGGGCGTGGGGCAGGGCAGCGTCTACGAGCAGCAGGCCAAGGCGGTGCCGGGCATCGAGGTGCGCAGCTACGCGGCGGCGCCGGACACCATGTCCGACCTGGCCAGCGGCCGCATCGACGCGGCGCTCAACGACAGCCTGATGTCGGCCTACCTGTTAAAAATTTCCAAGCTGCCGATCAAGGCCGGCGCGCAGGTCGGCGCGGTCGAGCGCATGGGCATTCCCTTCCAGAAGGGCAATCCTCAGTTCAAGCAAGCATTGAACAAGGCACTGGCCGACGCCGCCGCCGATGGCAGCCTGAAAGCCATCTCGCTGAAATGGTTCGGCACTGACGTCAGCAAGGCGCCCTGAGCATGGACTGGCAGGGGCTGCTGGAGCTGCTGCGGGAGGCCGCGCCGGTCATGTTGCGCGGCGCCGGCTATACGGTGATCTTCGCCATGGCATCGATGCTGGGCGGGCTGCTGATCGGCTTCCCGGTGGCGGTGCTGCGCATCCTGCCTTACCGCGTGTTGCGCTGGCCGGCCAGCGTGTACGTCAGCCTGATGCGCGGCACGCCGCTGCTGGTGCAGATGTTCGTCATCTACTACGGCCTGCCCAGCATCGGCATCGAATTCACGCCGGTGACGGCCGGCATCCTCGCGCTGAGCCTGAACGCCGGCGCCTTCCTGTCCGAAAGCCTGCGCGGCGCGATCGGCGCGGTCAGCAAGGGGCAGTGGGCGGCCAGCTACAGCCTGGGACTGGGCTACTGGCCCACGCTGGTCCACGTGGTGCTGCCGCAGGCCTTGCGCATCGCGGTGCCGGCCATGAGCAACACGCTGATCAGCCTGATCAAGGACACCTCGCTGGTCTCGGTCATCACCATGACCGAACTGATGTTGTCGACCAAGGAAGTGATCGCGACCACCTTCCGGCCGCTGCCGCTGTACCTGGCCGCCGCCGTCATCTATTGGGCACTGAGCCTGCTGTTTGAAGCGCTGCAGCGGCGCGCAGAACAACGCTTGAACCGCGCACATCGTTGAGGCGACGCCGTTCGCTCGACAGTGCGCGGCTTAAATGCTAGTCTGAACACCTACGCAAAGGGGTGGTATGGAGAAGCCTACGCACAGTACCGGATTGCATGGCGGCCGGCAGCCGATCTCCGCGGCCCGCATCGACGGGCTCACCAACATGGCTATCATGGACGAAGGCGCGGTGCTGGAACCGTTCGCCGAATTGCCCTCGGCCGACGAGCTCAGCGCCGAGCAAGCTTATTTCAACGATGTCTACCTGTTGGCGCCGGTCGGCTATTTCGTGCTCGGCTTCGACACCACCATCCTGCAGATGAATGTGGTGGCGGCCGACCTGCTGGGCTTGCCGCGCAACAACCCGGCCAAGGTGCCGCTGCGGCAGTTTATCGCACCCCGTTTCCATGACGACTTCGACCGCTTCGTGCGGCTGGCGCTGAACAGCCAGCATCCCGAGCAATGCTCGCTGCAGATGACGCGGGCCCGCAACCAGCAAGGCTTCCCGGTCACGCTGCGCGCCAGCGCCGACAGCAGCGGCCAGGCGATCCGGGTGGTGCTGGAGCTGGCCGAGGGCAAGCTGGCGGCGCTGGAGCGCAGCGAGGAGCGCTTCCGCCGCATCGTCCACAGCGCCGAGGAGGGCATCTGGGAAATCGACGCCGCCGCCCGCACCAGCTTCGTCAACCCGAAGATGGCGCACATGCTGGGCTACGGCATCGAGGAGATGCTGGACCAGCCGCTGGTGTCGTTCATGGACGACGAAGGCCGCGCCATCCTGGAGCGCAATATCGCGCGGCGCCAGCAGGGCATGGCCGAGCGCCACGAATTCAAGTTCCTGCGCAAGGATGGCAGCGAGCTGTGGGCCACCCTGGCCACCAACCCGATCTTCGACGCCGAGGGCACCTACCTGGGCGCGCTGGCGCTGGTGACCGATATCACCGACAACCGCGCGACCACCGAGCGCATCTGGCACCAGGCCAATTTCGACGACCTGACCGAGCTGCCCAACCGCCATATGTTCCAGGACCGGCTGGGCCAGGAGGTCAAGAAGGCGCAGCGCGAAGGCCTGCAGCTGGCCTTGCTGTTCATCGACCTGGACGGCTTCAAGCAAGTCAACGACAGCCTCGGCCACGCGCATGGCGACACCCTGCTGGTGGAGGCGGCGCGCCGCATCGGCGCCTGCGTGCGCAGCTCGGACACGGTGGCGCGGCTGGGCGGCGACGAGTTCACCGTGATCCTGTCCGGCATCGAGCAGGCGTCCGGCATCGAGCGCATCACGCAGACCATGCTGGCGCTGCTGAACCGGCCGTTCGCGCTGGGCGCGGCCAATCCGTCGATCTCGGCCAGCATCGGCATCGCCCTGTACCCGTCGGACGCGGTGGCGCCGGAGGACTTGCTGCGCCATGCCGACCAGGCCATGTACGCGGCCAAGGAGTCCGGCCGCAACCGCTACAGCTACTTCACGGCCGACCTGCAGCTGGCGGCGCAGGCGCGCCAGCAGGTCACGCTGGACCTGCGCTCGGCGCTGGCGGAGCGGCAGTTCGAGCTGTACTTCCAGCCCATCGTCAACCTGCAGACCGGCACCATCGAACGGGCCGAGGCGCTGCTGCGCTGGCGCCATCCGCAGCGCGGCCTGCTGGCGCCGGCCGAGTTCCTGGCGCACGCCGAGTCGGGCGGGCTGATGATGGAGATCGGCGACTGGGTGTTCCGCCAGGCGGCCCTGCAGGCGCGCCGCTGGCAGGACGAGCTGGGGCCGGGCTTCCAGGTCAGCATCAACCAGTCGGCGGCGCAGTTCCGCGGCGACACCGCGCTGTACGTCGGCTGGCTGAACTACGCGGCCGAGCTGCAGCTGGCGCCGCGCAGCATCGTCATCGAGATCACCGAAGGGGTGTTGATGGACGGCATGGCCAAGGTCGCCGACCGCCTGCGCGAGTTGCGCGAGATGGGCTTGCAGGTGGCGCTGGACAACTTCGGCACCGGCTATTCCTCGCTGTCGCACCTGAAGCACTTCGGCATCGACCTGCTCAAGCTGGACCACAGCTTCATCCAGCACCTGGCGGTCGACAGCGGCGACCTGGCGATGTGCGAGGCGCTGATCGTCATGGCGCACAAGCTGGGCCTGCGGGTGGTGGCGGAGGGCGTGGAGACGGCGGCCCAGAGCGCCTTGCTGGCGCTGGCCGGCTGCGACTATGCGCAGGGCTTTGTGTATGCGGAGGCGTTGCCGGCCGAGCAGTTGACCGAGCTGGCCAGGCGCGGGCTGCCGCGGCTGGCGATGGAATAAGCGGGGGGCGGCCCGCCTAGCGCAGGCTGAGCAGCGAGATCACGCGCTCGCGGCTGATGCCCGCCAGCGCCGAGGTGATCGACAGCAGCGACTGGTAGCCGGGCTGCTTGGCGGTCGAGACGAAATTCTGCGCCACCTGGTCCATGCCGTCGGTGGTGTCGCTCGGCGTGGCGCTCTGCACCCGCGCGCTGACCTGGTTGAGCGCGGTGTGCACCGAGGCGATCGCCTGTTCCACCTGCGCCAGCGCCTGCAGCACTTGCTGCAAGGTGGCGCGGATCGATTCCATGTCCGAGGTTTGCCAGCTGTCCGGATCGACGGCCGGCGCTTCGGCCTCGGCCTTCACGCGGTTCAACTGGCCGGTCGGGAAGCGGATGCCGCCGCCCTGCACCGCGATGGTGTCGCGGATATTGGTCCACGACGATTCGGCGGTGGTGAATTCCAGCTGGCCTTCTTCGGTGAGGTCGGCGCGCACGCCGCTCGGCGCCAGCGCGTCGTCGAAGCGCTGGGCGATTTCCTCGTCGGACAGGCCCGGCTCCAGCACCACCGAGCGCAGGTTCTGGCCGCCGCCCAGCGAGATCGCCAGCACTTCGCGGCCGCCGGTGCGCAGGTTGCCGATGTTCATGCCGCGCACCGTGAAGCGGGTGGTGCTGGTCTTGTTGCTGAATTTGAGGCGGGCGTCCAAGGTGCCGCCGGAGGCCGCGCTGCGGTTGCGCCAGCTGTTGCTGAACTGGCGCACGCGCGCGTCCAAGGTGCCGTCGGCGCGCTGGCGGTTGGCCAGGCGGGCGCTGAGGTCGGCCTTCAGGTTGCGCAGCTGGGCCGCGCTCTGTTCGAGGAAGTCGAGCGCCTGCTGGGCGCCGGAGATGTCGCCTTGCAGCGGCTGGTCCCAGTTGTTCAGGCCGCGGCGCAGCGGCGCCGCCGAGGTCGGCGTCGGCGTGACGGGCGTGGCCGTGGCTGCGTTCTCGCCATTCAGCCCCAGTGAGGTGCCGTCCACCGCGCTGGCATTGCTGGCGTTGCCAGGAACAATGACGTTGGGTGTGGAATTGGGCGAGATTTGCATACGATGCTCAGTCTGGAATTACAGGATGTTGAACAGCGACAGATTGCTGATCTTGGAATAGGCCTTGTACGACGATTGCAAGGCCAGATTATAGCCGTTCAGCTGCGTCGCGGCGTCGCCGTAGTCCAATTCACCCAGGTCCAGCATCGCGCTCTTGTTCGACAGGCTGACGTTGGCGTGGTTGCCGTCCAGCGTGGCCATGATGTTCTGGGCGCCGCCCAGGTCGGCGATCTTGCCGGCCACCAGGTCCAGCGCGCTGCTGGCGCCGTCCATATTGGCGCCCAGCGCCGCAGTCAGCGTGGCCGAGCCCACCGTCAGCGTCGGCGACGACAGTTCGGCGATGGTCGTGTCCATCTGGTTGAGCAAGTCGTCCACGCCCTTGACGTCGACGTTGGCGGTCTGCGTGATGCCGTTGCCGACCACGGTTTTCTGCTGGTTCTGGTTGCCGGTGAAGCTGTAGCGCGAACCGATCGGCGCGGTCGCATCGAAGGTGATGGCCGGGGTGTCGGTCTGCGTGCCGGAGAAGATGTAGCGGCCTTCCTGGTCTTTTTCGTTGGCGCTGTAGAAGATACTGTCGCGCAGCGCGCTCATCGGGTTGACCATGGCTTTCAGGTCGGTGGCGGTGTTGCTGCCGTCCGAGGCCCAGACCAGCAGGTCGTGGCTTTGGGTGATGTCGTTGACCATACTCTGCAAGTAGGTCTCGTTGGTCGTCAGGCGGATCTTGATGGCCGCGATGTTGTCGCGGTACTGGCCGACGATGGCTTCCTCGCGCGTTAGGCGCGACAGCCGCACATTGGTGACCGGGTCGTCCGACGGCAGCTGGATCTTGGTGCCGGACGCCATCTGGGCGGTGATCTGGGCCAGGTGGCTCTGGTTGTCTTGCAGGCCGCGGTTCATGGTGGCCTGGAATTGGCTGGTGGCGATGCGCATACAGGCTCTCCTTAACCGAACATTTGCAAGGTGGCGTCAAACAGGGTGTTGGCGACCGCAATCACCTTCATGTTGGCCTGGTACATATTCTGGAACTCGACCAGATTGATCGCTTCCTCGTCGGTGTTGACCGCGCTGGTCGATTTCCAGTCGTCCTCGGACTGCTGGCGGACCGTGGTGGCGGTGGTCATCTGCGCCTGGTTTTGCGCGCTGTCGATGCCCAGTTTGCCGACCAGCTGGGTGTCGGCGTCGCCCAGCAGCACGCTGCCCAGCGTGGTCAGGGTGATCGGCTGGCCCTTGATGGCCACCAATTGCTGCAGGTTGCCGCTGTCGCCCGGCGTGCCGTCGCTGGAGAAAGCCAGGTCGCTGGTCTTGAAGCCGCCCACCACTTGCAGCAGGCCGGTGGCGCTGGTCGGGTTGAACACCAGCAGCGGCGTGCCGGCGACGCCGGGGCTGGTCAGGCCGGCCGCCAGCTGGGTGTTGACCTTGGTCGACATCTGCTCGGCGATCTCGGCGATCGATTTTTGCAGCGGCTTCAGGGTGTTTTCCTGATAGTCCGCCAGGCCGCCCAGTTGGCCGCCGACCTTGGTTTCGTCCAGCTTGAAGGTGGTGTTGGCGAAGGTCAGGTTCAGCTGCTGCACACCGCTGGTGGTGTCGAAGGCCAGCTTGGCCGACAGGTTGCTGACCACCAGTGGCTGGCCGCTCTTGAGCGAGACGCTGGCGGTGCCGTCCGGATTGTTGATGACCTCCACCGCGACCTGCGAGGCGACGCTGTCGATCAGCTGTTCGCGCTGGTCGATCAGCGGCGAGGTGTTGGCGCCATTGGCGCCGGTGCTGATGATCTGCTGGTTCAGCGCGGCGATGCTGACGAGCGACTGGTTCAGTCCCGGCAGGATGGCGGAGCGCTGCTGCTGCACCGAGATCAGCTGGTTGGCCGTGACGTTGTAAATGCTGTTGAATTGCTGCGACATCGAGTCGGCGGCGGTGATCACCTGCTGGCGCAGCGGGGTCGAGGTCGGATCGACGCCGGCCGCGTTGAGCGCCTTGAAAAAGTTGTCGATACCGTAGCTGAGGCTGGATTTGTCATCGCTCATGACTTTTTCCATCTGCGTCAGGTAGGGCTGGACCTGGGTATGCTTGCCCAGGTCGGACGCCGCGCGCCACATCTGCTGGGATTTATATGAGTCGCTGAAACGCAGCAGCGAGCCCACCTGCACGCCATTGCCGGGGCTTTTGCCGGAACCGTCGCTCGCCAGCGTCTGCAGCAGCACGCCCTGGCGGGTGTAACCCTTGGTTTGCGAGTTGGCGATGTTCTGGCTGACCGTGTTCAGGGCAGCCTGGGCGGCCAGGGCGCCGGACAGTGCGTTGTAAGAGATGCTCATATTGCAAGGGTCTTTCCTGGTGAAGGCCGGAGGACCAGTTGCTTGCAGTGTTTACACGAGGTCCACTGGTCCGTTAACTGTAAAGGGCGACCGTTTACTGCGCCGGGTTAAGCACTGCTGGAATATTTTGCGGCTCGGCAACACCGGATGCCGACGCGGCCGGCGCGGCCGCCGCCGGGCGCGCCAGGCTGGCCTGCACCGCCACCGGGGCGCTGGCCGGCGGCAGCAGCTGGCGCAGGATGGCGTCGGCCACGCCGAAGGCGCGCTGGCCGGCCAGCTGGTCGGCCACCAGGTTGTCGGCCATGTCCAGCATGTCCTCGTTGATCTTGTCCTTGAACACGCTGTCGTCGGCGGCCAGCGCGCGGGTGCCGGCGCGCATCTGGTGCAGCATGTGGCCGATGAAGAAACTCTCGAACTTGACCGCCGCCTCGGTGGCCTTGGCGCGGTATCTCGGATCAATGCCCGGATCAACACCGTCGTCGCTGGCGGAGGCGACCGGCGCCTGCACGCCGCTGAGCTGGTCGGCCACGCCGATGCGCATGGTGCTGCCGTCGAATTTGCTGGGGTCGAAGTTCATGGGCTTTCCTTAGATGACGACCAGTTCGCCTTCGATGGCGCCGGCCTGGTCCAGCGCCTGCAGGATCGCCATGATGTCGTCCGGCGAGGCGCCCAGGCTGTTGATGACGTCGATGATCGACTGCAGCTTGGCGCCGGCCGGCCATTTGAACATCTGGCCCGAGCCCTGGTCGACGCTGACCTGCGACTGCGGCGTCGCCACGGTGTTGCCCTGGGCCAGGGCGTTCGGCTGGCTGACCTTGGTCGATTCGGATATCACCACCTTCAGCGAGCCGTGGGTGACGGCGGCCGCGCGCACCCGCAGGCCGTCGGCGATCACCACGGTGCCGGTGCGGGAATTGAACACCACCTTGGGCGAATCGTCGCCGACGTCGATCGACAGCGCCTCCAGCTTGGCCATGAAGGCCACGCGCTGGGTCGGATTGGCCGGGGCCACCACGTCGATGCTGGTGGCGTCGGTGGTGGTGGCGATGTCGCCGAAGCGCTTGTTGATGGTGTCGACGATATTGATCGCGGTCTGGAAGTGCGGGTGGCGCAAGGACAGGCGCACCGACGGCTTGGTGGCGAAATCGCTGGCGATCTCGCGCTCGATCGCGGCGCCGCTCGGGATGCGGCCGGAGGTCGGGGTGTTGACCGTGACCGAGGAGCCGCTCTTGCCGGCCGCGCTGAAGCCGCCGACCACCACGTTGCCCTGGGCCAGCGCATACACTTCATTGTCGGCCGCGCGCAGCGGCGTCAGCAGCAGGGCGCCGCCGCGCAGGCTCTTGGCGTCGCCCATCGAGGACACCACCACGTCGATATTCTGGCCCTTGCGGTAGCCGGGCGGGAACACCGCCGACACCATCACGGTGGCGACGTTCTTGGACTTGGCGTCGGTGCCGTCCGGCACCTTGACGCCGAACTGCTTGAGCATATTGATCACCGACTGGCTGGCGAACTTGACCTGGGTCGAGTCGCCGCTGCCGTTCAGGCCGACCACCAGGCCGTAGCCGACCAGCGGATTGTCGCGCATGCCTTCGACGGCGACCAGGTTGCGCAGCACTTGCGCGGCCTGCGCCGGCACAGCGGCGCCGAGGGCCACGCAAAAGGCCAGCGGCAGTGCCAGGAGGCGGTGCAGGAAGCTGTGGCGCTTGCGGAAATTCATGGGATCACCCTCTCTAAAACTACGGCCGTTCAGAACGGCATCAGCGGGCCATTGAAGAAGCGCGACAGCCAGCCGGCCGACTGCGTGTCGGCCAGGGTGCCTTGCGCCGAGTAGGCGATGCGGGCGTTGGCGATGCGCAGCGACGACACCTGGTTGTCGGCGTCGATGTCGGCCGCGCGCAGGTAGCCGCGCAGGCGGACGAATTCCTCGCCCTGGTTCAGGGTCAGGGTTTTTTCGCCGGACACGCGCAGCAGGCCGTTCGGCAGCACTTCCTGCACGATCACGGTGATGGCGCCGGTCAGGGCGTTCTGCTGGGTGCTGGTGGCGTCGCCGGCGAAGCTGTTGGACGCGCCCAGGCCGAGCGCGGCCTTGCCGAAGGTCTTGCCCAGCAGGTTGGGGGCGACGATGTTGTCGGCCGAATTCTTGGAATAGCTGGTGCCGGCCTTCTTGCTGGCCTGGGTGGTTTCCTGCAGGTTGACGGTGACCACGTCGCCGACCCGGAAGGCGCGGCTGTCCGAGGTCAGCGACAGGCCCAGGTCGGGGCTGTAGACCCCGCCCGAGCTGCCTTTCGGGCCGACCACGCGCGACACGGTGGGCGGCTCGTCGGACGGACCGGGCCGCACCGGCGGCGGCTGCAAGGCGGCGCAGCCGGCCAGCAGCGTGGCCAGCGCGGCCAGTGCCGCCCTGGCCAGGCCTTGGATGGGCGCCCTGGAGTACATCAGCGTGCCGCCTGCGCCAGGTATTGCAGCATATTGTCGGCGGCCGACAGCACCTTGGTGTTCATCTCGTAGGTGCGCTGGGCGGCGATCATGTCGACCATTTCCTCGACCACCTGCACGTTCGAGCCTTCCAGCGCGCCTTGCTTGAGCTTGCCCCACTGGGCGTCGCCCGGCTTGCCGTCGGTCGGCGTGCCGCTGGACGGGGTCTCGGCGAACAGGTTCTCGCCCAGGGCCAGCAGGCCGGTCGGGTTGATGAAGCTGGTCAGGGTCAGCTGGCCCAGCTGGCTGGCGGTGGTGTTGCCCGACAAGGTGGCCGAGACCACGCCGTCTTCGCCGATGGTCAGCGAGGTGGCGTTGGCCGGCACCGTGATCTGCGGGATCAGCGGCAGGCCGTGGGCGTTGACCAGGATGCCGTTGGCGTCGACCTGCAACTGGCCGGCGCGGGTGTAGGCGGTTTCGCCGTTCGGCTGGCGCACCGACAGGAAGCCGTTGCCCATCACCGCCACGTCGAGCTGGTTGCCGGTGGTTTGCAGCGAGCCCTGGCTGAAGACTTTTTGCGTGCCGACCATGTGCACGCCGTTGCCGAGCTGGACGCCGGACGGCGCCAGCGTGTTGTTGTCGGCGCGCTGGGTGCCCGGCTGCTGCTCGATCGAATAGAACAGGTCTTCGAACACCACGCGGTCGCGCTTGAAGCCGACCGTGTTGGCATTGGCCAGGTTGTTGGCGATCGCCTGCAGTTTTTCGTCCTGCGCCTGCACGCCGGTTTTGCTGATCCACATTGCTGGATTCATGATTTCTCCCTGTTGTGTAACGTGGACCGGCTTAGCCGCCGATCAGGCGGTTACCGGTTTCGGCCATCGAATCGCTGGCCTTGAACAACTTCATCTGGATTTCAAAGGTACGGTTCAAGCTCATGGTGGCGACCATTTCCTCCACCGCCGAGACATTGCTGCCTTCCAGGTGGCCGGGCTTGACCACCACGGTGGCGTCGGTCGCCAGCGGCTGGCCGCTGCGCGCCACCAGCAGGCCGGCCTCGTTCTTGGTCAGTTCCGACGCTTCGGCCTTGACCAGCTTGAGCTTGTCGATGGTTTGCATGGTGGTGGTGCCGGGACTCTGGATCGACACCGTGCCGTCGGCGCCGACCGCGATCTTGCTGTACTCGGGCAGCGAGATCGGGCCGCCTTCGCCCAGCACCACGTTGCCGTTGATTTTCAGCGTGCCGGTCTCGTCGAGCGTCATGGCGCCGGCGCGGGTGTAGGCCTCGCCGGTCGGGCCCTGCACCGCGAAGTAGCCGTTGCCGGAAATGGCGACGTCCAGATCGCGGCCGGTGGCCTTGAGCGTGCCCTGGCGGGTCGACACCGCGTTGGCCTGCAGCTGCGACATGTGGCGGTCGTCGTAGCCGTAGCCGTTGACGGTTTGCGCCGACGACAGCTCCATATTGGCGCGGAAGCCGCCGGTTTCGATGTTCGCCAGATTGTTGGCGTGTACCTGCTGGCCGCGCAGGGCCCGTTCGGCCCCGCTCATGGCGGTGTAGATCAGCGCATCCATGGGTCAGCTTGTCCTTACAGCGCTTGCATCAGCGATTGCATCATCTGGTTTTCGGTCTGGATGACCTTGGAGTTCGCCTGGTAGTTGCGTTGCGAGGTCATCAGTCCGACCAGTTCCGAGGTGATGTCCACGTTCGACTGTTCCAGCGAGCTGGTGTTGAGCGAACCGGTCATGCCGACGCCGGCGAAGTTGACCAGCGGCGTGCCGGAGCCGAGCGACTGCACCCAACTGGTGTCGTCGACCTGGGTCAGCGCGCCTTCGTCCGGGAAGGTGGCCAGCGTCAGCTTGCCGACCGGCTGCTTCTGGCCGTTGCTGTACTTGGCGATGACGGAACCGTCCTTGGCCAGGTCGACGCCGGCGAAGGTGCCGGAGGAGTAGCCGTTGGCGCTGTTGGTCGAGGTGGTGGCCTCGCCGGCGAAGTAGGTGGTGCCGGTGTAGTTGATGTTGATCGGCACCGCCGCCATCTTGGCGCCGCTGCTGAAGGCCGGCCACAGGGTCGGGTCGGTGGTGGTGTCGAGCGCGCTCAGGTCCAGCTGCAGCGAGCCGTTGGTGGTCAGCGGATCGGGCGCCGGGGTGGTCATCTGGCCGTTGGTCGGGTCGAACGCCAGCGCGCCGGCGCCGACCAGGTTGCCATCGAGCACGTAGTTGACCGAGACCGAGCCGGCCGCGGTGGCGCCGAAATACTGGGTCAGCGTGTGCTGGCCGCCCAGCGTATCGTAGATCACGGTGGCCTTGGACATGCTGAAGGTGGACGGGTCGGGCGGCGTGGTCGGCGTGACGGCGGCCGGGAAGGCGGTCACCGGCCAGTCGGCCGACAGGTTGCCGATGTAGTTGACCTTGTCGCTGACTACGGCCGGGATCTGGCCGGTCGGGATGGTGATGTCGCCCTGGGCGCCCGGCGTGGTGCTCGGCGGCGTGATGGTCGCGCCCTGCACCTTGCGGCCGGAGGCGTCGGTCAGGAAGCCGTCCTTGGAGGTGTTGAAGATGCCGACCCGGGTGTAGTTGATGGTGTTGCTGCTGTCCTTGACCATGAAGAAGCCGGCGCCGTTGATCGAGGCGTCCAGCGTGCGGCCGGTGTTGAGGATGCCGCCCGACAGGCCGATGTTCTGGGTAGTCGAACCGATGTTGACGCCGGTCAGCTGGCTGCCCGCCACCAGCGCCGAGAAGTTGGCGCGCGACGATTTGTAGCCGTAGGTGCCGGCGTTGGCGATGTTGTGGCTGGTGACGTCCAGCGCTTCGTTAATGGCCTGGATGCCAGACAATGCGATATCGAAACTCATGATGGAGTCCTTTCTTAGAGACTAGATTGAGTGGCGGAAGCGGTGGATTTACCGTTGAAAGCGGTGATGGCGGTCGGCGCGACTTCGCCGATGTTGCCGACGTTCAGCACGACGCTGCCGCTGGCGGCCAGCCGTACGCTGTTCAGGCGGCCCAGCAGGTCGACCGGCGGGGTTTCCTTGGTGCTGGTCTCGACCGTCATGGTGTAGGTGCCGGCGGGCAGGCCCAGCGCGGTCGGGTCGATCGCGAACGGCACGGTGCCGGCCGCGACCGTGCCGAGGTTGACGGTGTGCTTGGCGCCGTTGGTGCCGGTCAGCACCACGCGGGTGCTGGTGCTGGAAGCGCTGAGCGTCATCTGGCCGCTGACCTTGGTGGCGCCGTCGGTGCTCAGGGTGCTGGTCTCGGCCATGACGTCGGAGCCGACCTGGGCGCCCAGGGCCAGCACCTGCATGCTTTGCAGCACGCTGGCGTTGGCGCTGGTCAGGCTGGACAGGGTCTGCAGCGATTCGGTCTGCGACAGCTGGGTCAGCTGCTGGACGAACTGGGCCGGATCGGTCGGCGACAGCGGGTCCTGGTTCTTGATCTGGGCCACCAGCAGCTTGGTGAACATGTCCGAGGTCGCGCTGGCGCTGTTGCCGGTGATGTTGCTGCCGGTGGAGGCCGGCGTGCTGCCGCCGTTGTTGAGGAGACTGACTGTCATGGCTTAACCTTCACCGAGTTTGAGGAGGGATTGCTGCATCGTGCGGATGCGGCCCAGTACTTCGACATTGGTCTCGAAGGCGCGCGAGGCCGACATCATGTCGGTCATCTCGGCCACCTGGTTGACGTTGGGATAGAACACCATGCCGTCGGCGTTGGCCATCGGGTGGCCCGGTTCGTACACCTTGCGCAGCGGCTCGCTCGATTCGACCACGTCCAGCACCTGCACCTTGCCGCCGGCGCTGCCCATGTCGCCGATGCTGTCGCCCATGACGGCGGCAAACACCGGCTTGCGCGCGCGGTAGGTGTCGGTTTCGGTGCCGGCCACGGAATCGGCGTTGGCCAGGTTGCTGGCGATGGTATTGAGGCGCACCGACTGGGCGGCCATCGCCGAGCCGGCGATCTCTGAAATATTCTTGAACGACATTGCGCGCTCCTTATTGGCCGTTGATTGCTTTGGCCAGGCCCTTGAGGCTCATGTTGACGAAGGTCAGGCTGGTCTGGAAGTCCGAGGCGTTCTGCGAGAACGCCGCCTGCTCGACGCCGATCTCGACCGTGTTGCCGTCGCGGGTAGGGTGGAAGGGCACGCGGTACATCATGGCGCTGTCCTCGTCGCCGCCGATGTCGCCGGTGGCTTCGGCCTGGGCGTTGGCCAGCGTGGCGGCGAAGTCCATGTCGCGCGCCTGGAAGCCGGGCGTGTTTTCATTGGCGATGTTGGAGGCCAGGATGCGGGTGCGCTCGGCCCGCAGGTGCAGCGCGTCGGCATGCAGGCCCACCGCGTCTTTGAAATTAATCGCCATGTTCTTCCCCTGTGTAGGCATTGCTGTAAAACGATGTTGCATGAGTGAAAACCACCGGCGCCGGGGTAGAATGGCGCCCGGGTGCTGCATGCACCCGAGACGTTCCGGCTCCCGGCATCATAGTAGAGGTATTGCCCATGTTCAACAAAAGTATTGTAACCGCTTTGAGTGCAATGTTGCTGTTTTGCACTTCATTTTCTGCGGCATTTTCCGCTCCCGTTCCGACCGCCGCCGAACAGGTGCCGCTGGCGGTGGAGGCGGCCGCGCGCGCCCATGTGCAGCGCTGGGCCGACAGCAGCGGCCTGGTGGAACCGAAATTCGAACTGAACGTGGTGCGCGGCAGCCGGCCGCTGGCCGCATGCAGACAGGCTGCGACGGTCGAAGCGCTGGATACGCGGCTGCCCAGCCGCATGCGTTTCGCCGCCGTCTGCGCCGGCGCCGAAGGCTGGCGATACGAGTTCGTGGTGCGCGCGCAGATCTCGGCGCGCATTGCCGTGATGGCAAGCGATGTGCCATCCGGGAAAGTATTGACCGACGACGACGTGTTGCTGGAGCGCCACGACATCTCCGGCATCGCCGACAGCGTGTCCGATCCGCAGGAGGTGGTGGGCTTGAGCGGCCGGCGCGCGTTGCGCAGCGGCGAGGTGTTGCGCATGGCTTTGCTGGCCGCGCCGACCCTGGTCAAGCGCAACGACGCCGTGCGCATCGTGGCCAAGCGCGAGCAGATCGAAGTCAGCATGGCGGGCGAGGCGCTCGACAGCGGCGCGCGCGGCACGCTGGTGCGGGTGCGCAACGCCAACGGGACCGTGATCCGTGCCAGGGTGACGGGCGCGGCGACGGTGGAACCTGTCGATATGCCCGTGTCCACTAATTCCCCGACGCAGTGATGTTGCCGCCGCGTTGCAACTGCGCGGCCAGTTTGCTGAGTTTGTCAGCGTAGTTGGGATCGGTGGCGTAGCCGCCTTGCGCCAGCCCCTGCGCGAAGGCGCGGGCGTCGTTGCCGGTGTTGAGCGCGGCCTGGTAGCGCGGATTGCTGGTCAGCATGTCCGCGTAGTCGCGGAAGGCGCTGGCGGTGTCCGGATAGCTGCGGAAGCGCTCGACTTTCCTGAGCATGGCGCCGTGTTCGTATTCGGTGGTGCTGGCGGCCGCCACCGCGCCCTGCCAGTTGCCGCCGGCCTTCAGGCCGAACAGGTTGTTGCTGTCGACGCCGGCCTGGCGCAGCGGATTGCGGCCCCAGCCCGATTCCAGCGCCGCGTGCGCGGCCACCACGTCGGGCGAGACGCCCAGCTTGCCGGCGGTTTCCTCGGCCCACGGTTTGATCGAGGCCAGGAATTGCTGCTGGAGCTCGACGTCGGCGCCGCCGGCGATCGCGCCGGCGCCCTGGTGGCGCAGCGCCATGGCCTGCAGGTTCATGGCCGGCGTGCCGGCGGAAGCGGCGGACGAGGAGGGCGCGGCGCTGAAACCGCCGCCCTGCGCGATGAAGGCGCCGACGTCGCGCTGGACTTGCCGGAAGGTGGAGGCGAACGCCCCGGACGAGACAACGCCGCCCAGCGCCGCGGTGGGGCGGGTGGCGGTCATATTCGAGACGGTTGCTGCAGTGGGTGCGGTCGATTGCATCCGGTCAAGCTGGTGCATAAATCTGCTCCTCGCCATGCAGCACGCGCTGCATGATGCTGTACTGTTCTACCAGCAAGTCGCTATTGCGCTTGCCCAGACGCTTACATTCGATAACCATCTGTTCCAAGGTTGCCCAGTCAGCTTCCATTCTCTCCCGTGCCGCATTTTTCAGCAAGGCAAATGCCTGCAACATTGTCGATGTTGGTCCCAATAAACGTTGTACCAGCGCCACGCGTTGCGCGCGGCGCTCCTGCATCACGTCGACCAGGGTGGAAATCGCCTCGGCCACGGCGGCCAGCTGCGGCCCCTGGTGGCGCACGGCGGCGTCGAATTGCTGTTCCAGCAGGCCGCGCAATTGCTGATAAGCCAACAGATCGTCGCCGATGCCGGCCAGCAGCAGGCGCATGGCGTCCTGGCGGGTGGCGGGCGCGGCGCCGGCCGGGGTCACGGTGGTCACTTCTCGCTCCCGTGGAAGCGCTGGACCAGGCCGGCCAGCTTGGCGGCGTCGAACGGCAGTTCGCCCTTGGCCAGCGCGTCGCGCAGCATGTCGACTCTTTCCTGGTCGATTTCCGGCATCTCGCGCATCGCCTGCAGGGCCGGCTGCATCACCGCCGATTGCAGCGGCGCCTGCGGCGCCGGCGCGGCGACGGCCTCGGCCGCTTCCGCCGGGGCGGCTTCCGCCACCCGCTGGACAGCGACGCCGTCCGGACTTCCTGTCGAGATTCTCATACGTGTGCCTCTGCTTGGCTTGGTTTCCATACGTGTTGCGTCTTATTTGGTGCGGCGCGGATCGCGCAGCGGGCTGTCGGCGCCGAGCTTGGCGCGCAGTTTTTCCAACAGGGTGGCGTCCGGCAAGGCGGTGTCGACATCCTGGGTCAGGGCGCTGCTGTTTTCCGGCATGCCGAACATGGAGGCGATCGACTTGGCCTGGGCCGTGGTCAAGATCAGCAACTCGATGCGGCGGTTGACGCCGGCGTCGGCGCGCTTGGTGTCGAGCGGCGCGCGGTCGGCCATGCCGACCACCTGCAGCACCGACTCCGGGTTCATGGTGCCGGCCAGCAGCTGCGAGCGGGCCGACATCGCGCGGTTGGCCGACAGCGTCCAGTTGGAGAAGGCGGCGTAGCTGCGGTCGGCGTATTGCAGCGAATCGGTGTGGCCGACGATCAGCATCTGGTTTTCCATCTGCCGGAACAACGGTCCCATCTTGCGCAGCAGGGCGCGGAAGCGGTCGGTCGGAACGGCCGAGCCGCGCACGAACATGCCCTGGCGGTCGGTGTCGTGCAGCATCACGCGCAAGCCGTAGGGCGTGATCACCGATTCCAGGTTGCTGGTCAGGCCGGCCTCGGCGCTCATCTTGGTCAGCGCCTTGGACAGCGCCGCCAGGTCGCTCGGGCTGTCGTACTTGACCTTGGCCGCCTCCACCACGGGCTGGGAATCGCCGGTGACCTTGGTGTGGGCCTCGCCCTTGGCCTTGGCGTCGCCCGGCTCCTCGGTGCTGCCGGTGTGCGGCATCGGGAAACGGTCGATCAGGCTGCCGCGCGGGCCGCCGACCTGCTCGGGCATGACGCCCTTGCCCTGGTCGGTCTTGGCGCCGTCGGCCTCGGTCAGGATCTGTTCCAGCGATTCGAAGTTACGCGCCGCCATCAGCCACAGCACCAGGAACAAACACATCAGCGCCAGGCAGAAGTCGGCGAACGCCACCTTCCAGGCGCCGCCGTGGTCCTCGTGCTTGTGCTTGCCACCGCCGCGCTTGACGATGGTTTGCTCATGGCTCTTGTCATGCGACTTTAGCACCGCGGCCTCCTCTGCGCGAGCTGTCCTCGGCCGGGGCGCTGTCGCGTCCCTCGAGGTCGTTGATCCAGCGTTCCAGCTGGGCGAAGCTCGGCTTGATGTTGAGCGGCACCAGGCGGCGGCCGGCGTCGATCGCCAGCAGCGGCGGCTTGCCGGCCACGTGGGTCACCAGCACCACCTTGACGCATTCCTTGTTCGACGCTTCCTGGTTGACCAGCTGCTTCATCATGTTGGAGATCGGATCGAGGATGCCGTAGCAGAAGAAGATGCCGATGAAGGTGCCGACCATGGCGGCGCCGACGTGCTCGGCGATCTCGCCCGAGGTCGCGCCTTCGCTGACGGTGTTCATGGTGATCACGATGCCCAGCACCGCGGCCAGAATGCCGAAGCCAGGCATCGCCTCGCCGATCTTGGCCAGCGACTTGGCCGGCTGGTTCAGTTCTTCGTGGATGGCCTCCAGTTCCTGCTCCAGCACGCCTTCGAGCTCGTGGGCGTTGATCTTGCCCATCGCCATCAGGCGGAAGTTGTCGACGATGAAGGCGAGCAGCTTGGGTTCTTCCAGCACGCGCGGGTAGCGCTGGAACAGCGGGCTGTCCTTGGGCGCCTCGACGTGGGCGTCGAGCGCCTTCAGGCCGCCGGCCGCCAGTTGCAGCAGTTCGTACATCAGCAGCAGCAACTGGCGCTGGAATTCGGAGTCGTATTTCTTGCGGAACACGATCTTCTTGATTTGCGTCACGGTCTCCATGAGCACGTGGGGCGGGTTGCCGATCACCAGCGCGCCGAGACCGGCGCCGGCAATGACGATCAGCTCGATCGGTTGCCAGATCTGATGGAAGGCGCCGCCCATCATGAAGAAGCCACCGAAGACGCTGCCTAAAACTATGATGATGCCGACTATTTGCTGCATGATGATTCGCCTTTCCGCGTCATTTTTTTAATCTTGCCTTGCGCCCGCTCTGGATCAGGCGTTTTGCAATACTGCCTTCATCTTGCCCAGCGCCGCCTTGTTGAGCTGACAGACGCGGGCGTCGGTCAGGTCCAGCACGGCGGCGATTTCCTTGTAGCTGAGCTCGAATTCGTAATACATCTGCACCACCCGCTGCTCGCGCTCGTCGAGTCCGCGCAGCGCCTGTTCCAGGCTGCGCCGCACCATCAGCTGGTCTTCCGGGCTGGGGGCGCTGTCGTTGCTGACGCTCTCTTGCAGGACTTCGTCGAAGCTGGCGATCAGCTCGGCGTTTTCGTCCATCTGGTAGGCCTGGTAGGCTTCCGAGGTCAGGTTCAGCGCGCTCATGATTTCCTGTTCGCTGGGCTCGTGCCCCAAGGTGCGGGTCAGGGCGCGCACGCCGTCGCGCAGCTTGTGGCTTTGCTGGCGCACCGCGCGCGGGCGCCAGTCCTGGCGCCGCAGTTCGTCGAGGATGGCGCCGCGCACCCGCAGGCTGGCGTAGCTGCCGAACGCGCCGTCCGGCTCGCCGTAGCGGCGCAGCGCCTCGAGCAGACCCATCAGGCCGATCTGCTCCATGTCGTCGCGGTCGATGGCGCCGGCGATCTGCGAATTGAGCTGGCGGACGATGCGCTTGACCAGGGGCGCGTACGACAGCAGGTGTTTTTGCTCGTCGGCCACGCTGTGCGCCACCGGCGTGCCGCCGGGTTCGCCATAACTTTCGGCATAAGCGTCCGCATATTGCTCTATATAGGCCATGCCCGCTCCACTGGTCGCACCACTCGTCTTCATGCTTGCTGCTGCCTACTCAATGATCAGCTTGCCAATCATGACTTCGGAAAATGGCTTTTCCCGGCCCTCATGCTCGTAAGTGGCCTCGAAAGCCTTGTTCAGTTCGGCCGCGAACTGGTCGATGGTCATCACTTGCGCGGTGGCCATCGGCAGGTTGGACAGCGTGCGCACCGCCACGCTGCGCAGCATCGGTAATTGTTCCTTGGCTTCCTTCTCTTTCTTCTCGGTGGTGGTGATCACCAGGTCGGCCGACATGTAGTGGCTCAGCGTGTCGCCCGGCTGGCGCTTGAGCATGATGACCACCTTGTCCACCGTCAGGTACTTCGGCGCCGACTTGTCGTCCTTGACTTCCTTCCTGGCCGCCTTGGCCGGCTTGCTCTCGGCCGCCGGCTCCTCCTTGCCTTTCGACATGTACCAGACTGCGCCGCCGGCCACTGCCGCGCCGACCACGGCCACCAGCACCAGCGCTATGATCATTTTCATGTTCTTCATCTACTGATTACTCCCGCTCGGACGTCATGGCAAAGGTGGTGGTGTCATCGTCCGACAGGGCGCGGCCCGGCGTGCGGCCTTCTTCCTGCTCGCGCTGCTGGCCGTTGCGTCCGCCGCTGTCGGCCTGGGCCTGGGCGCGCGACGACGACACCGTCACCGAGACGTCGGCGAACTGGCGGCTCGACAAGTCCTGGCGCACGCTGTCGCCGATGGTGTTGAGCTGGCGCAGCACTTCGCTGTGGTTGGCGCTCAGGTTCACCTGCAGCGCCCCGGCGCTGTGGCGGATCGAGATCTCGATGCTGCCCATATTGGGCGGCTCCAGGCGGATCACCGCATGGTCGTTATTGCGTTGCAGCTGCACTTGCAGGCGGTCGCCCAGCGCTTCGCGCAGCGGCTGCTGCCACTGGTCCGGCGCACCGGCCAGCTTGACCACGGCGGCGGCGGCCGGCGTGGCGGTCGGGGCGGTCTGGCTGAAGCTGACGCTGTTGCCGACCGGGGCCGGGGCGGGCGCGCTGCTGCGGGGCGTGCCGTCGTCCTTGACGGTGGCGGCCACGGTGCTGCTCGTGTTGGCCGGGACCGGGGTGTCGGCGACGGCACCGTCGGCGCTGCGCGGCGCCACGCGTGGC
>NZ_JAQQPR010000048.1:0-26607 GCF_036688705.1 Duganella sp. S19_KUP01_CR8 | reverse complement strand
GCTGACCACTACCGGCGCTGACTCGGTCTGAACACCCAGGTCATTGGTGCTGCGCAGCTTGAATCGATAGATGCCGGCGCCGAAAGTCCATGCAGTGTTCAGGTCAAGTGTACTGCTGTTGCCGGAGCTCCACTCCAACTGTATATCGGCATTATTGCCATTACCTAATTGGAATAGTTCGAGCTTGCTGACGGTGCGACCGGATTCTGTACTGCGTCCGGTGAAGTTCACGGTCGTCCGTTCGTCAGCAGTGACACGTGATTTGACCGGCGTCGCCGACAGCGTCATTTTCGCCGCCGGCACGTTACCCGTATAAATCTGGGCATGCGTGCTGTTCAGCGTGACGTTCCCTTTGCGGACGCGTGCGTAAATTGTATGCGTTATGGGAGAACCAAAACTGGTCGTCACGATATACGTGCCGTCACTATCTTTAGCGGCAGATATCCAACCTCCATCGATATTCACATCGACGCCGTCGTACGGCTCGGCGCCGTTGAGAATCTTGGCGCGGATGGTCACCCTCGCCGGTGCAGAAGGATAGGAGAAGCCGTCAACCGGCGACAGCAAGGCGATTTGCAGATCGCCTGGGATGACACAAGCAGCCGCCGTGCAAGGCAACAGCTGGGCGGCACTGCCGTCAACCGGTTGCGCGGTGACGAACAGGCTCCCGCCAGAAAATGCTCCGCTCAGGTCAAACACGAAATGATGCGCAGCACCAAGGGTATGGCATTTCGATTGAACATCGGCGTTGTCCAGTTCCGTGGCGACGTTGGCGACACCGGAGCCAATTACCATGGCCGGATCAGGAAGGTTGGCGAAGACCTGGAAATTCAGTCCCTGGCTCATCGTATCCTGGCATACCCAGCCGACAACTTGTGGGCGGCCATCCTTGCCACTACGGATTTCGGTAATCGCTCCAAGCAAGGTACCTTGCCGGACCGTCAAACTCACATTGCTGCCGTACGTTACCGCGCCACTGTTGTCGGTAGCGCGCAGGCGGACCACGTGCATGCCGACTGTAAGCACCAGTCTGTCATTGATGCTCGCGCCAGGTGCTTGTGCAAGGACTGTATCGCCTTCAAGCAGCTCCAGCATCACGACAGTTCCATCAGAGTCCGCCGCTGTCGCGCTGACTGGGATGATTGCGTACTGGGCATTCGGTATAGTAAAGGTGGCGCCTTGAGCAGGCGATAGCAGCGTTACCGTCGGCGGCTGATTTTTTACGGTAACCGTGACGGTATAGAGCGGGGTGTCAACATAGCTAGTTGGTGTATAGACGCGTAAATAAATCTGATGCACGCCGATTGCAAAATCCGACGTCAACGTAACATTCCGACCATCGTTCGTAAGATCGTTATTGCTGTCGTATCGAGGGCTATAAACTTGGCTGGCGAGTACCGATGCTCCCTCCCTTAGCTCAATCAGCCGCACATAGCCCTGAGAAGGCGTAATAGAGTCATTTGCGTGCACCTCGACATGCAAGCCCGCCGTAAACTTCAGGCCGGGATCCACGCTTCCACCAGTGGAAGTTTGGCTCAACCAGTTAAAGGTCACACCTTGGCTGGCGGGCAGCACAGTAATCGACGTTACGGAGCTTAAGCCCGTCGCGCCGAAATTATCAGCGGCTCGCATTTGCAATGCATGCGAACCGCGAGGTAAGGCCACATGCTGAGCCAGCTGATTTCCCGGAACCGATGCGAGCACACTCCCGCCATCAAGCAATTCGAGTTTGGCAATTGTGCCGCCGTCTGGATCTGCCGCCACCCCAAGTAGAGTCACATCCGCGCTGGCTCCCGGTTCCGCGTAGTAAATCCCCCCCGAAGCGGGCGAGATTATATTAGCGTACGGCGCCGAGTTTTGAGCCGTCACCGTTACAACAACGGGATCTGTAAAATCACTGTTCGCTCCAGCAATGTCAGCTGAACGCAGGCGAAGGCTATGAGTTCCTATCCCCAGCAAAACAGTAGTGTCGATGGAAGGACCTGGCAGCGTGGCAATCGGAACCGCCCCATCAAATAACTGGAGATAGGCGATTGTAGAATTGTAGGAAAAACCAGTACCTGCAATTGGTACGATTGCCTTTGCGCCGGCAGGAACTGAATAGGTGAGCGAACTCGCCGGATATTTTAATTTGACCGTCGGTATCGAGTTCGCCGAATTGAGAGTTATAAAAATATTCGCAACTGCACTGACCGCAACGCCACCACTGCTATCCGTGACACGAAAACTGAGGAAATGCTTTCCCGACTGCTGAAATATTACGTAGGCATCAATGCCGTCCGGAGTCGGATTCTGTGCCACGATTGGTAAAACGGTATTCCCGTCCAACACCTCAACTTTGCTGATCGTGGTTCCGGGCGCTGCACTGGTCCGCCCTCGGACATTCACCGAAACGCAGCAACCTGCTGCCTGGAAAATGGTACCGTTCTTACTATTCACCGGCAACGGACTGGTCATAGTGACGCTGGTTGCGGTAGCGGCAACGACATTGATCTGCTGGTTGTCAGATAGCTGTCCAAAAAACTCATTGCCATACATCATCTGCCACTGGAAATTATAGGTTCCCGGAACAGATGGCGCGGTTACTTCAAAAACAAATGTACCGCTGCCAGTATTGGGTACGACCGTCACTCCCCAGACATCATTTCCTACAGGATTTACAGCCCCCAAGAAATAATCGGTAGCATTCCAAGTAATGCCGCCAGCATAGTTCATTGACACTTGAGCGGTATATTTTTGGCCCGCCACCATGGTAGTCGGAACTATTTGGTAGGCGAAATTAGCAGCACGTGGAACAAGCGGGGCCCCGGACGCAGCGCCGCCTAATAGGAACGTCAAGGTAAACGAAATGACTGCCGCCGCGCGCCAGATGCTTCCTTGGGAACCCAAACGGGAAATAGCCTGGATAATTTTTCTGTAGAAACCGAATTCAACATTGACATTGCTGTGGCTATTTTTTTTCAAATCAACACCTAAACTTTAATTATTCTTATGTGACATCAGTAGCGCGACTGTCCCGTACTGCTCGCACAATCACACTACGCACAGCCTATTTCACGCCAGCCTTGATCTCGAACACAATGGTCTGCAAACGGTCACGGCGCCGGATTTTTTGATGGGTCAGATGTACATGCTTGAGCACCTGCTGCTCTGCTAGTGCATCGACAAACGCCACCATGGCCGCCTGGTCCTTGGCCTCCCCGCGCAGCATCACTCGGCGGTTAGCCTTGTCTGGCTGGAATTCAAGCAGCTCAATATCCGCGCTGCTGGCCTTCTCGATCGCGCTGAACAACGGCGACCAGGAAAAATCGCGCTCCGCCTTCAAAGTCGCCCACTGTTTCTGCACTTCCGTTTCCGCTTTAGTCGGCACCACTACCGGCGGTCTAACCTGCGCCGCGCGCAGCACAGCGATCCGCGACTCCATCACGCTCCGCGCATCACGCTGCTGCATCACCATGGTGCCCAGCCAAATACTCGCGCAAACCATCAGCGTCACCGCGCCAAGCACCGGCGCAACCATCCGGGGACGGGGTCTCAAAAATCGGGACATCAATTTCATCATTTAGCTCCACACATCCATCTGCAGCGACACCCGGCGCGCGTCCGGAAAACAGGCCCGCACCGCTGTCTCCGTTGACGACGGCGTTGCGCCAGCCCAGCACTGGATAGCATCGACAGGAAGATGGCTTGCGCCCACTCGTTTGAGCAAGCGCATGCCGGCCAGATGGACATCGCCGATAACCGGCTGCACATCCCGCGCTATCAAGCGCCCGCCCTCGTGAGTCAAAGCCGTCAGGCGGGATGCCTCCTCCAGCAAGACAAGGTGGCACGTAGTTTTTCGCTCCCCTGCCTGACGCCAATAGGCGGCGGCCGACACCGGCAGTACCGTCTCCAGACGCAGTCCGGCGGCCGCGCACATGGACTGCAATTTCTCCAACCACTGCACCGGCAGCGCGTACGCCATACCCGCAGAGCGGAAGTGCCGGAATCCGACCTGCATCGCCCAACTGTCATCCATCACGAAACCGCTGCGCTCAAAGCAGGCCTGCGCGTAGGTCCGCAACTCTTCTTCGCCCGTAAGTTCCTCTTGCCACGGCAACATGGCAATGGCAGCCAGGCTGTCGGACACCAACAGGTGCAGGCGCACCTTGCCGAGACCGGTCTTGGGCAACTGCGCCAACAAGGACGCAAATGCTGCCAGCAAGGCGGCCCCGTCGGACTGGCCCGCTTCCAACTTCTCGACGATGGGCGCGACCCGGCCACGCTTCATCCAGCAGGCGCCAGGAAACAAGCCTATCTTGATCGACTCAGGCAATAAACGTGACACGGTTCACCTCCTGCAAAGTCGTATGGCCGGCGCGCACCAGATCCAGCGCCACATCGCGCAGGAAGCGCGTGCCTTCTTTCCTGGCCTGTTCCTTCAGCGCGCGGATCGATGCGCGCGCGATAATCATTTCCCGGATCTCATCGGTCAACCGCAGCACTTCCGCCACCGCCCTCCTTCCCTTGTAGCCGGTATTGCGGCACTGCGCGCAGCCCTTGCCCGCGTGGAAGCGGTAGGTTTCGGGATCCTTGATGCCGGACTCGCTCAACAACTCAGCGCTGACCTCAACCGGCTCGTTGCAATGCGGGCAGTTCTGCCGCAGCAGCCGCTGCGCCACCACGCCGGTCAGCGAGGACACGAAGTTGTACGGATCCACACCCATGTGCATAAAGCGCCCGATGACGTCGAAGGTATTATTGGCGTGCACGGAGGTGAACACCATGTGGCCCGTCAGCGCCGATTGCACGGCGATCTGTGCCGTCTCCGGGTCGCGGATCTCGCCCACCAGGATTTTGTCCGGATCATGCCGCAGGATGGAGCGCAGGCCGACCGCGAAGGTCAAGCCCTTTTTCTCGTTCACAGGAATCTGCAACACGCCAGGCAGCTGGTACTCCACCGGGTCTTCGATGGTGATGAACTTGTCTTCGCCATGGTTGATCTCGGTCAGCGCGGCGTACAGCGTGGTGGTTTTGCCGCTGCCCGTGGGGCCGGTCACCAGCATCATGCCGTAGGGCTCCGCCGCCAAACGGCGCAGCAGATGAATGGTCTGGCTGTCGAAGCCGAGCGAGTCCAGCGTCAAGCGCTGCACGCTGTCGGTCAGCGCTTTCTTGTCGAGCACGCGCAGCACGGCGTCTTCACCGTGGATGCTGGGCATGATGGAAACCCGGATATCGATATCGCGCCCTTTGGCGGACACCCGGAAGCGGCCGTCCTGCGGGATGCGCTTCTCGCCGATGTCCAGCTCCGCCAGTACCTTGATGCGGGCGATCGCCTGCTCGGCCAGCGCCGGATTGTTGACCGAAGCGATCTTGTTCAGCACGCCGTCGATGCGGAACTTGATCACCAGGCCCTGGGGCAGCGACTCCATATGGATATCGCTGGCTTCGAAGCGCAACGCGTCGAACACCGTCGAATTGATCAGGCGCACGGCGGGACTGGCTTCGCCCTGTATCGATGTCAAGGTCAGGTCGGCGCTATCGTCGCGCGCCAGCTCGCTGACGCTCTCCACGCCCACGGCATCGGCCACGGCGCTGAACATCCCCTCATGCGACTCCAGCTTGGCGTGGATCGCCACCACATCGCCGAGGTGGATTTCGCGCAGCGGAAACTGCGCCAGCCAGCCGCCGACATCGGCATCCAGCGGCATGCCCAGCACCGCGACCAGGCGGCCCTGCTCGTCGCTACCGACAAGCAGATGGCGCGCCACCATGTCGCCATAGCTGGCTTGTTCGAACGCCGGCGTCAACATCCGTATCGCCGCGGCATCCAGCACCGGGCTTGCCAGCAGGTCGGCGACGGCGGCCAGCGCCGCCTCGCGCGGCAGCGCCAGTCGTTCGGACAACATGGTCAACCATGAAACGGGCGGCGTCGCCGCGCGCGTGATGTCGCCAAGCAGGGTTAAAGTAAGCATAGGTATAGGCTAAAAAATAATCATCAAACGATATTGGCCAGATCAAAAATAGGGCTGTACAGCATCAACACAATGGCGCCTACCACTGCGCCGATGGCCAGCATCAGTATCGGCTCGATCAAACGGCCGGCGGTATCGATCCAGATCGCCGTTTCCTCGTCATAGAAATCGGCGATGCGCTCCATCATCTCGTCCAGATTGCCGGACGACTCCCCCGCCAGCAACAGCCGCTGCGCCACCTCGGTGCTGAGGTTGTACTCGCTCATCACCTTGGACATGGCCTGCCCTTCGCTCACCGCCAGCACCGCCGCCGTCAAATCGGCGTGCATGGTGACCGGCATCGAAGCCTGCGTCATCCGCATGGCCGACAACACACTGACGCCGCTGCGCAGCAGCATCCCCAGCGTACGGTACAGCCGCGCCAGTTGCAGCACCAGCACCCGCTCGCCTATCCACGGCAGGGCCAGCAATTTCCGATAGGCCAAGGCGCGCAAGGCCGGATGCAGCACCACCGACAGCACGGCGGCGGCGGCGACGATCACGCTCGACCAGGCCAGCACCGTGTTGTTGCGCACGAAGCTGCCCCATAGCTGCACAAAGCCCGCCTCGCCATGACGGCTTGGGCCGGCGTCGTCATACACGGCGCTAAATCGCGGCAGCACATACAGCAGCAGGAAGCTGATCACCAGGAAGCCGACGCTCAGCAAGATGGCCGGATAGGTCGCCGCCGCCGCGATCTTGCCGCGTATGTCGTCGACCTGGCGCTGATACAGCATGAAGCGGCGGATCGCCGCCCGCACGGTGCCGGTGGTCTCGCTGGCGCGCACCATGGCGATATACAATGGCGAAAATACCGATGGCAGCGTCGCCATCGCATCCGACAGCTGGTTGCCCTGCTTGAGCCCTTGCAGCAAGGTGTCGTAGATCGCCCGGTGGCGGCCGCGCCGGTCGTTCTGTCCCAGCACTTCAATCGCCTCGACCACGGTCTGGCCGGCGTCCAGCAAGGAATGCAGCTGCTGGTTGAACACGCTGAGATTGAATTTCTTTTGTCCCGACGAGCGCTTCAGTCCAGCGCGGACCGGCCGCAGGTCCAGCACCTTCGCGCCGGACGACGCCACGAAACGACGCGCCTCTTCCTCGCTGGACGCATCGACGTCGACCTGGTCGATCGTCATTTGCTGAGTCAATACTTTTGCACGGAACTGCATTCTGATCCTCGTCTAGTGCCAGTTGGCGATATCGGCGGCGTCACCCACGCCGCCCGGCGCGCCGTCGCTGCCGTACGAGATGACTTCGAACTCGCGCTCACCGCTCCCCGGCAGCTTGTACACATAAGCCCGCCCCCAGCCATCCGCCGGCAACATCTTTTTCAGATACGGGCCACGCCACAGCGCCTCGTTGGGCGGCGGCGCGAACAGGGCCACCAGCCCCTGTTCCGGCGCCGGATAGTGGCCGGTGTCGATGCGGTACTGGATGAGCCCCTTGTCGAACGCATCAATCTGGGCGCGGGTGATCTGGGCCTTCGAACGCTCGAGCTGGGCAAAATACTTCGGCCCCACGAACGCCGCCAGCAGGCCGATGATCACGATCACCACCAGCAGCTCCAGCAAGGTAAAGCCCGCGCGCTTATTGGGGAACATAGACGAACTTCCAGTTCTGGTAGCTGGCCGCATTCCTGAAGCTGGCCTGCTCGGGCGGAAACTGATCGCGCTTCAGCGGCTTCAGGGTCGACAACGAGTAAACCCCGATCAGATCATCGCCGTTGTACACATAGCCCCAGGCCTTGGAACCGGTGATCGGATCGCGGTAGAGTTTGCGCAACGGCCTGGAGACCCTGTTGGCATGCTCATCCAGCAGCAAATCGTCCGGCGTTTTAGGCCAGCGTTTTTGCGTCCCCTGCGAGCCGTTGTAATACGCCGCGATGGCGTCGGCGTAGGCCTGCCCGACCCACAGCAGCTGCTCCTCCTTGTCGCGGCGCTCGGCGGTCAGGGTGTTTTCCAGCGCGCGCACCGCCACGATCGACAGCACGGCGACCAGGAACATCACGATCACGTAGCTAAACCCTTGTTGTCGTTGCACGCGTCACCACCCACTCAACGGCGTGCCATCGCGGCCCTTGCCTGGCGCACCGCTCTTGACATCCGCCACGCCACCCAGGGATGCGTCGGTCGGCGGGACAGGGAACCAACTGAGCGCACTTTGCGTATAGGGATCGACCGGCAAGCTGCGCAGGTATTTTTCCGTCACCAGATCGTCCAGCTTGGCCGGATAGACATTGCGGTCGCTGTAAAAATGGTCGATCGCGCTACGCATCACATACAGATCTTCGCGCAGCACATCTTCCCTGGCCCGGTCGATATTGCCGAAGTAGCGCGGCGCGGCCAGCGACACCAGCATGCCAATAATCGCCAGCGTCACCAGCAATTCGATCATGGTGAATCCTTTACTCGAGCGCATGATCACCACTCCCGGTACGGCACGCCGTTCAAGCCGGTTCCGTCCGATGTCGAATAAACGTCGAACACATCGCTGCCCTTGGCCGGACTCTTGTCCGATGACGCAAAGCTGCGCAGCCCCCAGGTGTCGATGGCGGCGGTCGCTGCATCCTTGACAAAAGGATCGCGCGGAATGCGTCGCAAGAAATACAGCGGCTTTCCGGCATTCTTCTCGTTCGGAGCGCCGGCCACCAGGTCGGTGAGCGTGGCCGGGTAGCCGCTGGCTGCCGTGTCGGCAAGTTTGATCCGCCCATCCACCACCGCCTTTTTGTAGGCGTCGATACCCTGGCGGATGTCGCGCAAGGCGATGCGCAGGGCCTGCTCTTTTTGCCGCTTGATCGCCGTCTCGACAAAGGGCACGGCAACCGTCGCCAACAGGCCCAGGATCGCCGCGGCAGCCAACAACTCAATCAAGCTGAATCCACCGGATGCCCTGCGGCTGGGCAGCGTGTGCGTCATCGGGCCACCGTCAATGGATGGGCCAGCGGCAGGCCGGGGCGACCGACCGCATGCTCACCGCCGATCGGCGTCATGGCGATGACGGTAACGCCGTTGCCGTTGCCAGGCGCTCGCGCCTTCACGGTCACCGTCAGTACCTTGCCGCCGCCCTTGGCGCCTGCGCCGCTGGCAACACCGGCCCCTATCGACACCCGGCCACTGGCCGCATCGATCGCCTTGCTAAAGGTGCTGGCGCCGCCTTTGGAGAAGTAATCGCCCTCGTCCACCGCCAGGATCTCCAGCTCGGCCGGATCGAACGCCAGTTGCAGCGATGCCGCACGCAGCAGCTCAGGGCTGTCCATGTTCAGCGTCAGGGTCACGGTCTCGCCGACCCGCGCGCCGGCGGGTCCGGCCCAGGCCAGCTTGGGCGCGTTTGCCGATCCCGGCGGCGACATCGGAGCAGCGCCGCCGCCGGCAGCGGCCCCGGCGCCCGCTGCCGCATTGCGTTGCGCGCCGGCGCCGGACGCCTGATTGGCGGCAGGATCGAAGCTGCGCAGCTGCAAAGGCCGGTTGCGCAGGCTGGCCTCCGTGCCGGACCAGAACGATTCGTCGGTGGCGCTCTTGCGCTGGATGTTGCGTATCAGGTGAGGCGTGATCGACAGCACGATCTCGGTCTTTTGCCGGTTGTCGTTCTGGCTGCCGAACAGCCGGCCCAGCACCGGCAAATCGCCCAGCAGCGGAATGCGGTTGGCCGACGAGCGGTCCTCGTCGTTGATCAGGCCGGCCAGGATCTGGGTCTCGCCATCCTTCAGGCGCAGCGCGGTGTTCACGTTACGCGTGCCGATCTGGTAGGCCTGCGAGCCGTTGTTGGTCTTAATCGACGATACCAACGAGCTTACTTCCAGCGACAGCTTCAGGCCGATCTCGTCGCGCAAGTGGATGTCTGGCTCGACCTCAAGCTTCAACCCCACGTCCAGGTATTGGATGTTCTCTGTCACGAAGGTGCCGCTGCTGGTGGTGGTCACCACCGGGACTTTATCGCCGATCATAATCTTGGCCTTTTCCCGGTCGCGCACGCGGATGCGCGGATTGGCCAGCAGATTGGCGTCGCCATCGCTCTTCTGCACACTGACGGTCGCGCTCGGCGGCGTAATGCCGATCACCGAGGAGTTAATCGATTTCAGGTCGCTCAGCTTCATCGACGACGTGCCGACCGCGCCGGTGCCGCCGCTGCCGGAGGTGCCGCCGCCGCTGGTGGTGATGGCCAGCGGTGTCAGGGTGAACTGGTTGGTCCACTGGATGCCGAGGTTCAGCAAGCGGGAGCGGTTAATCTCCAGCACCTCGACATCCAGCATCACCTCCGGCTCTTCCAGGTCCTGCAAGGCGATCAGCTTCTCGGCCAGCGCGATCGACTCGGGATTCTCGCGCAGCACCAGCAGATTGTATTTGTCGTCGACGTAGATGTCCTTCAGCTTCAGCACGGTCTTGAGCATGTTGGCCGCCTGCTTGGCTTCCACATTGGACAGGTAAAAGGCCTTCACCATCAAATCCTGGTATTCGCGCGTCTTGGCGGGCGTGTTGGGGTAGATCAGCACGCTGCTGGCGTTGAGGATCTTCTTGTCCAGCTGGCCCGTCGACAGGATGACGTCGATCGCATCGTCGAGCGTGGTTTGCTTCAGGAACACCGTGGTGCGCTGGTCGCTTTTGACATCGCGATCAAAGATGAAGTTAATGCCGGTCGTACGCGACAAGGCATCGAACACCATCTTGATGCTGGCGTCGCGAAACTCCAGGTTAATCGGCTTTTTATAAGCGCTGCCCAAGCTGGGCGCCACCAGCATCTCCTGCGCCTGGATCGCTTCGATTTCGCGACGCACAGCCTTTGCCTCCGGCTGGTTTGGGGTGTGCTTTAACGCCCGCGTCGCCAGTTCGGACGCCCTCGCCAAATCACCGTCCTTGAAGGCGGCGCGCGCCTGCGCCGCGTCGTCCGCCGCGCGCGCGCTGTTGGCCAGCGTCTCCAGCCCCGCCAAGGCCCGTGCGTTGTCACGGTCGAACTGCAAGATCCCACGGTAGAACTGCTCGGCTTCGACCAGCTTGCCTTCGGCCGCCGCCGTGGCGGCGTTCGCCAACAACTTCCCGGTCGCGGTTTCGCGTACGCGCAGCCAGTCGTTGCGGTACTCGACGTCCTTGGGTTTCAACTCAGCCGCTTGCACCAGCTCGGCCACAGCCTTCGGATAGTTTTGTGCTTCCATGGCCGCCAGGCCGTCTCGGTGGTGGCGCTCCGCGGCGCAGCCGGCCAGCGTCGCCAGGCAGATCAGGCTCGCCACAAATCGGGAAGAGAAACGGTCGGAGAATCGGGTCATGGATTAGTTGTCGCGTGCGGGGAAAACCAGGGCCTGCTTGGCGCCGGTGGGGATATGTTCAAACTCAATTTGCTTAGGACCGATCGCCAGCACTTTGTACTGGGTGTCGAGCACCTCGCCGGTCCGGGCCACGATGGCCTGGTCGCCGCGCGCCAGGTAGACCACTTGCTCCGTACTGTCGTTCATGCTGCCGACAAAGCGGAAAGGCAGCTCGGGCGGTCCGGGCGGCGTCAGGTCCACGGCGGCCACCACCAGCGGAGCCGGCGGCGGCGGCGGCGCGGGAGGCGGCGGCGCCTGCCAGCCACGCGGCGCGAAAGGATCAACGTCGCTCGCTTCCTCGGTGTCGGGCTCGGCCACATCGCCGACTACGCTGACCAGTGTGGTCGCGACGGCAGGCTGACGGGGCGCGGAGCCTGAGACTTCGACAACGGGGCCATCTGCGGCGGGATAGAACACCGCCGCGATCGTCGCTGCCAATGCGCTCAACAAGATCGCCCAGCGGATGCGGGCCGCCTTATCCATGCGCTTCCGCCCGGAAGAAAGCCGAGAATGCCAGCTCACAAGTCAGTGGCGCAACGACGATGTCGGCGCGCGTGCAGTTGATGCTGTCCAGGTCCACATGCGTCATGGTCGAGGTCACGTTACTGACAAACTGGCGTATCGCCGGATAGCTGGCCGCCACCGTCATTGTGACCCGGTAGCGCAGATAGGGCCGGTTTGTGCCCTCTTCCAACAAGTAGCCGATTTCGTCCAGTGGCAGCTTGCTCTCTTCCGCCACCCGGCTGAACTGGGCGACCAGATCGGAACTCTGAAACCACGGCAGCGCCGGCGCCGCCAACTGACGGCTCGCAACAGGTTCAGCGGCAGCAGGGCGGGATGCAGCACGGCGCAGTTGATCCAGCTGCTCAGTGGCCAACTTTGTTGCCTGGGTTTCTTGCGCCATCAGCACCAACGACGCCGTCAATAGCAAAAGCGACGCAGCGCATGCCACGGCAACAAAAGGATGGGCCCGGAACAGGCGCTGCGCATGAAAGCGACAAAAAGGGAAAAACGCCGAAATCATGAAGGTTTGCTTAGGAAGCCACTAGGTGTTGGTGATAGCACAGCGGCAGCGTGTCGAGTACCAAGCATTAAAACGTCGACAGCAGTGATCACGAGTTGGAATGTTGATTGGCAATCAAATTACCAATTATGCAAATGATGCCTTGAAAAATTCAATTAGTCAACTAATTTTGTTTTATGACAAGACTGTCTTTTCGGGCTCCGACTGATGTTTTTCTTGCTTTTGGCGGCCTTGGCGATGAGGCCGCCCCTCTTCGGTGTTCGTTTGCGAGCTAATTTGACCCAGTTCATTTGACCCGGCTACTTCAGCTTGGGGAGCTCCAGCAAGCCTAAGGATGAGAGATTTACGCTCCAAGAAACGGGACAACCAACGATGCAAATCTAAGCCTGAGCTCGGGTCAAAATCTCATGCAAACCAACATACTGGTTTATCGTCGCGCGTATTTCTAACGAGATCGTTTGCACACGATCCCTCTTGCGGTTTTTCCGGTGCGTCAATGGGCATGGCGTGAAGTAGGCTGGGCGGTCAACGCTTCAGCAAGAGCAAATCGACTCCGCCTCCCCTTTTGCTTCTCCACGAAGCAGCAAGCGTCGATTCAATTTATCCGGCTGAAATTCCAGCAGTTCAATATCCGCGCTGCTGGTTTTCTCGATCGGGCCAACCAAAAGCACCCATCGCCATCGGTGGCGTCACGTTCTGTTCAGCGAATCGCGGCCAGCAATCATCAGGGAACTGGCATAACGCGACGGGATCCGTTCCCGCATTCGGACATGGACTCGGCCGTAGTCAGTTGAGACGCCCAATCAGTCGTTGTGCGGTCCCGCAGGGCGGGCCTGTTCCGGCAATCGGCCGCAGCACTAGGACGGGAAACAGTTTAGGCGACCGGTCAGTGAGAGCAGGTTCTAGCTAAGCATCCGAATATCAGATGTTCCCCTACAGCTAGGAATGAGATTCAAGGCTGAATACGAGCACGGTTGACTGAGTCTAATAAGCCTTCGAGTTCCAACCCATATGGGTTAGGCTCAAAGCTTGGCAATATACCCTCCATCAGGAATTCACCATTTATAATTAAACATAGATTTTCAATATCATTGAAGTCTACTTCTTCCGTCAAAAGCTTATCTAACATAATCTGATCCGTCAGCTCGCTTTTCGATTTGAGGGATTCAACGATTTGTATTTGCCGTAACGTCAGATCAATTTTCATCACTTAACCCCCGCTGCACTCGTTCCCCAACCAGTTACAGCCCTTCCTTCGGTATTTACCACTATCGTAGCGTCTTGTCCAATAAATTGGAAAGTAGGCCCGTACTTACTAGGCGCAAATCGAATATTCGTAGGGTTCGCAAATGCATCCCGCAGAGCGGCTTCACTGACACCGATACCGCCGTCCCTTCCAGCAATTTGTTGCAATACGTGCTCCGAATATTCTGTAATTGCGGTTGGTGCCCTTGCTCCTGCCGCCCGCTCGGCGGCAAGTTGTGCATTCAACCGCATACCGCTTACAGAGTTTGCCATGCCCTCCGAAGTTCTTAATGCCCGTGCCGCACGTGCTGCATTGACAAATTGATACCCTCGATATACGCCAACAATTGCTCTATCAAATGGCAAACCGCTGGCCGCAATTCCAAACATGTGCGCAACTTCTCGATCAGCCTGAGTTACTCCAAAGGTAGATGGTTTCGCTCGCACATAGCCTTCCGGTTTCACAACAACAACAGGCATGCCATCTTGGACGATGTTATTAGTCCGCGTTGCACAAGTACCGGCAGAACTACCCGCAGTGCAGGTCGGACCGCTGCCACTACTGTTTGTCGAATCGCGACCTGGCGCAGGAGATCCGGTTGTAGGAGCCGGACTTTTTACGTCTTGCTTTGTACTGGCGTTTGGATCGACCTTCTGACCGGAGGTTCTCGATTCTCCATCACCGCTTACTTTTGGCGTTCCCAGTGCAACAGTGTTCACCTGAGCGGCCATGCTCTGGCCATAGCATCCCTCGGTCGCGCCACCATCACATACAGCAAATCCAGTCGGATCCGTCATATTCGTTGGATTATTCAGCACGTAGCTGTAACGATTGTAGTTCTGCCCGTTGGTCGGATCCTGAATCAGCGGATCCCCCGACATAAACTTCGCCACAAATGGATCATACACACGCCCGTTCATGTGCACCAGATCCAGTGGATCGAGCATCTCATGGCCGGTGTAGCCCTTATTGTCGATCACGCCGTCCAGATTGTCCGGTGTGGCGCTGCCATCAGGCATGCGGCGCTTGCCCCATGCATCATAGGCCAGCGGTTCCTGCACCGCGCCCGCCTCACTGCTGATCGCCACCACACTTCCCAAGCGATCACGATGCGTCCAATGCAGTTCGGTCGCCGTCGCACCGACCTTGTCGATCTCCACGCCCAGCCCCATCGGCCAGTACGTCTTGACCGTCGTCACTTTGCCAGTGCCGTCCAACTCGACTTCCTGCGCGCCGCCGTACACCGTCATCGTGCCGTCGTCGCGCGTCTGCCGCGTGCGCTGGTGCTCGGAGCCGTAGACGAAGGTGCTCGACTTGCCGCCTTTGGCGATCTTGATCGGCATGTCGAAATTGGTCCATGTCACAGTGCGCCACGGGTCACTCAACAGATTGCCATTGCCGTCATAGTTGAAGCTGCCCGTGATGCCAGCAATGCCCGTCACCGCATGCGGCCGCACCGCTGTTTCGCCTTGCGCCGGATACGCATATTTCCCCGTACCTACACCCGTCTTCGACATCAGGTTGCCCGCGTCGTCGTAAGTGAATACCTTGTCGGCACTACCGATCCGACTCAAGGTCAAGCGGTTCAGGTCGTCGTATTCAAACGATTCGATGAAGCCGCTCGTGTCCCAGTACTGCGTGCGCTGCGTGACGTTGCCGAGCATGTCGTAGTGGTATGCCTCCTGCAACCGGATCAACCCGCCGGCGTCGGTCAGGCTTTCGAGCAGGCGTCCGCTCTGCTCGCTGTAGCTGTCGCTCTGCGCCAGGCCATTGCCCAGTTTGACCTTGGTTGGATGTTGCACCGCATCCTGCTCGTTTACCTGCCACAGCACCAGCCCCTTGCGCTCCACTCGCTCAAGATAGCCATACTTGTTGTAGCGCTGGACGAACTCCTTGACGGGATCGGCGACATGGTTATACGACTGGCCGATAGGACGGCCCCATGCATCGTACGTCACCGTGCTCACGTAGCTACCGTCAAACAGCTGCTGCGTCGTGGACGCCGGCCGGCCCAACGTATCGTAGGAGTGAGTCCGGCGGTAATCCTTGGTCGCCGGCTTGCCTGTGTAGGCCTCCGCCAGTTGGCCCTTGCCGAGCGTGGCGGTATCGTAGATCCAATGGCTTTCCAGGTTGTCTTCAACCCGGTCGGTCATCCGATTCAACGCGTCGAACTTCATTTGCGTGGCGAAGCTATCTCCCTTGGCGCGCTGCACTGGGTTGACCTGCTTCCAAACCAAGCCCAAGGGATTGACGGAATAATCGATCTGCCCCAGGTCGGGATCATTCAATTTGATCTTGCGCCCCAGCGTGTCGTAACCGACCTTGATGACGTTGCCGTTCGGATCGATCGTCTTGACCAGGCTGCCCCAGGCGTCGTAGCTGAACTTCGTCGTCAGGGTTTTAGTAGAATCGGCCACCACGTTTTCCACGGACGACGTCATGCCCAGCACATTCTTGTACTCGATGCGCGACTGCTGTTTCGCATTGGTCAGCGTGACCTTCAGTCCGTCGTACGTGAAGGTGCTGTCGACGGCGTCGCCCTTTATGGCGGGCTTGCCGTCCTTTGCGGGTTTGCCGTTATCGGCGAAGGTGCGCACCAGCACCGGGCGATGCAGCGCATCGTATTCCCGGTGTACGGCCGGCATGCCGACGCTGCCATAATGCGGCACATCGTCATCCAGCGGCAAGCCGGCGACATCGTAGGTCTTGTTCGACGTGATTGCGCTGCCGTCGAAGCCCCAGGTCAACGTGCGCAGTACATGCCCCACGTTGTCCATATAGGCCACCTGTGGCACAGCGATGCGGTCGGCACCGTGGAACTGCTCGGTGATCACCACGGCCACTTCCGAGCCCAGGCAATCGCCGGCACATTGCTTCATATAACTCTGCGATGCGTTGCCGTCGGCGCGCAGTTCACGCGTCACGCGGCCGAAGCCGTTCACTTCCCACACCGTCGACAGGCCGTTCGGTCCCGTCAGCTTGGTGCGCGCGCCGGTGCCGGCGTTGTACGCATGGGTCTCCAAATGTTCGAGCGCGTTCTTGACGGTCGCCGGGAAACGCGCCTTGGCATCGTAGGTCATCGTGGCCTCGACGCGGCTAGTCTCTTTCGCGGCGTCCGGATCGAACCAGTTGAGCTGCTTGGTAAGCAGTACCCCGAAGGTGCTGTCGTACGTGAAGCTGGTCTTGAGCTTGAGCGCCGGGGTATCCGGTTCCACCGTCTGGCTTTTAATTTTGCCGCTGCTCTCATACTCCATGGCCACCTTGCGCGCGACCGCCGTACCGCCATCACCGTTGTGCGACTTCGTCACCGTCACCGAGTCGGGCAAGCCCAGGTACAGACGCTCGGCATCATTAGTGGTGTAGGTGTTCACCGTATCGGTGGTGTGAGCGAAGTCCGGGTTGGCTCCGCTGACCACCACGCGCGAGGACAGCACATTGCCGTACGTGTCGTAAGTGATGCTGGCGTTGCCACCTGCCGAGCCGCTGGTGGTGGTGGTCCCCATCTCGGCGCCACTCAAATCCCAGCGCTGGACCACGCTGTTGGCCACTGCGGGGAACCACGTGTGCCCGCCATTCGCCTGCGCCAACATCGTCAACGCCAGCGTATTATCGGTCTGCGACAATTTCTTGCCGCCGCGGCTGACCACTTCCTGGCGCACCATGCCCGTCAACGGCCATTTGATGCCGAAATCGGTGTCGGTCTGCACCTGGCTCTGCTCGTCCTTTATCGTCACGTGGGCGAAACCCAGCGAACCGCGCCCGTTCACGTCGATGACCGGATCCTCGAAGCGGTACGTGCGCACCAGGTTGCCGCTGGCGCCGTTGGCAGTGGTCAGCGTGGTCGCGTACTTGCCCACGCCGCTGGACAGGTGCTGCGGATAGGCCAGCGCCAGCTTACCGCTGTGTTTGACGGTGCCATCCACCAGCCCTTCCGTGTAGGTGACGGTCGAGGTCGCACCCATACCGTTCTTGACGGCATAGATACGGTCCAACGCCTGGCCGTCGACGGCGACGTCGGTCGGCTTGGAAACGCTCCAGCTAGAGGTGAACTTGCCCGGATCGCTGGCATTCCAGTCCTCATGGTAAGTCACCAGTTGCGTGCGGCCGGTACCCAACACGTCCAGGAAGAAGCGCTGCTCGCCCGATACGCCGGTGGGAGCCGCCCAGGGATCGCATTCGATATTGCTGTCGTCCGAGCCATCATCCTTGGTGGAGACGTCATCGCCCATCACGCGGCACATATACAGGTTCGTCGTCCCGAACGGGCCACTTGACACCATTTTCATCGACTCGGCAAGAATGCTCGGCTGACCGTCACCGATGAAATTACCGACACCGCGCACCGCCAGGTACTGCAGACGGTTCGGCTTATCGATGCCGTCGAACGCGCCAAGCGTGGAACCGCTGTATTTTTTCCGGACGTGGCAGTCGAGCGAACGCCCGGTTGACAAACACAGCGTCATCTCGGCCCTGCTGTAGGTGAACGGCAATTGATCATAGTTATATTCAAGGAAGCCGAACGCCAGGCTGGAGTAGCCGCTGCCGTTAAAGTCGCCGTCGCGACCCATGCCGGGAGTGTTGTCCTCAAACATATACGGTACACGCGCGGTGATTCCCGGCGCAGGATACTGCCGGTAACCATATCCCCCGACTGGCGCCGAGCTCACCGTCGTCGACGGATCATCCACCGCCAATATGCTGATGGTGGGCTTCATGTTGACCCACTCTTTCTTGTCCCTGGGCTGCTCGTCGATAAATATCTGATTCGTGAAATGCGGCTTGCTGAAATGGGTGTCAAACGGTTTGCCCACACCTGCGTAATCGACCATTCCGGAATATTCCGAGTAGTCG
This sequence comes from Duganella sp. S19_KUP01_CR8, assembly GCF_036688705.1. NCBI lineage: Bacteria > Pseudomonadati > Pseudomonadota > Betaproteobacteria > Burkholderiales > Oxalobacteraceae > Duganella > Duganella sp. S19_KUP01_CR8. The sequence goes on along the minus strand of NZ_JAQQPR010000048.1, from coordinate 8,197 downwards.
TGGCGGTAGAATTCCGGAGAACCGTCGGCTGCATAACTAAATCCAACGATCGCACCCGGTGGATCGGCGACGGCTTTGCATTTGTGCTGGATGCACAGGGTACTGTCTCCGCCTCCGAAAGGAACGCGGCCGTACAGCGCGGAACGGCCATCACCAAGAATGTCGACTATATATGGAACATACCGCGATTCCGCCGAACCCGTGGTTGGCAAGGTGGGATCGCAGGTGAACGTGATGGTCGAACCCGCGTCGCCGAGGCTGCCGCCAGCGCCCAGCGGCGACAGGCAGATCGCCAGCTTGGCGTCGCTCCATACCAAGAGGTCAGGCGCGCCATCGCCGTTGAAGTCGGCGGTCTCCAGCACACCAAAGGCTTTGCCCGTGTTGATGATGTAGCTGTACTCGGTAAAACCCTTGCCGTCATTGTTGTGGAAGTAGCGATAGGACGTCTTCAGCGACATGTCGGCATACTGCTGGAGATCGGTTTTCGGTACATCCAGCGGCGCCACGCTCTTCTCCAGGATATCGGTGAACCCATGGTTTTCGAAGTCCGCGAAGGCAAACAGGTTCGCGTGGATTTTGTTGTCGACCGGGTTCGATGTCGTCAACTGCGACAAACGTGGACCGCCGAGGAACGCAACGGGCGCCTCGAAGCCGGCATGCTTCGCCTCGTCCGGCTTGCCCCAACTGAAAATAGTTTCCGGCAACACGTCATCCACAGCGGTCTGCGGATTGCGCGCGGCCACGCCGATTTTGTTGAGCAGGCTGCGGCCACTGGTCGGGCTGCGCTCATATGTCAGCGTGTACGAGCGTATCCGCGTGCCGGCGGTCGCGTCGGCGCTGAGGTCGTCGCCCACATAGGTGGAAATGTTGTTCACGCGCCTGCGCAAGTCGTTGCGCGCGGCATCAATGTAGCGCGTCCAGGCGTCGGAGCGCTTGGTGTCGCTGGTGAACACTACCGATGCGTGCGGCGCCAGCCCGTTGCCGCCGTATCGGATATCGGCCAGCACGTGTTCGCCCGTCGTGGGGCTCTGCGTGTAGTTATAGTTGATGTAGTTGCCGTAGCGGTCCTTAACGGTGTCCAATGCCCAGCCTATCGGGCCGTTCTTCGCCGCCGATGTGCAGGTCTTCTCTGCATCGCATGCATAAGCCTGGACGATCGCCTTGACCACGCTCGACGCGGTGCCGCCGTAGGTCATGATGCGACCATCCTTGCTCTTGACCTGGAAGCTACGGCCGGCCAGGTTGTCGCCGGTCGTCACGCCCCGGGCCGTGATGCGGCTGAAGCCATCATGCTCGGTGCGGTATTCCGCCGTGTCGGCCCAGTAGTTCAGATCGCTCATCGCCAGGTTGACCAGCACCAGGCGCTGGCCGTCCAGGCACAGCCGGTCGGTCAGGCTGAAATTGATGCGGGCGTTGACGCCGTCCTGGTCTATCGTCTGACCGCAGCGCGCGATGCGCGACATGCCGCTGATGCTCCATCCCAGGCCGACGATGCTGTTGCCGCCCTGGCTGTTGTAGTCGAGAGAGATCGACGGCTGCAAGCCGGCCGTCCCCGGCGGGACCACGATCGGCATTCCGTAGGTAGCCGCGCCGGCATTGTTAATCCCCAGCTCGCCCGGCAAGGTGCCGGCATCCGCGTTTTTAAGATGCGGCGTATCGATTTGCACCGCCAGCGGCGTCTCGGAGCTGTTGCCCGATCCGATCGCAGTCAGCAATACCGGCGCCGTTTGAGACAGCAAAATCCCATTGCCGTCGAACGCCGCCGCCGTGACGTTATAAGTACCAGCGACAATATTGTTCCAGACGGCAGTCCAACTACTTCCACTCTGCGTTGCGGTGGCCACCAGCTGTGCATTGGCGTAGAACTTCACCGATGCCGGCGCCACCGAACCAGCGGTCGTCGCCGACAGATTCATCGAGTCTCCACTCGCCACCGATGCACCGCTGGCCGGACTCACCAATGCTACGCTGACGCCATTCGATACATCTACGCTGATCATGTTGACGGCCGAATACAGCGTGGTATTACCCTGGCGGACGCGGGACTGTATCGCATACGGCACCGCACGCGCTGGCAGCGACGCGGAGGTAAGCGAATACGCATCCACCGCACCATCTGGATTGGCGGCAGTCCATGTGCCATCGACGCCGAGCGCGACTTCATCGTACGGACCGGCGCCGCCGCTAAGCAGCGTCCTCATGAATACCGGCGCAGGTCCAGTATAGTGCTGGCCGTTCGCCGGCAAACTCAACGCGATGCGCAGGCTGCCAGGTATCGTGCAGCTGTTGTCGGCACACGGCAGTAGCACATCGGCGCCGCCGCTGGCAGCCAGACCGCGCACATAGATGGCGCGGCCAGGATACTGGGTTGCATACGCGCTCAGGTCCACCTTGAAATGATGGCTGGCACCTTGGGTTCCGCAGCTGTTCTGTACCGCAGGATTGTCGATTTCGGTGCCAATATCAGCAATGCCCGAAGTCAGCGCCGTTCCGCCGATAAAAGTCGTCGGCGCGTCCAGCAGCACCTGATAGTTCAGCGCCTGAGCGACGCCCGGCTGGCAGAGCCAACCGATCAACTGCGGCTTGTTGGCGCTGTCGATACGCACGCCGCTCACCTGTCCCAGCAACGTGCTGTTGGTCACGTTCACCAACACGATCGGCGATTCCGTCTGCACACCCAGCTCGTCGGTACTTCGGGCCTTGTATTTATAGACGCCCGCGGTTGCCGTAGCGGTGTAGTTCAATCCCAGTTTATCCAGATCGCCGGTCGCGGTCTTCGCTGCGGTGTCCGGGAATCCAGAGCCGGTATCAACAAACACCTCCAGCTTAGTCAGTTTGTGGCCAAGTTCGGCGCCAGCAGCGGTAAAGGTCAGCGTCGCCGGGGTACTGCCGACCATGCGCACGTTGGTAGGACTGACTGACAGCGAAGCGCTCGGCCCGGCTCCGTTTGCCACAGGTATGGCCAGGTTCGGCGTAGTGTCGCCAAACCACATTCCGCCATCCTGCAACATCCGCCACTGGAAATTATAAGTGTCGCCACGTAGTGGCGCCGTGACCGGTATCGTAAAAATTGCCATCTGGCCCGTTGCAACTGGCGCTGTCAGGTAAGCGCGGCCGGTGCTGTTCCAGGTACGGGTGTCCTGCGGATTTTGGGTGCCTAGGCGATATGCGCCGGCTGCCGTCCACGTCGTCGTTCCCGTGTTTTGCATTTGCACCGTCACGCTGTACGGCTGGCCTGCGCGCATGGTGGCCGGTACGTTCTGAGCGATGAAGCGGGCATTGACGCCCGCCGTCAACCTGGTCACGTCGACCGGCACGGCCGCACTGGCTGTTACGCGCCCACTGGTATCCGTCGCCCGCAGTTGAAGTTGATGCTTGCCTTCCTTCAAGGCGACCGTAGTGTTAAGGTTATTGCCGCCAATCGGCATCGATAGCGAAACGCCAGCCTCGATCACTTCCAGCTTGGCAATCGTGGCGCCTATGGCCGGTGTGGCGGTGCCCGTTACGGTGACCGTGGCGCTGCTGTCGGCGTCTGTACCGTCGGTAACATAGGAACTGCCGGATACAGGTGAGGATACCGCGACAACCGGATTTCCCGCATCTTGCGCGCCAGTGCCGGCGACAACGGTCGTCATCGTTTCAACATAGCTGATGTTCCCACCGTTACCGCTACCGGTCCAGGTGCAGGTCGACGGTGCGCCGACCCAATCAGCATTGGCCGTGCCAATTTCGGTATTGTTGAAAGCAAGCGTCTTCCAGCCGTTGGTTGTGTAGCCGCCGTTTTGGGTGGTGCATACAACGCCCAGCGATGTCAGATTCTTTGAAGTCCACGTCACCGAAAATGGCTGACCGGCGATCATGGTCGCAGGCGTGCGGATAAGGTTCAGTTCAGGCGGCGGGAAGCTGGCGGAGGACAGTTCGGCCGTGACATTCGACACTAGCGACTGAGCCACTTGTACACCGTTGGCATCAAAGGCGCGGGCCGTGATGGCATAGAGCCCGCCTTGCATCGCAGGCCAGGTCATATCCCATTGCTCGGGAGTGTCGTTCGATTCCCCCGACACGCCGCTGCCCAGTAAGGCGCCATTCACATAGAATTTTACGTCCTTGACCGTCTTGAAAGGTCCGGCCAGCGTTACGCGCAGCCCTGCCGGCCGCAGTGCCACCACCTTGCCGTTATTGGCAGGCGCCAGGATCATTGTGACTTGGTTGCTTGCGGCGACAAATATCTGGCGGGTGCCTGAATAGACAGTCTCCGCGCCTTTTCGGACTCTAGCCTGAATGCTGTAAGGCGTGGGGTTCGCTGTCAGTCCTGCCTTGCTAACAAAGTACTCTCCCCAGCTTCCTTTGGTCGCTGGAAACCATTGGCCGTTAAACGAAATGGATACCTCGTCGAAATTGGTCGCGGCGTCTGGCGCCTGTGCCCGGGCCACCACGGTGGCGCCGGCCGTGTATCGATCGCCATTGGCCGGAGAGGAAAGATAGACATTAAAAGCGACCGGAACGGTGCAATTGGTATCGCTGCACGGCAGCACGAAGGTGGAGTTGCCGCTGGCAGCCTGAGCTTCGACGAACAATGGCGCGTAGCCGTAATTGCTATACAGGTCACCGAGGCTGACTGCGAAGTGATGGGGCACGCCCGGCGTGTGGCATTGCGCTTGCACCGCCTCGTTGTCGGTCTCGGAGGCAACGTTAGCCAGCCCTGAGGCCACCATCACGCCCCCCAGTCCCGATGGTGCGTTTACATAGACTCGATACGGCAACGATTGTGCAACCGAATCCTGGCATACCCAGCCAACCAAGGTTCGCGGTTCAATGGGGCCGATGTTTGCATTGGCATTGGGCTGGTATCGGACGCCGCTCATGGTCCCGAGCAGCGGACTGTCAACCAGGTTGACGCTCACCGGTGTGGACTCGACCGTGTTGCCGACATAATCCGTGCCCCGTAATTTGAAACGGTATGTGCCGGGGGGCAGCGAGCTGCTGTATGTCAGGTTCAACGATTCCCCGACGCCGTTCACAACCTGCACCGGCGTTGCGCCATAGCCGGCGCCACTGTCCTTGAACAATTCGACTTTGACGATGCGACCGGCCTTCTCTATCGCGGTGCCGGCAATGAGCACCGCCGTGCTCTGTCCGCTGGCGACACGAATATTGCTCGGCGTTGCACTGACTTGCGCCTGCGCCGGATACGGTTCCTCCTCGTAGGTCGACATCGTCTCGGTGACCGTCGCGCTGCCGCCAGGGCCGGTGGCGGTCCACACGCAGGTCGATGGATAGCCGACCCATTCCGGCTTGCCAGAGCCCTTGTACACGCCGCTCACCGATGGCGAAGGTATGCTGCCAGCGAAGCCTGTGCCAGTGGAGGTGCAACTATTCGTCACAGAACTGGCATCGGTGGTGGACCAGGTCAAGGTGTAGTTGCGTCCGTTGACCATCAACACGGGATCACGCGTGACCGTAATCGTCGGCGCGTTCACCGCAAACACATTTGAACCAAACAAGACCAAGGTCGCGAATATCAGACGGCTGAGCAAGGTACCAAGGACTGCTTTTTTCATTATCTAGTTCAAAAAAAAACGTTGAGGAGCACGAACGCGCCATGCGTTCGGCAGAGCGATGGAGTACCTGCCTTGTGCGGCAGTATTCAATAACCGGGGGAATTGAAGCTGAAGCGGATCGATGACAGTGGGCGCAAATTTCCCAGTAGAAATTGCCGCAAAATATTAACACAAAATAACCAATTATTGCAAATTTAAAACTTAAATATCTTTCATGCAATCCACTTGCGGTCGCACGGCACGTCGACCGCGGCTCGCCAAATGAAAAAAGGCAGCCTCACGGCTGCCTCTCGGTAGTTCAACTACGGATAACTTAGAAGTGGTACTCAGCCCGGATCATCGGCGTCTTCGCCACATAACCCTGGCCGCCGGTGGTGGCCGAGGTGTTGCCGAACTTGTTGCGCCAGTACTGGTACTCGACACCAACGCGGAAGGTGTTCTTCGCGTGGCCCATCGCGGCGCCCGCATCAAACATTAGCTGCATGTCGATATTGGTCTCGGCGCCGGTATCGTTGCCCGTTTCGTCCTTGCCCTTCGATGCGATAAAGTTCGCATAGCCCTCGAAGGCCCACAGCGAACCCAGCGGGATGCCCCAGTCCGACGACAGCATCGCATGCGTCTTGTAGGTATAGCGACCAGTGACGGTGGAGATCGGCGGGAAGAAGTCCAAATCTCACCTCCTGCCGAGTTTACTCGTGAAGAGAACGATCCTCTAAATTTACTCAAACCACGAGATGTCTGTGCAGCTCGCCAAGCTTTGAACGTACCATAGCAGCCTTTAATCCACTAGCCGCCCAGATGAACGGCCGTTCAAATGGAATGCCATTAGCCGCAATGGCCGCAAATTGCAATACCTCGCGGTCTGCTGGCGTTACTGGGAGCGATGTATCTTTCTTCGCTGGAATCCAGACACAACCATCTTTACCAGCACAAGGATATTTTACGCCTTGAGCATTCCCACCACTACTATTTTCCGAATCAACTCAATTTAGATCATTTTTTTGCTCGACAATCGACGGAAATTCTTTCATTCTTTTTAAATAAATAGTGCCGAATACGAGTTTCGACAATTGAGCTCCCACAGTAACCGTCAAACATTAAAAATCCTGTCTGGATTCCTGCCGGTGACTGAAATTCAACCTTATAAACCATATGATCATCAACGATCATCGGTCTGACTTTAAAGACATTTCCTGCCGACAGAACTCCGATAACGTGATTTCCTTGATCATTTGGCCAACCGCTATTTAAATTTACATTTGTCGGTGCCAATACAGTTATTTCAGTGCTTTCATAGAAAAGAAAATTCCTCACCAAGATAAGGGCACCGATCACTGCGATTAAAAATATCGCCACATATCTATTTTTCATAACATTCGAACTCAATTAGATGATGGCCGGGTCGAAAAGAAATCAGCTCCAGAAGCCGGGGTTGTTTTTTCATAAAAATTAACCTTTTTCACTTTTCCTGAATCAATAACCTGATTTCCTAAGCTTGCAGGGAACAATGGTGGGTTATCTGCATTCAATACACCCCCTATCACTAGCGATAAATATACAGGCTGAACGCAAGTAGATAAGCTCATCACGCTATACTCAGCCTGATAACTGGAAAGGAAAAATTCCATTTGGGCAGCTTTGGCCTGCGAGACATTCACTACTGCTCCGATAGTATTCCGGAATTGATTTGCTCGAAGATAATCGGCTTTAGGAAGAATTTTCATGCCTCCATGGGTAAACGTATATACAGTATCCCTCATGGAAATAGCCGCATGACCTAACGAGGACGCCCCCCAACCAACGGGCTGTTCTGTAATGACCTCCACGGGCACTCTAGGAACTTTACCTGGAATGATGACTTGTGGGATGTTCTCTGCGCCATTAGGCGAACCTGACATGGCCCCCTGCCTAATGCCTGATGTCGAACTGTCACTAGCTGGATTAGCGCCACCAAGATTGGTTGATTGTGAATTTGTCGAACCTTTTCCATCAAGCTTAACGATACTATCCGGACCAACTCTACCAGCATTCGTAGCAACAACGGTGCCATTCGCATCCCTGCCTGGGCGTTGGAGATCGGTTCCTTTTGTCCCTGACGCTTCTGCCGCGCGCGCGGCGCTTTCATTTGACGTATGGCAGAAAGGGGAGCCAGTGACTTCGGTCGCTCCTTTCCCACAGAATCCCGTCGGATCGGTCAAGTTGGTTGGATTATTCAGAACATAACTATAACGATTATAACTTTGACCATTCACCGGATCTTGTACCAGCGGATCGCCCGACAAAAATCGCCCAATCAGCGGATCGTACACTCGCCCGTTCATATGCACCAGATCAACCGTATCAAGCGTCTCGTGACCGGTGTAGCCCTTGTTATCCAGTTTGCCGTCGATATTGTCGTCAGTGGCCTGCGTGGTCAGCGCCCGGCGCTTGCCCCAAGCATCATAGGCCAGCGATTCCTGCACATCACCGTTCTGGTCACTCAACGCCGCCGGGCTGCCGAGCCTGTCAGCATGCGTCCAGTACAACGCAGTTGCTTTACTCGGCTCATCAATTTCCACACCCACGCCCTGCGGCCAATAGGTCTTCACCTTGATACCGGCAGCGGTATTCTCCACCTCCTGCGCTCCCGCATACAC